>NZ_JBQFOD010000002.1:0-350841 GCF_056533095.1 Ruegeria sp. H3 | reverse complement strand
GATATGACAGATGCCCAAAGGTATTCCTTTCGGCCATCGCTCTAGCAGCTACCGTACTGTTCTGGCTGTAAATCAATGAGTCTGGAGCCTAGGGCGCTGTTTTTTTGTCTCGATCAAGCTGCCGGTTTGCGGCGGGGGCGCCGACGCTTGGATTGCGAGGGCCTTGACGTCCCGTTGGCAGGTTTCGGCTTGAAGCTGCGGCGTCTGTTGCCTTGTCGCCGACCGGGGCGTTCCATTTGGACGGCCTCGGGCATCTCACCGCTGGCGACGGGGATGTCGATTTTCATCAGCTTCTGAATCTGACGCAGCAGGTCGACCTCCTCCGGTGAGCAGAAGGCAATGGCCTCGCCCTCGCGCCCGGCCCGCGCGGTGCGCCCTATGCGATGGACATAATTGTCGGGCACCTCGGGCAGGTCGTAGTTGATCACATAGGCCACGCCGGGAATGTCGATCCCGCGTGCAGCCACATCCGTTGCGACGAGCACTGTAGTTTCACCGGCGCGAAACGCTTTGATCGCTCGATCTCGTTGCCCCTGACTTTTGTTGCCATGGATCGAGGCCGCGTTGTAGCCATCTGCGACAAGGCCTTTCATCAGCTTCTCGGCCCCGTGTTTGGTACGCGAGAAGACGAGCGTCAGCGCATCAGTATCTTGCGACAGGATTTCACGCAGCTTTCGGGGCTTTTCCGGCTTGCTGACGAAATGCACCGACTGAGTGATCTTGTCTGCGGCCTTGCCCGGAGGCGACACCTGCACACGCTGCGGGTTGGTCAGATAGGCGCGGCTAAGCTCTTCCATCTGTTTGGGCATGGTGGCCGAAAACAGCATGGTCTGGCGCGGAGTGCCCAGAGCAGGCGCGATCTTGCGTAGCGCGTGGATGAAGCCCAGGTCCAGCATCTGATCGGCCTCATCCAGCACCAGATGGCGTACAGCGCCAAGATCTACGGCCCGACGCTCCATCAGGTCGATCAGACGACCGGGCGTGGCCACCAGAATATCTGTGCCGCGTGCCAGAAAGGCGATCTGTTTGTTGATCGATTGGCCGCCCACAACAGTGGCGACGCGCAGCTTTGTCTTTCTGGTCAGATTGCGCAGGCTGTCGGCGATCTGGTTTACCAACTCACGCGTCGGGGCAAGGATCAGGGCCTTGGCGGTTTTGGGATCGGGCTTGCCCGGTTGAGCCAAGAGGTGATCAATCAACGGCAGGCCAAACGCCAGCGTTTTGCCGGTTCCCGTTTGGGCCAGACCAAGAATGTCATGCCCGTTCAGGGCCAATGGAATGGCTTGGTTCTGGATCGGGGTCGGTTCAGAAAAGTTTGCGCGTTTCAGCGCGTCGTTCAGCGCGGGTGCTAGGCCCAGCATATCGAAGTCGAACAATGTCTATCCTTTTTGGCCCCGGGCCACATTGGCAGGAGCGCAATTGAAACAGGTCGCGCGGCAACCGCGCAACCGGCAGGGGTTTTGCGTGACCTCGGGATATACAGGCGCACCCTGTGCTATCTGGCCGTCGCATCAAGAACCCTGCGTGAAGGGGAACTGGAGAAGTGTTGGTAGGGCGCTGTGGGGCGGGTGAGGCCCGCCTGTGCTCACGCATCAGCGCTGTTTGAGGGGCACATGCGGTGTCGAGAGAGGATTGTCAAGCCATGAACCATGCGAACTACCGGCCAGTGGCCGTTTGACCGCAGATAACAAGCCGATTGCGATGCTTCATTCTGCAGCCGTAACCTTTGGCGGGAACTTGTTTGGAAGCAGGCCCAACGAACGCGCCTGATGCACATCGGCAAGGAGATCACGTTCTGCAGCGGCGAAGAGTTCTTCGGGGTCGTCCAAAACGAAATATCCCATCTGATGCATGTCAATCCGATACGGTGTGCGCAGAATAGTCAGAACATCAAACGGATCGCGGTCGGGAACATCACTTGACACAGAATAAATCAGTTCGGTTGGCGAGGATGCAAGACCAGATCCGAGCGCTTTGATTTGCCCGTTCTGGCGGCGCAAGCCAAACTCTATCGAGAACCAGTAGAGGCGGATCAACCAAGTGTAGTCGGAGGCATCTGCCTGAGTTCCTGCCGTTCCGATGGCGTGACTAAACGCTGCAAAGCGCGGGTCGCTGAGAAGGGGAGTGTGTCCGAAGATTTCGTGAAAGATATCTGGTTCTTCGATGTAGTCGAAATCTTCGCGAGAGCGGATGAAAGATGCGGCGGGAAAGACCTTGTTGGCTAGCATTCCAAAGAACTCTTTGAAACCGATCAGGGCCGGAACGGGCTGAACCCGCCAGCCGGTCATGTCGAGCAGTCGGTCCGAGATGTCAGCACATGAAGGGACTTTGGTTTTGGGAAGGTCCAAGCGGCGAAGCCCATCCAGATATTCGCGGGCCATGAAGCAGCGAACGTTCCGTTCCTGCGCGGCATAGAGATCGGCCCAAACAGCGTCCTCCTCGGCGGAATAGTCAATGTGACCCCGCGCATCGGCGCATTTTGCAGTGTACTTGGTAGATTTGGGCATCTCGGGCATCCTCCTACAACGAGTCTAGAGGTGTCGTGCCAAGAAAAATCTTTGAAATTCGTGGAAATCTCGCCATAATTGAGATGAACAATTCATAAGAGAGCCAAAAGTGAAAGAAACACTTCAATCCTCGGACATTTCAATCCTGCAGGAGCTGCAGGTCAGGGGCCGTCTGTCGATGCAGGAATTGGCTGAGCGAACCGGCCTGTCCGCGTCGCAATGCTGGCGGCGGGTTCGTGATCTTGAAGCTGCGGGTGTCGTATCGGGGTATCGCGCGCAAGTCACAGCCAAGGCGGTGGGCCTGAACGCGATAGCTTATATACATGTCGCCTTGCAGGATCATCAGGAAGACAGCATCTCCTCGTTCCTTCGCCTGGTTGAGACAGAGCCGCAGATTGTTGAGTGCGCCTCGATCACCGGGGATCATGATTTCATTCTCAAGGTTTACGCGAAGACGCCCGAAGATCTGGAGCATTTTATTATGCAGCGGCTTTTGAAATCAGGGCTGGTACGCGACACGCGCAGCAACTTTGTTTTGCGTCAGACCAAGACGCGTGGGCCCTTGCCGATCTTGTAAGCCTAAATCTTAAGAAAAATTAACGATTTCGATACGTTGGGTGTTGCGGGCCGTTGCGCGGAACATTGACTTTACGTGCGGTGTCGCGTATAAGTTGTGTCATGCTAGAAGAAGTGGGCAGCGGCCCCGGGGCGACCCGGCGGCCGTTTTTCGTTTCTGTCGTGCGGAGAAAACTCACGCATGAGGTCACAAGCAAACATGACGTTAATTACCCCGGAAGAGCGGATCTCCCAAACGGCCGATTTGTTGCGGTCGCTTGAGGCGTCCATTCGCAGTTTGCGGCAAGCGGCGGAAGACCTGCGCAAGCAAATTGGGGCCGGGGAGGATGCAGATCTTGCTGGTTCAGCCAAGCAACTCGGGCAGTTAGAGGGGCTGATCCGCAGTTGCCAGAAAGTGGAGACAAGCTTTGTCGAACAACATCACAGACAAGCCGGAATTGCCCAAGGGGGCTACGCGCTCGACCTTGATCGGGCACGATCTGAGATCGGGTGCAGGCTGGCTCGCCTCCGCGCCTGCTGCGGTGCAGGACAGATTTCTGAGTGAGATCGGGGAGGGGGGGCTGTGCGCCCTCCCTTTCTTGTTCGAGTTCTGGGCGCTGCCGCATCAATTGCCACCTGAGGGCGACTGGCGGTCTTGGGTGATCATGGGCGGGCGCGGGGCGGGCAAGACGCGCGCAGGCTCGGAATGGGTGCGGTCGATGGTTGAAGGATCTTTGCCGCTGGAGCGCGGCGAGGCCTGTCGTGTGGCATTGGTCGGTGAGACCTTTGATCAGGTACGCGATGTGATGATCTTTGGCGATAGCGGGATATTGCAGTGCTCGCCGCCGGATCGGCGACCTACGTGGAAGGCATCGGAACGCAAGCTGATCTGGCCCAACGGGGCCGAGGCGCAGGCGTTTTCGGCGCATGATCCTGAGGGGTTGCGCGGCCCTCAATTCGATGCGGCCTGGGTGGATGAGTTGGCCAAGTGGAAAAAGGCTGGGGAGACCTGGGACATGCTGCAATTTGCGTTGCGGTTGGGGGATCGTCCTCGGGTCTGTGTGACGACCACGCCGCGCAATGTGAAGGTTTTGAAGGACTTGCTGGCGTCTCCGTCCACCGTGCAGACCCATGCGCCGACCGAAGCGAACCGGGCCAATCTGGCGGAGTCGTTCTTGCAGGAGGTCCGTGCGCGCTATGCGGGCACGCGGCTGGGACGGCAGGAATTGGACGGGGTGCTGCTGTCGGATGCCGAAGGCGCGCTGTGGACCGGTTCGATGCTAGAGGCGGCGCGCTGTGCGCAGGTGCCCGCGTTGGATCGCGTCGTGGTGGCGCTGGACCCGGCGGTGACGGCGGGGTCGGATGCGGATGCTTGCGGGATCGTGGTCGTGGGTGCTCAGCTACAGGGGCCGCCCGAGGCGTGGCGGGCCTATGTGCTGGCTGACCGGACGGTGCAGGGCGTTGGCCCGGCGGGCTGGGCGCAGGCGGCGATTGACGCGATGGACAAGTTTGGGGCCGAGCGGCTGGTGGCCGAGGTCAATCAGGGCGGGCAACTGGTGGAAGAGGTGGTGCGGCAGGTGGACCCTCTGGTCCCTTATCGCGCGGTGAGGGCCTCACGCGGCAAGGTCGCGCGGGCCGAGCCTGTGGCGGCTTTATATGAGCAAGGGCGGGTGAGCCATGTGGCCGGGCTGGACGCGCTGGAGGAGCAGATGTGCCAGATGACCGCGCGCGGGTTCGAGGGGCAGGGCTCGCCCGACCGGGTTGATGCTCTGGTCTGGGCGCTGCATGAACTGGTCGTGGGGCCTGCGGGGGTGTTTAGAAGGCCGAGGGTGCGGAGTTTGTGAAACGCTACTTCTTTGGTGTGTGGTTGCTGATGCGTCTTACACCAATTTTATCTGGTTTCAGGGGCTTACGCGCGGTATGGAAAATCGCATGTCATTCGTTTCAGTTACTGCTCTTCGTGCGCCTGATCTGGAAGAAATTCTGACTCCAAAAGAGCGCTTGCTTTGGTCAGGACGTCCGGGTTTTGGCTTGAAGTTTTTTCAAGCTGTAGGCGAAGAACAGAAGTTGCAAGTGTTTATTCTGGTGGCACTTATTGCGCTTTGGGCAACGCTACCATTAATTGATGCTGACCCAGATGCACGCTTCGGTCGATTTAAGGCGCTGTTTGTGTATGGCATTGCAACGGTAGCCTTGCTTTCGTTTTCGGCCTACCTCGCCTCTCAGCGCCAGTTCGTTTTGAGCAATTTAATCTACTACGTGACCGATACACGTGTAATCATCTGTCGTTTGGGAAGAAACTGGAGGCTTGGCACCCGGCTATTTGTCGTTTCGTGCGAACATTCAAAAACATTTCCATACGAGGTTCTACCTACCCGGCCTTATCCGTCCCTAAGGGTAGGAACCCTGCTTTCAGAACAACAGGTTCAATTCCTAGGGTTTGGTTTGTCGCATCCAGGTCATCCGGAACGGTTTGATCGTGGTGTTCAACCGATTTTCCTGGACTATCTGGCAAACTCAGAACAGTTGCTTGTGATGATAAGGTCTTGTGCAGAGGATCGAAAGGCGGCTAACGACGCCTGATCTCCAAGGTCATTTCTGTTAGAGGGCCGTTGGAATTTTAGGGGTTTGTTGCTCGTCCTGTTACCACCGTTGCCCAACTCCCGTACGCCTCATTCCCGAGGCTTAAACTTCTTTCCATCATAACTCCTTTCAACAAGCCGGGCAGAGCGGCGGCAGAAAGGAGCACAGATGGTATTCGATTTCTTGCGTCGTGGATCGGCTGGCGAGGCCCCCGAGGCGAAGGCGAGCGCGGCGGGGCCTGTGGTGGCGTGGCAGACGGGTGGGCGCGTGGCGTGGAGCCCTCGGGATGCGGTGTCGCTGACGCGGACGGGGTTTTCGGGGAACCCGGTGGGGTTTCGCTCGGTCAAGCTGATTGCCGAGGCGGCGGCGGCTTTGCCTTTGGTGCTGCAGGATCAGGCGCAGCGCTATGACGTGCACCCGATTTTGTCGCTAATGCGCCGTCCGAATGCGGCGCAGGGGCGGGCGGAGTTGATGGAAGCTCTGTTCGGTCAGCTGCTGTTGTCGGGCAATGCTTATGTTGAGGCTGTGCAGGCTGAAGAAGGCCTGCCGGTTGAGCTGCATGTGTTGCGCTCGGACCGGATGAGCGTTGTGCCCGGGGCGGATGGATGGCCCAAGGCGTATGATTACGCGGTGGGCGGTAAAAAGCATCGGTTTGCAGCGGAAAACATCTGCCATATCAAGTCGTTCCACCCGCAGGATGACCATTACGGGTTCTCGCCAATGCAGGCGGCGGCGATGGCGATTGATGTGCATAACAGCGCGTCGCGGTGGTCGAAATCACTGCTCGACAATGCGGCGCGGCCTTCGGGAGCGCTGGTTTGGAAAGGTGGCGATGGCCATGGGGTGATGGCCGAGGATCAGTTCCGGCGTCTGTCCGATGAGATCGAGCAGAATTATCGGGGCGCGCGGAATGCCGGGCGACCGATGGTTCTGGAAGGGGGCTTGGATTGGAAGCCCATGGGGTTCTCTCCGTCCGATATGGAGTTTCAAAAGACCAAGGAAGCCGCCGCCCGCGAGATCGCGCTGGCCTTTGGGGTCCCGCCGATGTTGCTGGGGATCCAAGGCGACGCGACCTATTCGAACTATCAGGAGGCCAACCGGGCGTTCTATCGCCTGACCGTGCTGCCTCTGGTGGCGCGGGTGGCGGCGGCGGTGTCGGAGTGGCTATCGGGTTACTCCGGAGAGGACTTAGTGCTGAAGCCCGATCTGGATCAGGTCCCGGCGCTGTCAGCGGAACGCGACGCGCAATGGGCGCGGGTCATTGGGGCCGATTTCCTGACGGACGCCGAGAAGCGCGCGTTGCTGGGGTTGCCGGAGCGTGCAGATGACTGAGGGGTATCCTCCGTTTGAATGCGCGCCAGGCCTGCGTCTGGCCGCGCATGAGCGGGTGGCGGAAATCCAGCACGCACATCTGTGTCGGCGGCTGGATCAGATCGAAGAGATGATGGAGCGGCTGGAGAAACGGTTGTGGCTGACGGTCTACGGCGTGGCGGCGGTGATCTTGGCGCAAGCCTTTCAGTCCCTCTTGGTGGTAACGCCATGAGTTCAGTGGGTTACATGGAGAAGTTCATGGATTTGGAACACAAATTCGCGCGGTTTGGCGATGGTTTGTCGGTGACCGATGACGCGGTGATCGAGGGCTATGCCAGCCTGTTTGGGCAAGTTGATCAGGGCAGCGATGTGGTGCGGCGCGGGGCGTATCGCGGCTCGCTTGAAGGGCTCAAGGCCGCTGGACAGCGTGTCAAGATGCTGTGGCAGCACGACCCGGCGCAGCCTATCGGTGTCTGGGACGAGGTGCGCGAAGACGACAAGGGCCTGTGGGTCAAAGGACGTCTGCTGGAAAGCACGCAGAAGGGTCGTGAGGCAGCCGAGTTGATCCGGGCGGGCGCGATGGACGGCCTGTCGATTGGCTATCGTACGAAACGGGCTGTGAAGAATGACAAGGGCCAGCGGGTCCTGACCGAGCTGGAGCTGTGGGAGGTGTCATTGGTGACCTTCCCGATGCTGCCCAGTGCGCGGGTGGCGGCGAAGGGGAGCGACCCCGAAGCTGAAAACACCTGGCGCAATATTGCCGAGGTGTTTGACCACGCCCGGCAGGAGCTGGCGCGGACCTAGCGCGCCTCAAACCCACCCAAAAAGGAAGTGCTGATGAGCAAGACCGAAACCCCGGCCTTGACCGGAGAGGGTGCGCCCCTGGTTCAGGAGGTGAAGCAGGCGATGGCTGGCTTCGTGAATGAATTCAAGGGCCTGAAGGCTGAAGTTAAAACCAAACTGCAACAGACAGAAGAGCGACTGACCATGCTGGATCGAAAATCAACCATCGCGGCACGCCCGCATCTTGCGGCCTCGAACGAGGACGGTGCTCCGCATCAGAAAGCCTTTGATGCCTATGTGCGTTCCGGCGAAGATGACGGGCTGCGCGGGCTGGAGATTGAGGCCAAATCGCTGTCGACCGCTGTGAACAGCGAAGGCGGGTATTTGGTTGATCCGCAGACCGCCGAGGCGATCAAATCGGTATTGAATTCAACTGCATCGATCCGTTCGATTGCTTCGGTCGTGAATGTCGAGGCGAACTCGTTCGATGTGCTGATCGACCATACGGATGTGGGTGCCGGCTGGGCCGATGAGAATTCGGCGACGGCAGAAACCGGGACACCGTCGATTGACCGGATCTCGATCCCGCTGCATGAGCTGAGCGCATTGCCCAAAGCCTCGCAGCGTTTGCTGGATGACAGCGCGTTTGATGTCGAAGGCTGGCTGGCCGGTCGCATTGCAGACAAGTTCGCGCGTGCCGAAGCAGCGGCGTTTATCAATGGCGATGGCGTCGACAAACCCAAGGGCCTGATGATCCACCGCGCCGTGCCGGATGATAGCTGGTCATGGGGCAGCCTTGGATATGTTGCCACCGGCATTGATGGTGGTATCGACGCGGACGCGATTGTCGATGTGGTTTATGCGCTGGGCGCGCAGTACCGCGTCAATGGCACCTTCGTGATGAACTCGAAAACCGCTGGTCTGATCCGCAAGCTGAAAGACAGCGATGGCCGCTTCCTGTGGTCGGATGGCCTAGCTGCGGGTGAGCCTGCGCGCCTGATGGGCTATCCGGTTCTGATCGCCGAGGACATGCCGGATGCCGCCTCGGACAGCTTCTCGATCGCGTTTGGCGATTTCCAGGCTGGATACACCATTGCCGAGCGTCCCGATCTGCGCGTGCTGCGTGATCCGTTCAGCGCGAAGCCGCATGTCCTGTTCTACGCAACCAAGCGTGTGGGTGGTGATGTCAGCGACTTTGCCGCGATCAAGCTGCTGAAATTCGGCACCGCCTGAGCGGTGACGGATCCGGGGGGCCGGGCGACCGGTCCTTCGGGCGGCGGGTACGGGCCGGGGTGAGATCCCCCGCGTTGTCTAGCTGCTCCCCTCCGTCCGAGCAACGTGGGGCGGCGCGTGCCCGTCATTTTCAAGACTACGGCCCCGGAGGGGTCCGAGATTGCGGAGTGAATGGATGATGTTGATCGAAGAGACCGCTATCGCGGATGCGACGCTGCCGGTGGATCAGTTCAAAGCGCATTTGCGGATGGGCACGGGGTTTGCCGAGCGCGATGTGCAGGACGAGGTGCTGAAAGGGTTCCTGCGTGCGGCCATTGCGGCAATCGAGGCCAGAACTGGCAAAGTGCTGATCGAGCGCGCCTTTTTTTGGAGCCTGAGCTGTTGGCGCGACCCGGCGGGCGAAGTGCTGCCCGTGGCCCCGGTTTCAGCAATTGATGCGGTCACAATGACAGATGCGACCGGAATGGACACTGATCTTGATGCCGGCATCTATCGGTTGGAGCGTGATAGTCAGCGCCCCCGATTGCGGCCTGCGGCAACGTCTTTGCCAAATGTTCCAACGGGTGGATCGGTGAAGATTGCCTTAACTGCCGGTATGGCTGCAGGTTGGGATAGCCTGCCTGCCGATCTGGGGCAGGCGGTGCTGCTGCTAGCAGCGCATTACTACGAATACCGCGATGAGACGTCGCTTAGCGATGGGTGTATGCCCTTTGGGGTCACCAGCCTGATACAGCGGTACCGTATGGTGCGTTTTGGTTCGGGAATGGCGCAATGACAGCGCCTCGTCTGAACCGCAAGCTGGTGCTGGAAACGCCGGATCGTTCGGCCGATGGTGCGGGCGGGTTCGTTGAGACCTGGGCGGTGCTGGGCACGATTTGGGCAGAGGTTACGGCGCGCAGCGGGTCCGAGCGGGCCATCGCAGGGGTGCCGGTATCACGGGTGGGCTATCGCATTGTGGTGCGGGGCGCGCCCGAGGGATCGTCGATGAGGCCAACACCGGATCAGCGTTTTGTCGAAGGCACGCGGCGTTTCGTAATCCGCGCTGTCGCGGATCGCGATCCGCGCGGTCAGTATCTGACCTGTTTCGCAGATGAAGAGGTGGCGGCATGAGCTATGGCGTAGCAGCCGCGTTGCAGGCGGCGGTGTTTCAGCGGCTTTCAGCTGACGCTGATGTCAGCGCGCAATCTGGTGGCGCAATCTTTGATGCGGTGCCGACTGGGCCGGTTCCAACCACCTATGTGACGCTGGGCCCGGAAGAGGTCCGCGAAGCGTCGGACAGGTCCGGCGCAGGTGCGCTGCACCGGTTCACGATCTCGGTTGTGTCCGAGGCCGCAGGATTTGGCGCCGCAAAATCACTGGCCGGTGCCGTGTGTGACGCGCTGGACGGCGTGGGGCTGAGTTTGGATCGGGGCCGCCTAGTGGGGCTTTGGTTCGAACGCGCCAGCGCCCGGCGCACCGGAACCGGCGGTGCAATCCGCCAGATCGATCTGAGATTCCGCGCCCGCGTGGAAGACGACTAAGCAATCAACGGAGAGAGCACATGGCTGCCCAGAACGGAAAAGACCTGTTGGTCAAAGTGGATATGAACGGCACGGGCCTGTTCGAAACCATCGCGGGCCTGCGCGCCACGCGGATCAGTTTCAACGCCGAAAGCGTGGATGTAACCACGCTGGAAAGTCAGGGGGGCTGGCGCGAACTGCTGTCGGGGGCAGGGGTCAAATCGGCCGCGATCTCGGGCTCGGGCGTTTTCAAGGATGAAGGCACGGACGAGCGTGCTCGGCAGTTGTTCTTTGATGGTGAAACACCGGGTTTCCAGGTGATCATCCCCGATTTCGGCATTGTCGAGGGGCCGTTTCAGGTGGCCGGCATCGAATATGCGGGCTCGCATAATGGCGAGGCGACCTATGAGATGAGCTTGGCAAGCGCCGGTGCGCTGACCTTTACCGCGCTGTAATCCGATGGCCAATCCGTGGACGGGCGAGGTGGCATTGACCATCGATGGGGAGCGGCGGGTACTCAAGCTAACGCTGGGTGCTTTGGCGGAATTGGAACAGGAGCTGGACACCGGGTCATTGGTTGAGCTGGTCCAGCGGTTCGAAGGTGGCGGCTATTCCAGCAACGATGTGCTGGCGCTGATCGTGGCGGGACTGCGGGGCGGCGGGGCGGATGTGTCCCGTACTGACGTGATGCATGCCGAGATCGAAGGGGGCCCTTTGGCCGGTGCAAGGGCTGCGGCTGAGTTGCTGGCGCGGGCCTTCATGGTGCCGGGTGGCGCATGAGCGGGTTTGACTGGCCCGTTCTGATGCGGGCCGGGTTCCTCGGGCTGCGGCTGACGCCGGATCAGTTCTGGCGTCTGACCCCGGCCGAGCTGCGGCTGATGCTGGGGCAGGGTGCCGGACTGCCCGCGATGAACCGGGCCGGGCTGGATGCGCTGTTGGCGGCGTATCCGGACACAGAACAAGGAGAGCGTGATGACGGATCGTGATGGGTTTGACGACCTGCAGGAGCGGGGCGAGGCGCTGGGCGACTCGTTAAGTGATGCGGCCAGCATGGCGGCGGCTTTTGACAGTCAGATGAAGCGGATCGGCGCTGCGTTTGAAGAAACAGGCAAGGATGTCGCCACGCTTGAACGCGGGATGTCAAGCGGGTTGCGCAAAGCCTTTGATGGTGTGGTGCTGGATGGCAAGAGCCTGTCTGATGCACTGGATGTGCTGAAGAACTCGCTGATCCAGACGGCCTACTCGGCTGCGATCAAGCCGGTGACAGATCATTTCGGTGGGCTGTTGTCTGGTACGATTGGTGGCTTGGTGAAGGGGCTTCTGCCGTTTGCCGATGGCGGTAGTTTCAGCCAGGGGCGGGTGATGCCCTTTGCCAATGGCGGTGTGATCAGCGGCCCCACAACCTTTCCGATGCGCGGCGGCACCGGCCTGATGGGCGAGGCGGGCCCTGAGGCCATCATGCCATTGGCGCGCGGGGCGGATGGAAAACTAGGGGTTCGCAGTTCGGGCGGCGGGGGTGCGGTCAACGTAGTCATGAACATCTCAACACCCGATGTTCAAGGGTTCCGCCGCAGCCAGGGCCAGATCGCTGCACAGATGAGCCGCGCTTTGGGCCGCGGCAATCGCAACAGATAAAACCGGGAGCAGGTCATGAATTTTCACGAGGTCAGATTTCCGGCCAGCCTGAGCTTTGGCTCGGTCGGTGGTCCTGAACGGCGCACAGATATCGTGACGCTGGCCAACGGGTTCGAAGAACGCAACACGCCCTGGGCGCATTCGCGCCGTCGCTATGACGCGGGCCTTGGGATGCGGTCATTGGATGATATTGAGACGTTGATTTCCTTCTTTGAGGCGCGGCAGGGGCAGATGTTCGGGTTCCGCTGGAAGGATTGGTCTGATTTCAAATCGGGTCTGGCTTCGGCCGATGTGGAACGTGGGGATCAGGTCATCGCGCTGGGCGATGGTGTGCGCACTGAATTTCAGCTGGTCAAGACCTATACATCGGGCGGTGTCAGCTATGTACGCCCGATTGCAAAGCCAGCGTTGGGCACGGTGGTCTTGGGGCTGGATCAGGATGAAATCCGCGAAGGCGTGGATTTTGAGGTTGATCTGACCACGGGCGCAGTCGTGTTCGCGGATCCGCCGCCTGAAGGTGTCGAGATCACAGCCGGGTACGAGTTCGACGTGCCGGTGCGGTTCGATACCGACAAGATTCAGACCAGTGTTGCCAGCTTTCAGGCCGGTGACGCGCCAAGTGTTCCAGTGGTCGAGGTGCGTGTCTGATGGCCGGGGATGTTCAGGGGCTGCACGCCCATCTTCAGACCGGTCTGACCACTGTATGCCGTTGTTGGGCGATCACGCGCGCGGATGGGCAGGAATATGGCTTTACGGATCACGACCGGGAACTGGAATTCGAAGGCGTGACCTTCAAGGCCAGTACCGGCCTGACCGCTGCGGCGATTGAACAGGCCACCGGGCTGTCGATTGATAACACCGAAGCAATGGGCGCGCTGTCTGACGCCGCCGTGCGCGAGGAAGATATCGAAGCGGGCCGGTTCGATGGCGCAAAGGTGCGGGCTTGGTTGGTCAACTGGGCCGATCTGGATCAGCGTATCCTGCAGTTTCGGGGATCGATTGGAGAGCTGCGCCGCTCGGGCGGGGCGTTTCACGCCGAGCTGCGCGGGCTGACCGATCTGCTGAACCGTCCGCTTGGGCGTATCTATCAGAAACCCTGTACTGCGGTTCTGGGCGACAAGGTGTGCCGGTTCGATACAAAAGCCGAAGGGTTCTCGGTCGAGGCCGAGATTGTGGCCTTTGACGGTGGTACATTGATCCGTGTGGACGGTGGTGAAAACGCGGCTGCTGCTTGGTTTGAACGGGGGCGTCTGGACGTGTTGTCCGGCTCGGCCAGCGGACTTTGGTCTTCGATCAAAGCGGATCAGAGGGTCGATGGCGGGCGCGAGGTCACCTTGTGGTCCGGAATTGGCGGAGGGCTGTCTGTTGGCAACCAGGTCCGGCTGACCGCGGGCTGCGACAAGCGCATGACAACCTGCCGGTCAAAATTTGACAATATTCTGAATTTTCAGGGCTTTCCCGATCTTCCGGGCGAAGATTGGATGATGGCGGTGCCAAAGAAAACCAATCCGAACAACGGGGGGAGCAGACGGTGATGCCACGTAGACAGGATATCGTGGACGAGGCGCGCAGTTGGCTTGGCACGCCCTATGTCCATCAGGCTTCGACCAAGGGGGCAGGCACAGATTGTCTGGGACTGCTGCGCGGCGTTTGGCGCGCGCAAATCGGTCACGAACCCGAAGAAGTGCCCATTTACACGATGGATTGGTCGGAACCTCAGGGCGAGGAGCGAATGTGGGCCGCTGCGCAACGTCATTTGATCGAAAAGCCAAGCGCGGATCTTTCGGCGGGTGATGTCGTTTTATTTCGCATGCGCGACAGCGGCATCGCCAAGCATTTGGGGATTATGACCAGCACCGGAACAGTCCCGCGTTTTGTGCATGCCTATAACGGGCACGGCGTTGTCGAAAACGCCCTGAGCGAGCCGTGGCGCCGCCGGATTGTGGCCTGTTTTGAATTCCCGTTGGAGGACCGCTGATGGCGACGATAGTTCTTTCTGCAGCTGGTGCTGCATTGGGTGGTTCAATCGGTGGCACGATTGCCGGCCTGTCGACCGCCATTATCGGTCGCGCGGTGGGTGCGACCATCGGGCGGGTAATTGACCAGCGTCTTCTCAGCCAATCTGTGATGGGCGGCGGCAGTGACGTTGTCGAAACCGGGCGGATGGACCGGTTCCGTCTGACCGAGACGGGCGAAGGCGCGCCGGTGTCGACCGTATTTGGGCGGATGCGGGTCGGAGGGCAGGTGATCTGGGCTTCGGACTTTCTAGAAACGCGCAGTGAGACCATCGAAGGTGGTGGCGGTGGCAAGGGCAAACCCAAAGCACCTAAGGTCACGACCGTTACCTACAGCTACTCCATCTCGCTGGCGATTGCCGTTGGCGCGGGACAGATCGCAGATGTTGGCCGCGTCTGGGCCGATGGCGAAGAACAGGAACTGAGCAGCCTGAACATGCGCATCTATCATGGATCGGATGATCAGTTGCCGGACCCTCTGATCGAATCCATCGAAGGTGCGGGCCAGGTGCCAGGCTATCGTGGTACGGCCTATGTGGTAATCGAAGACTTCCAGCTTGGGAACTTCGGAAATCGTGTCCCGCAGTTTTCCTTCGAGGTCGTACGCCCGCCGCAAACGGACCTGCCCGATCGCGAAACTTCGGTCCAGGAATTGGTGCGGGGCGTCGCGATGATGCCCGGGTCGGGTGAATACGCCTTGGCCAGTTCGCAGGTGAACTATGCGCTTGGCTATGGCAAAAGCGCTCCGGCCAATGCCAGCTCAGCCTCGGGCTGGACGGATCTGGTGACCTCGACCCGCGCGTTGTCTTGGGAGTTGCCGCACTGCGATGCAACCTCGTTGATCGTGTCATGGTTCGGCGATGATCTGCGCTGCGGGTCCTGTGATATCCGCCCCAAGGTTGAACGCCGCGACGCGGATGGACAGGGGATGCCTTGGAACGTGTCCGGGCTGTCGCGCAGTCAGGCGCAGCTGGTAGCGCGAGAGGATGATCGCCCGGTCTATGGCGGGACGCCCACGGATGCCTCGGTAGTCGAGGCGATCCGGCATCTGAAGCTATGGGGCAAGCGGGTCATGTTTTACCCGTTCATCCTGATGGAGCAATTGGCTGGCAACGGGTTGCCTGACCCTTGGTCTGATGCAGCCGATCAGCCGCATCTGCCCTGGCGTGGACGGATCACGTTGAGCGAGGCCCCCGGGCGCACGGGTTCCCCCGATGGCACTGCGGATGCCGACACGCAGGTTACTGCGTTTTTTGGGACTGCAAAGGCCAGTGACTTTGTGATCGGCAATGGCACTGTCAGCTATACGGGCCCGCAAGAATGGGGGTTGAACCGGTTCATTCTGCATTATGCCGCCTTGTGCAAGGCTGCGGGTGGGGTCAGCTCGTTTTGTATCGCATCCGAGATGCGCGGGCTGACGCAAATACGCGGAGCGAGCGGTTTCCCGGCTGTTGCACGTCTGCGGGCGCTGGCGGCTGAGGTGCGCAGCATTTTAGGGACTGCTACCAAAATCGGCTATGCAGCGGATTGGAGCGAGTATTTCGGCTATCAACCGCCCGGTACCAGCGACCGGCTGTTCCACCTCGACCCATTGTGGGCCGATGGCAATATCGATTTCATCGGTATCGACAACTACATGCCCCTGTCCGATTGGCGCGATGGCGAAGATCATCTGGATGCCGTTGCGGGCGCGCCATCAATCTATGATCTCGATTATCTGCGCAGCAATATCGAAGGCGGCGAGGGGTATGACTGGTATTATGCCTCGCCCGAGGAAGCAGAGGCGCAGATACGCGCTCCTATCGAAGACGGCGATTATGATGAGCCTTGGATCTGGCGCTACAAAGATGTGCGGAACTGGTGGCTCAACACTCACCATGACCGGATCGATGGTGTGCGACAGGCCACCCCCACAGATTGGATTCCGGGGTCAAAGCCGATCTGGTTCACCGAACTGGGCTGTGCGGCCATCGACAAGGGCACCAATCAGCCAAACAAGTTTCTGGACCCCAAATCGTCTGAATCTCAGCTACCTGCCTATTCCAACGGCATGCGGGATGATTTCATTCAGGTTCAGTATCTTAGGGCGATGCTGAGCTATTGGGGTGATCCGCAGATCAACCCGACCTCAACGGTCTATGGCGGTCCGATGGTGGATATGTCCAACACCTATGTCTGGGCCTGGGATGCCCGGCCGTTTCCGGCGTTCCCGAACCAGGGCGTTAAATGGAGTGACGGCGGCAACTATGCGCGCGGTCACTGGCTGAACGGGCGATCAGGCGCACGCACGCTGGCCTCGGTCGTGACTGAAATCTGCTATGGCGCCGGGGTGACTGATATCGACGTATCGGGCCTCTATGGCGTTGTACGCGGCTATGTCATCGAAGACGTCACCAATGCGCGGTCCGCCTTGCAACCACTGATGCTGCGCTACGGGTTCGACGCCATCGAACGTGACGGTGTGTTGCGGTTTCAGATGCGGGATGGCTATGGCGCTGTTGATCTGAACCCGGATCGTCTGGCGGTCAGCCCCGATCTGGACGGCACTGTCGAATACCGTCGTGAGGCCGAAGCCGAGATGACCGGGCGCGTGCGCCTGCGCTTTGTCCAGTCCGATGCAGACCACGACTTCGTCGCCGAAGAGGCTGTGTTGCCCGATGTCAGTACCCATTCCGTTTCGGTCAATGAGATGCCCCTGTCGATGACGCGCGGTGAGGGAAGGCAAACAGCGGAACGCTGGCTCAGCGAGGCGCGCGTGTCGCGCGACAGCACCCGGTTTGCGCTGCCCCCGTCCATGATGCATCTGGGGGCCGGGGATGTCGTGCGCCTATCGGGCGAGGCCAAAGGTGCGCTCTATCGGATTGACCGGATGGAGACGGCAGAACTGCAACTGGCCGACGCAATTCGGGTTGAGCCGGGGGTCTATAAGCTGTCGGATATTGAAGAGGACCCTATCTCGGTAAAGCCCTATCTGGCGCCTGTTCCGGTGCTGCCAGTCTTTATGGATTTGCCACTGATCACCGGGGCGGAGGTGCCGCATGCGCCTTATCTGGCTGTTTCGGCTGATCCATGGCCGGGCAACGCGGTGGTCTATAGTTCGACGACGGATCAGGGCTATACGCTCAGCGAGGTGATCACCGCACCCGCGACCATTGGCCGAACCGAAACGCCACTGCTGCGCGCCAGCACTGGGCTTTGGGACGATGGCCCGGTCCTTCGGGTCAGGTTGATTGAGGGTCAACTGGAATCGCAACCGCGCGAAGCGCTGTTGAACGGGTTGAACCTTGCGGCCATTGGTGATGGGACAACCGGTAATTGGGAAGTGTTTCAGTTTTCGAATGCGATGCTGGAAAGCCCCGGTGTCTACGCGCTGTCTGGACGACTGCGCGGGCAGTTGGGAACGGATGCCCTGATGCCCGATGCCTGGCCAGACGGATCGGTTTTTGTGCTGCTGAACGACAGTGTCTCGCAGATCAACCTGTTGCAGACCGAGCGCCGGATAGACAAGCACTATCGCATCGGACCCGCGACCCGAGGGTATGACGATCCATCTTATACGCATCTGGTGCAGGCATTTGAGGGCAATGGGCTTCGACCGTATGCGCCGGCACATCTGACGGCAAGGGCAGTTACCGATGGTTATGCAGTCAGCTGGGTGCGTCGCACCCGTGTAGATGGCGATGACTGGTCCGGTCTGGATGTACCGCTCGGTGAAGAAGCGGAAGCGTATCTGTTGCGGGCATGGTCCGGCTCAACGGTTCTGCGCGAAGAGGTGGTGACCCAACCAAGCTGGGCCTACACAGCCGCGATGCAGGTGGCAGATGGGGTATCCGGTCCGTTTGACGTAGAAGTCGCTCAGGTTTCCGCCATCTACGGACCGGGTGCTTCGGCCCGTGTGATGGTCGGGTAGGCCGTTCCGATGCGATCTTTGTTTCATGGGGACCTTAGCGCTGCGGCACGCGCCTTGTTGGCGGTGCCGCAGCCTCAGCGAAAGAGCCTGTGTTTGAAGATGATCGCCGAGGCGGAACTGGCCGACGCGCATGTCAGATCATCAGGTCGCTTGCATCCGTTGTATGGAAATGGCTCGCTGATGGTGGCTGCGCGAAACCGAAAACTGGTGGACGAGCCCGGCTTTGACGACGTGAACTATTGTCAGTGTTTTGAACTGGTTCTGCGTCAGCTGGTCCGCATTCACCTTAGCCAGAAGCGCAGCTGACGCATTTGCAGGCCGCCAGGTCCAGTTTTAGACGGCCATCCGGAATTCGGTCGCCGCAATCCTCGCAATACCCGTATTCACCGTCTTCTAAACGTTGCAACGCCGCTTTGAGACGGTGTGTTTCGATATTCCGGTTCGTTTGCTGCGCTTTGGCCATCGCCTGATTTTGCAAGGCATCCATGCGGCTGAGGCGTCCGACGGCCTGTTGGTCCAATTCGACGACGGCCTGCGCCTGCTGAGATGATGCCGAAAGCGCCGTTAGCTCGGCTAAACGGGCGCGAATGAGGATGTCAAAATGGCTTCGTTCTGTTTCATTCATTTTTGTTGAAGACCCGATCACGGGTTTGCGTTTGGTGTTTTTGTCACTAAATGGCATTCTAGGCGCAGCAGAGGATCAAAAGCCATGTTTGAAAAGCGCAGCCATGTAACGCCGGTAGATCCGGTTTGGACCCGCATCACCTCAGAGGCGACTGAGGCTGTGGAAAAAGAGCCACTGATGGGTGGGCTCGTCCATGCTTGTGTCCTGCATCACCGCAGTCTTGAGCGGGCTTTGTCCTATCGTATCTCGGCCAAACTGTGTTCGAACGAGATGTCGATGATGGTGCTGCGCGAGATCGTGGATGAGGCTTATGCCGATGATCCGTCTCTGCTTGAGGCCGCGCGGGCCGACCTGATGGCGGTTTATGAACGTGATCCGGCCTGCCACCGCTTGTTGCAGCCGATCTTGTATTTCAAAGGCTATCAGGCAATGCAGGCCTATCGCGTGGCGCATTGGCTGTGGCGGAAAGGGCGGCATGATCTGGCGTATTTCTTCCAGATGCGGTCATCCGAGATATTCGGGATCGATATTCATCCGGCCGCCAAAATCGGCAAAGGGATCATGATCGATCATGCCCATTCGATCGTCATTGGTGAGACTGCGATTGTTGGCGACAACGTCTCGATGCTGCATTCGGTGACGCTGGGCGGGACCGGCAAGGAAGAGGAGCAGCGCCATCCCAAGATTGGTGATGGCGTTCTGATCGGTGCCGGGGCTAAGGTTCTGGGTAATATCGAGGTCGGACATTGCAGCCGCATTGCTGCGGGGTCTGTGGTTCTGCAGCCTGTGCCATCTTGCAAAACCGTTGCTGGCATACCTGCCAAGATCGTAGGCGAGGCTGGTTGTGATCAACCTTCGATCTCGATGGATCACATGCTCGGCAAAGACCAGTAATTGGATATAGATAAACGCAAAAGGCCGCCTTGGTTACCGAGGCGGCCTTTGTTTTTTGTGGTTGGCTGTATTTAAGCCAGCATGACCATCGGATTTTCCAGATTGTCGACGATAGCTTGCAACAGCTCTGCCCCAAGCGCCCCATCGATGACCCGGTGATCGACGGACATGGTCACCGACATGACGGTGGCAACCGCTAACTCTCCGTCCTCGCCAACGACTGGTTTCTTGACGCCCGAACCGACGGCCAGAATACCAGCATGCGGCGGGTTCACGATGGCGTCGAAATTGTCGATGCCGAACATACCGAGGTTCGAAACCGCGAAAGTGCCGCCCTGATATTCATGTGGGGCCAGCTTGCGTTCGCGGGCACGACCGGCGAGGTCTTTCATCTCGGTCGACAGCGCTGACAGCGACTTGGTGTCGGCGTCCTGCAGGACCGGGGTGAACAAGCCGCCTTCGATGGCAACCGCAACGGCCACATCCGAAGGTTTCAATTGCAGAACGCGATCACCTGCCCAGACCGCATTACAAGCCGGAACCTGTTGCAGTGCGTTGGCGACGGCTTTGATGATGAAGTCGTTGACGCTCAGCTTGACGCCACGGCCTTCCAACTGCTTGTTCAACTGGCTGCGGAACTTAAGCAACGCGTCCAGCTTGATATCGCGGCGTAGGTAGAAATGCGGTATGGTCTGCTTGGCCTCGCTGAGACGCGCGGCGATAGTTTTGCGCATACCGTCCAATGCGATTTCTTCGTAGTCGCGACCCTCGTACATGCGGGCTACCATATCAGGCGAGGGACCAGCAGGGGCGGCAGCTGTTGGCGCGGCTGCGGAAGCGGCTGGTGCAGCTGCCTGAGCCGGTGCGGCGGCTGTTGCGCCTTCGACGTCTGCTTTAACGATGCGGCCATGCGGGCCCGAGCCAGCGATTTGCGCCAGATCCAGACCTTTTTGTGCAGCGATCCGACGGGCTAAGGGCGAAGCGAAGATACGACCGCCATCGGCCTTCATCGGTGCTGCCGGAGCAGGGACGGGCGTCTCGGATGCCGCTGGCGCGGCGGCCTCGTTGCCCGCAGCGGCTGGGGCCGCATCAGGGACCTTGGCAGGCGCAGCGGCGATATCATCAGCGCTTTCGCCATCTTCCAGCAGAACGGCGATGGCGGTGTTGACCTTGACCCCTTCAGAGCCTTCGGGGATCAGGATCTTGCCGATGGTGCCTTCGTCGACGGCCTCGAATTCCATCGTGGCCTTGTCGGTTTCGATCTCGGCCAGCAGGTCGCCGGACGACACGGTGTCGCCCTCTTTGACCAGCCATTTTGCAAGCGTGCCTTCCTCCATGGTTGGCGAAAGGGCGGGCATCAGAATTTCTGTGGGCATCTGTGTCGCTCCTTACCGGTAGGTCACTTGTTTGACAGCTGCGATCACCTCATCGGTGGTGATCAGGGCCAGCTTTTCGAGGTTCGCCGCATAAGGCATCGGAACATCCTTACCAGTGCAATTGATCACCGGCGCGTCGAGATAGTCAAACGCCTCTTGCATCACGACTGAGCTGATGTAGCTGCCGACCGAGCCTTGGGGCCAGCCTTCCTCGACCGTAACCAGACGGTTGGTCTTCATCACCGAGTTGATGATCGCGCCGGTGTCCATGGGTCGGATCGTGCGCAGATCGATAACCTCGGCGCTGATGCCTTCCTCGGCCAGTTTGTCCGCGGCTTCCAGCGCATATTGCATGCCGATGCCAAAGCTGACGATGGTCACATCCGAGCCTTCGCGCCAGATGCGGGCCTTGCCCAGTGGGATGGTCAGGTCATCCACCTGCGGCATGTCGAAGGACCGGCCGTAGAGGATTTCGTTTTCCAGGAAGATCACCGGGTTGGGGTCTCGGATTGCCGATTTCAGCAGGCCTTTGGCGTCGGCCGCCGAATAGGGCATGACGACCTTGAGGCCCGGTATCTGCATGTACCATGCCGCGTAGTCTTGCGAGTGCTGCGCGGCCACGCGGGCGGCGGCACCGTTGGGGCCACGGAACACGATTGGGCAGCCCATCTGACCGCCAGACATATAGAGCGTCTTGGCGGCGGAGTTGATGATCTGGTCAATCGCCTGCATGGCGAAGTTGAAGGTCATGAACTCGACGATGGGCTTCAGGCCGCCAAAGGCTGAACCAACCGCGATACCTGCAAAGCCATGTTCAGTGATTGGGGTGTCGATCACGCGTTTTGGGCCAAACTCATCCAGCAGCCCTTGGCTGATTTTATACGCGCCCTGATACTCGGCGACTTCCTCACCCATCAGGTAAACGTCTTCGTCGCCGCGCATTTCTTCCGCCATCGCATCGCGGAGCGCTTCGCGGACGGTTTCGGATTTCATCTCGGCATCGGCGGGCCAATCCGGCGACAGGTCCACGACCGGAGCTGCCGGAGCAGATGTAGGAGCGGGGGCCTCAACCGCCGCAGGGGCGGCCTCGGCCACCGCTGCGGCTGCAGGTGCAGCCGCGGGGAGGGCGGCGGCGTCTTCACCTTCTTCCACCAGCACCGCGATAGGGGTATTCACTTTAACCCCCTCGGTGCCTTCCACGATCAGGATTTTGCCAACGATACCTTCGTCAACGGCCTCAAACTCCATCGTCGCCTTGTCGGTTTCTATCTCGGCCATGATGTCGCCCGAGGATACGGTGTCGCCTTCCTTGACCAGCCATTTGGCCAGCGTGCCCTCTTCCATTGTGGGCGAAAGGGCGGGCATGAGAATTTCGGTTGCCATGTCTTATTCGTCCTCTCAGGCGTAAATATCTGTCCAGAGCTCGTCCAGCGACGGCTCGGGGCTTTCTTTCGAGAATTCAGCGGCCTGGTTGACGACCTCTTTGATCTCTTTGTCGATCGCCTTCAGGTCGTCCTCGGTCGCGTGTTTGCCGGTCAGCAGCAACTCGCGCACATGTTCGATCGGGTCGCTTTGCTCGCGAACCTTCTGAACCTCTTCGCGGGTGCGGTACTTGGCCGGGTCGGACATCGAGTGGCCGCGATAGCGGTAGGTCTTGACCTCAAGGATGTAAGGGCCCTTGCCTGCGCGGCAGTGGGCGACAGCCTTTTCGCCCGCCTCTTTAACGGCCAGCACATCCATACCGTTGACCATCTCACCGGGGATACCAAAGGCCTGACCGCGGTGGTAAATATCCGCCGACGAGGTCGAGCGCGCCTGCGCGGTGCCCATGGCGTATTGGTTGTTCTCGATCACGAATACAACGGGAAGTTCCCAGAGGGCCGCCATGTTGAACGTCTCATAAACCTGACCTTGGTTGGCTGCGCCATCACCGAAATAGGTGAAAGTGACGCCGCCGTTTTCCTTGTACTTATCTGCGAAAGCCAGACCCGCACCCAGCGGCACCTGCGCGCCAACGATGCCGTGGCCGCCGTAGAAATGCTTCTCTTTCGAGAACATATGCATCGAGCCGCCTTTGCCCTTGGACAAGCCGCCCTCGCGTCCAGTCAGTTCAGCCATCACGCCGCCCGGATCCATGCCACAGGCCAGCATGTGACCGTGATCGCGGTACGAGGTGATCCGCTTGTCACCTTCCTTTGCCGCTGCTTCCAGACCGACAACAACCGCTTCCTGTCCGATATAGAGGTGGCAGAACCCACCGATCAGACCCATTCCATAAAGCTGACCAGCCTTTTCTTCGAATCGGCGGATCAGAAGCATCTCGCGGTAGTAAGTCTTGAGTTCTTCCGCAGAAACATTTGGTTTCTTTGTGGTTTTTCGCGCAGCCATCTTGGCGACCTCTCCCTTTCGGACAGATAGTTTAGCGTTAAACTATCTCTTAAAGCATTTCGGGCTTTCTGGCGAGGGGAAATCTGACGCAGCATCGCACGGCGTAGCGACCGGCTAGGGCGTAACCGGTTTGTTTGCGGAGAAAGACAGGGAATTTGACGATAGCTTGGTCCGCCTTAGCGGATGACAATCTCATCTGCGCGGATCATGCCCAGGATTGACCGTGCCTGTTGATCCAGCAGATCAAGATCCAGATAGGTATCTGACAAGCGACGCGTCAGGTTTTCCATCTCGACGATCTGGGTTTCAAGCTTGGCCATGTCGCGTGACAGAGCGTCCCGTTCCGCTGCAATCTCGACCCGACGGAACAGGCCATAGTCGCCTTGCACGGCGGCAAAGGTGAAATAGACACCCAGCATGAAAGCCACCGAGAAAAATGCGACTGAGCCCAAACCGGGGCGATTGGAACGGGACACTCTGTTTACCGCCGTATGAAAACTTGCCTCAATAACGGGTCCTTTGCGAACCTCTGACAGCACTATGTCACAGGTGATTCGGCTTGTGAATCCCCTGATTCGCAAAATCTTACGCAAGGGTCAGATTATTCGACCGCCCGAAACAGAGCTATTGCTCCAGCGCGGCAACGCCGGGCAGGGTTTTGCCCTCCATCCATTCCAGAAACGCACCACCTGCCGTTGAGATGTACGAGAAATCCGCCGCAGCGCCCGAGGCGTTGAGCGCAGCAACCGTATCGCCCCCACCCGCGACTGAGACCAACTGGCCAGAGCGTGTCAGCGCCGCGGCTTTCAGTGCGGCCGCATTGGTGGCCATATCAAACGGTTCCAGTTCAAACGCGCCAAGGGGGCCGTTCCAGATCAGGGTCTGGCTTTTTGCGAAGATCTCGGAAATTGCCGCAACGCTTTCGGGACCGGCATCCAGGATCATGCCCTCTTCGGTGCTTTGATCAGCAGGCAGCACCTGATGCGGTGCATTGGCCGCGAAGCTTTCCGCCACAATGATGTCAGTGGGCAGGACGATGGTGCAGCCCGAGGTTTCGGCCTTTGCCAATATCTGGGCTGCGGTGTCTTTCATATCGCGCTCGGCCAGAGATTTGCCGACACTGATCCCTTGGGCGACGAGGAACGTGTTCGCCATGCCGCCGCCGATCACCAGATAGTCTACCTTGTCGATCAAGTTGCCCAGCAGTTCCAGCTTGGTCGACACTTTCGCGCCGCCCACAACCGCCGTCACAGGGCGTTTTGGCGCGCCCAACGCGCCTTCCAACGCTTGCAGTTCAGCTTGCATCAAGCGGCCTGCGCAGGCGGGTAGAAGACGGGCCAACGCTTCGGTCGAGCTATGTGCGCGGTGTGCGGCCGAGAACGCGTCGTTGCAATAGATGTCGCCCAGCTTGGCCATACCCGCGGCCAGATTGGCGTCATTCTTTGTCTCTGCTGCGTGAAAGCGAGTGTTTTCCAACAAAAGAACCTGACCGGGTTGCAGGGCCTCTGCGGCCAGTTCGGCCTCGGTGCCGACGCAATCAGCGGCAAACAGAACCGGTGTGCCAAAGGCGCTTTCTAGTGTTGGCACCAACTGTTTCAGCGATAGGTTCTCGCGCCGCTCGCCGCCCGGACGCCCGAAATGCGCCAGCAGGATCGGCTTACCACCCGCAGCCAGAATATCGCGCACGGTGGGCACGATCCGCTCAATGCGGGTGGCGTCCGTCACGACACCGTCCACGACGGGCACGTTGATGTCCACGCGCACCAGAACGCGTTTGCCGTTCAGGTCCATATCGTCCAGCGTTTTCCAGCCCATCGTGCATTCCTTCATGCGTTTGTTACCGATTTAGGCGGTTCTTTCCTTCATTTTGCCCTCAGGTCAATGCGTCACTTGGCTTTCACGCGCCCTGCGCATAGGTATTTGCGCAAGACAAAACGACAGGAGGGCCAGATGGCCGAAATCAAGGATCCCGAAAACACCATCATCATCGAGCTGAAAGACGGCAACGTCGTCATCGAATTGCTGCCCGACGTCGCCCCGCAACACAGTGCACGGATGAAGGAACTGGCCCGTGGTGGTGAGTATGACAACGTGGCCTTCCACCGCGTGATCGACGGCTTCATGGCACAAACCGGCGATGTGCAGCATGGTGATATGGAGGACGGGTTCAACTTGCGTATGGCGGGCACCGGCGGTTCGTCGCTGCCGAACGTTCCGGCAGAGTTTTCGAAGCTGCCGCATGACCGGGGTACTCTGGGTGCAGCGCGGTCGCAGAATCCGGACTCGGCAAACTCGCAGTTCTTCATCAACTTCAAGGACAATCATTTTCTGAACGGCCAGTACACCGTCTATGGCCGTGTCATTGACGGTATGGAACATGTGGACGCCATCGTGCGGGGTGAGCCGCCGATGCAGCCCGATCGCATGATCAGCGTGAAAGTGGCCGCAGATGCGTAAGCTGGCAGTCGCTCTCACTTTGCTGGCCAGCCCGGCCTTGGCCACAGGCCTGCAGATCGAGGTCGAAGGGGAAGGGGCCAACGGCACCATTCTTGTCGACCTGTTCGAAGACGTCGCACCGCAACATGTTGAACAGATCACCGCTCTGGCCAGCGAAGGCCAATATGACGGTGTGGTGTTTCACCGCGTGATCGATGGATTCATGGCCCAAACCGGCGATGTGCAATATGGCGATCAAAGCGATGAGGCGTTTGACATGCGCTATGCGGGCCGTGGCGGGTCGGATCGCCCGGACGTACCGGCAGAGTTCTCGGATGTCAGCTTTGATCGTGGTGTCGTCGGCATGGCACGGTCGCAGGACCCCAACAGCGCAAACTCGCAATTCTTCATCATGTTCGAACCGGGGCCGTTTCTAAATGGCCAGTACACGGTTGTCGGTCAGGTCACCGAAGGCATGGATGTGGTTGATGCGATCAAGCGTGGTCATCCTGAATCGGGTGCTGTTTCCGGCCAACCGGATGTGATGAAAACCGTCACTGTAACCGAATAAACGTTTCGCCCGGCGCGCCAAAGCGCCGGGTCTATCCTAGTTCAGCTTTTCTGACGCCCGCTGCGTTGTTGTGAATACAACGCGCCTGATCCGGGCCAGCAACCCGTTTTCCCTGATATGCTGTTGATAGGCCCTGTAGGATGGCGACTGCGACAGGCAGCGTTCTTCATGCCAGGCGCGCATGAAATAGATGAAGTTCACCCCCAGCAGGGCCATGCAATTGGCCACACCGGTCCAGAAATCCACCGCGATGAACGGGATCGAGACAAGCCACCAGCTGATGTTCTTGCTGATGTACGAGGGGTGTTTGCTTAGATTATAGGGGAAATCACAGGCCAACCCGCGATAGGTGAGGTTCGAAAACCTTAACCCCATACGGGCGGCTGTTAGGCAGTATATCCCAAGGAAAAACAGGATCGTGCAGCCCCAGATCGTGTAGAGAACCGGATAATCCCACAGCCAGGCGCCCCAGGCGAAGCCCTCTTGGGTGTAGTTGAAGTAGTCCCGCGACAGCACCTGCCAGAACGGCGCGTAACAGGCCAGGCAGACCAGCCAGCCGCTGACGGTGGTTTCTGTCCAACGGATATGGGACATCAGCAGCCGGGTGGCCGTTGCGTAGCCGATGACAACAACCGTCAGATCAAGGAAGAAGGAGAAGCGGAACAGGTATTCATAGACCTGCGGGAAGCTTGTCATCTCCCACAAAGATCGCGACTGAAAGAACGTCCAGTCATAGACCAGATAGCAAAACATCAGGGGCAGAAAGTAGCCTTTGACCAAAAGGCCCAGCAGATAGACTTTGAGGCCGCGCGCGCGGGTGGAGTGCTGCCCAAGCGTCAGAACCACGCGCCCCAGATGCCACATCCCATCCCGCGGATGCCGCATCATGAAATGCACCGAAGTGACAACCGCCAGAACGACGGCCAGTATCAGCCACCAGTAGTCGGCGAGCAGCGAAAAGAAGGGTGAATACCAATCCCCGCGATAGAGGTCTGCCGACCAGTAGAACAGCGCAAGTAGACCCGCACTTGCGACCAACCCAACCAGCTTGACCTGAAAATCTTGAATATAGGAGGCATCACGAAAGTTCTGCGCCTTGAAAACCAGCCCGCTGCCGGGCATGCGGTGCAGCTTGGCAAAGGCGAATTCTGACGCGACCATCAAACCAAATACGGTCAGGGCGAACAGCACGGTTTGATCGCGGTCTGAAACGCCGGGCATCGCGGGCCACAGGTAGTGCAGGATCGGGATGCTGAAGATCGCGACCAGCCCGGTTGAGGCCGGGATGGCCGATGCGGGGCGCTTAAAGCCGGTTCGCGAGGTCATGAACAAAATCTCTTACACATGCGCAGCGATATTCGCGGCTTTCGGGCGGAATTCAACCTGGCAGTTATCAGGGCGGGAATTCCGAGGAAATGTGTGTCTTGTATCGGATCAAGCGGCGCAACCCTTTGGCTGCGCCGTATTGTTCAGGTTAATCGTCGGGCGACATCACTTTCCAGATCAGTGCACCAATTGCAGCACCGATAAGAGGCGCCACCCAAAACAGCCACAATTGAGCAAGAGCCGGGCCATCGGCAAACAGCGCAACACCGGTCGACCGTGCCGGATTCACCGATGTGTTAGTCACCGGGATCGAGATCAGGTGGATCAGCGTCAGGCACAGACCGATCGCAATCGGGGCAAACCCGGCCGGGGCGCCGCTTGAGGTCGCACCCAGGATGACCAGCAGGAAGAACGCGGTCAGCACGATCTCGATCACCAAAGCGGACATCAGCGAGTATCCCTCAGGTGATGCGTCGCCATACCCGTTCGAAGCAAATCCGCCGACGCCCTCAAACCCAGGCGCGCCGCTGACGATCAGATAAAGGACCACGGCTGCCGCGATGGCGCCGATGACCTGAGCGACCCAATAGGGCAACAGGTCTTTGGCTGGAAACCGCCCGCCGATCATCAGCCCCAGGCTGACCGCCGGGTTGAAATGCCCCCCCGAGATATGGCCAACCGTATAAGCCATGGTCAGGACAGTCAGGCCAAAGGCGAAGGATACACCCAGCCATCCGATGCCCACATCTGCCACACCAGCGGCCAGAACCGCACTGCCGCATCCGCCCAGAACCAGCCAGAATGTGCCGAAAAACTCGGCCATAAGTTTTGATGACATGAAAACTCCTCCGATAAACCAATGGGTTTGAGTTTAGTTCAGAAGATGCCTTTTGTTAAATTTGCAGGCACGGGGAGTTTTCCGTGGGACGTGTCACAGCTAACGCGTATTGCGTTAAGTCCAGCTGACCGGGTCCAGTTGAAACAGCAGTGAGAGCTGTTCATAAACTTCGGGCACACTGTCTTTCAGCGCGTTTGGGCGTTCAAAGAACACCTCGACTGAGACGGCGAAAAACTCTTCATGTCCTTCGGCGCCGTAGGGATCGATGACAGTGGGTCTACCGGTTTCAACTGCATGGACATGGGCATCGTAAGCGGCGACAAAAACGCGCTCCCAATCGGCATAGCTCTGCGCTCGATTCAAGACGGGTACGCCATCTGTGCCGCCGGACAGATCATCGATCTGATGCGCAAACTCATGAAAGACAACATTGTGCCCGTCGTGGTCGTTCAGGGCCCCTTGCCGACTATGCGCCCAGGATAGGATCACCGGGCCTCGGTTCCAGCTTTCTCCGGTGCGGATGATTTCTTTCTCCGTAACGACGTAGCCGCTGCGCCTTTGTTGGCGGGATTTGAACGCATTTGGGTAGATCAGAATGGTCGTCAGATTGTCGAACCACATGTCGGTGTTCACAACCAGAAGGCAGGCCTGAGCCGAGATCGAAAGGCGCATCTCTTCTGTGACCTCAAGCCCATCACAGCCAAAGAAGCGGACCTGATCCTGAAACAGGGTCATCTTACCGTCCAACTTGCTGCGCAAATCGGGTGGCAACCGCCGAACGATCGGCACCATAGTCTCGACCAGCTGTCGTTCCGAAGCTGTTAGCGTGGTGGCCAGCAACCGAACGCGGGCCTGACGGCGCGACCACAGGTAGTAGGCGATCAGGGCGACAAGGCTGAGGAATATCAACATGATCCGACCCTATGCCAGTTCCTGCCTGGCGGGAAACGCAAATCGAGTGTCGAAAGAAAAACGCCGCAGGATTGTCCTGCGGCGTTTCAGAAATCTGCTTCGCGTTTGGCTTACTGCTTGACGTCCGCCGCAGGGTTGCCGCCGGATTTACCGCTGCGACCGGGGTTCAGCGGATCGTCCTGACGTTGGACCGAGCCTTCGAAATGCGCGCCGCTTTCGATGGCGATTGTCTTGTGAATGATGTCGCCTTCGACACGTGCGGTTGAGGTCAGGCGCACCTTCAGGCCACGCACACGACCCACGATGCGGCCATTGACCACAACGTCATCGGCGGTGACTTCGCCCTTGATAGTCGCGGTTTCGCCGATGGTCAGCAAATGCGCGCGGATGTCGCCTTCGACAGTGCCTTCAACCTGAATATCGCCAGTGGTCTTGATATTGCCGGTGATGTGCAAGTCCGAAGACAGAACCGATGCGGGCGGCTTTGGCTTGGGCGCGGTGCTGGCCTTGGTCTCGGATGGGGCAGGGGCCGCCGGGGTCGCCGGAGCAGCAGGTTTCGCCGCCTCAGTTTCCTTGGATCCGGGCTCGTTCATTTTGCTCTTAGAAAACATTTCTCGCAGCCTTGATGTAAGTCATTGGGTTTACAGGTTTCCCGTTCACGCGCACCTCATAGTGCAAATGCGTGCCGGTGGACCGTCCGGTGCTACCCATATCAGCAATATGATCCCCGCGCGAGACCCTTTGGCCGACCTTTACGTTGATCTTGGTGTTATGAGCATAAAGTGTCTCAATCCCGAAGGCATGTTTGATCTTCACAAGGCGACCAAAGCCGGATTGCCACCCGGCATGGCTGACCACACCATCGGCAGTTGCAAAGATATCGGTGCCTTGCGGACCCGCAAAATCGACGCCGTTATGCATCCGGCGGCCGCCGGTTTTTGGGTCGCGACGCGAGCCGAAGCCGCTGGTAAAACGCACGGCGGAATGCACAGGATTGGCAAAGGGGGCCTTTTCGGCAGCCAGACGGTACAGGTTCAGCTGATCCATCTGCTGCAGCAGTTTGTTGGCCCTGATTTCGTCAGCCGTCAGCTCTTCATCGCCGCGGCTGCTGAAGGATAAAGGGGTCAGCGGACCGCCCATACCGCTATATCCGCGCCGGACCTCTTCGATGATACGATCTGTTGGCATACCTGCCTGACGGAACATTTTGTCCAATGGCTCGACCGAGATAACCATCGCCTCTTCCAATTGGCGAAAGATCTCGTCGCTGCGTTCCTGCATCAGGCGGATTTCAAGCTCTAACTCGTCGCGCTGATCCAGCGCGGTCTGCGCATCGGCGGCGATCTGGTCGCGTTCTTCGGCGGTGCGCGCCAATGCGTCGGTCATGAACTCCATCTGCGCCGTGTCGCCGACCGACGCCAGATACATCCCTGATCCGTCGCTGTCCTGCTTCAGTTCGGTCAGTTCGGTGCGGACCTCTTCGCGCTGTTTCATGGTTGTGCGCAAGGTCGTCTGAATCACCTCGATCCCGGTTTCCAACTCGCGGCGGCGGTTTTCCGAGGCCAGCAGTTCCGACTGCATTGCCGAAATCTGCGCAAGGGCTGCATTGAACCGATCCTGTGCGGCCAGCGCTTCCTGCGCGCGGGCGTCCCGTTCAGCAGACAATATGTTTAGCCGTTCCTGATAGGTCGCCTGATCGCGTTTCGCCTGTTCCCGGAAGTTGCCTGACCCAATGCTGTCCATCAGCAGGATCGCGGTCGAAAGCGCGGTCCAGCCAACAATCACCGCAACACCGGAAACAGCGACCACTTGCGTCTCGGAGCTGAGCCGGATGAACCGGGTGTCCTGATCTGATTTAAGAAAAACCCGGCGTTCCGGGAAACGGCGTTCAAGCCATGAGTGAAACTTTATTGCCAGACGTGTTCTCACGCGTCTTACCTCTCATCCCCAAGATCGGGACCGGTCGTGGTGCAATCTCCGTCCCTTGGGGGGATTTCATAAAGCGGACCGGGACATCGGGCAAGTTTGCTGACCAATTTGACGCGAAGCTTGCGAAATTACCCTGTGTCATCGGCAGGAATTCGCCTAAATTAACCTATTTGGATCAATCTGAGACGGTGCCGGGCTGTGGTAGGTCTTCGGTGAGGGGCCAGTAGAAATCTGGCGGCAATCCGGCCTCGGCGCGTTTCTCTTCGTTAAAGGGCGGTTTCAGGACGCCATGGAAATAGCGCCGCACCAAGTCGTGGAATACATCCTTGGGATCGGCATTCTCGCGTCCGCACAGGAAATGGAACCATTTGGACCCGTAGGCCACGTGCCCGACCTCTTCTGCGTAGATGACTTCCAGCGCCGCAATGGCCTGATCGGCCTTGGCCTTCCGAAAAATGTTGATCATGCCGGGTGTGACGTCCAACCCGCGGGCTTCCAGTACCATGGGCACGACGGCCAGACGCCCCATCAAGTCCTCTGCCGTGTCTTCGGCCGCACGCCACATACCTGCGTGGGCGGGCAGGGCACCGTAAGAGCTGCCCATCTGTTCCAGGCAGTCGCAGACCATCTCAAAATGGCGCGACTCTTCCTCGGCGCATTTCACCCAGTCGTCATAGAATCCGATGGGCATGGGGACATGCCCAAACCGGGCTATGATGTCCCAATGCAGGTCGACCGCATTAAGCTCGATATGGGCAACGGCGTGCAGCAGAGCGATCCGCCCGGCCTCGGTTCCCGGTTTGCGCTTGGGCACTTCGCGCGGCGACAGCAGCTCGGGTTTGTCCGGGCGCGCGGGTTGCAAGGGGGGCGTCGCGGTGCCGATCTCGATCGCCTCGGCCTCACCTTTGCGGGCGGCAAACCATGCGTCGGCGTGGCGTTTCGAAAGGGTGGTTTTTTCCCGCCCGTCCGCTGTTGTCAGAACTTCGGTGGCCATCTGGGTCAGTGTTTTGGGCACAGATACGCTCCGCCTGTTTAATGCAAGGCTGCGGCATAAACCGGATGGCCGTCGGGGTCGAGAGGCTTACATTGCCTTCACTGAATCCAATACCGCATCAACATGGCCTGGCACCTTGACCTTGCGCCAAAGCTGCGCGACGCGGCCTTCGCCGTCGATGATGAAAGTGGACCGTTCGATTCCCATCGACTTGCGGCCATACATGTTCTTTTCGACCCAGACGCCATAGTCTTCGCACACGGTCGAGTTTTCGTCGGACAAAAGTGGCGTGGTCAGCCCGTGCTTGGCGACAAACTTTTCATGTTTGGCAACGCTGTCGCGCGAGATGCCGAAAACTTGAGCGCCTGCATCGGCAAAGGCCTGAAGTTGTTCCGAGAAACCGATGGATTCCTTGGTACAGCCCGGCGTATCATCGCGGGGATAGAAAAACAAAACGACGGTTGTGCCACGCAGGTCCGATAGGGTGATCTCGCCACCTCCGTCGCGAGGCAGGGTGAAATCGGGGGCCATGTCTGAAATGTCGGGCATTGGATACTCCGCAATAGGGTTTTAAGGGCTGCCCGACATCATAGGGCGATATCAGCGGGTTAAAAGGCGTGGACAGCAAATTGGCGCAGCAGGAACAGCAAGAGGGCGATCCGACGGAACCCGCCCCACGCCGTCGTTCGCGCCGCCGGGTTGCAGGGCTCTGGGCCATGCGCGGGGCCGTCCTGCTGGTGGTGCTGGCGCTGATTGCGGGTTTCATGCTGATTGGCCAGCGCATGCATGCCCCGGCCTGGGTGCGGGATCGGGTCGAGGCGCGGCTGGAACAGAGCCTTGGCGGGCTACAGGTTCGGTTTGGCGATGTCAGTTTTATCATCAATGAAGGCTGGCGCCCACGCCTGCGCCTGACAGACGTCAGCATCGCGGATGCGGCGGGCCAGCAAATCGCGCAGGTGTCGGACATGCGAGCGAGCCTTGCGATGCGCCCCCTGCTGCGCGGCAATGTACGACCCAAGCGTATCCTGCTGAGCGGTGCCCAGATTTCGTTGACCCGGGGCCTGGACGGGGCGCTAACCCTCACAGTCGGTACCGACAGTTCGCCGGTTCAGCAGGCCCCCAACCTGGCGCAGCTGATCGAAACCTCGGATGATGTCTTTTTGTCTCCGATGCTCTCGGCGCTGACATCCGTTCGGCTGGACGCGATCACGCTGGACTACCGCGATCTGCGACTGGGTCGGTCATGGATCATGGATGGCGGGCATATCCAGATCACTCGCAACGACAACGAAATGCGACTGGCAACCGGCTTCTCGGTCCTCTCGGGGCGCGATTTTGTCAGCGGGATCGAGGCCAATTACACCAGCGTTCTGGGCACGCCCGAGGCGCGGTTCGGGGTCACGATCACGGATTTACCTGCCGAGGATGTCTACGGCCAAAGCCCTGCGTTGGCTTGGCTGCAAGTTCTGCGTACGCCAATCTCTGGCGCGTTGCGGGGCAGCATCGATGGCGAAGGCGCGGTCGGTCCGCTGTTTGCAACGCTCAATCTGGGGGCCGGTGTGGTGCAGCCGACGCCCGAGACGCGCCCGGTGCCGTTTGATTCGGCTCGGACCTATTTCACCTATGAGCCCACACGTCAGGAGATCGATTTTAACGAAGTATCGGTTGTCTCGGCTTGGGGGTCAGTGCAGGCGTCAGGTAAAGCCTATTTGCAGGGCGTCGAAAATGGAACGCTGGACAGCCTTGATGCGCAGCTTCGACTCACCGGTATCGATGCCAATCCGGCGGGGTTGTTCCCCGAGGCTTTGAAGCTGCGGCAGGCGGATCTTGATTTCAAAATGACCTTTGCTCCGTTCAAGCTGCGCCTTGGGCAGATAACCGTCGAAGACGGCGAACATCGCGTACGCGCATCGGGTGAGTTGCTCGGGTTAGAAGACGGTTGGTCCGTCGATTTGGATGCCCATCTGGATCGCATGACCTCAGATCAGGTGCTTGGCTATTGGCCTGAACGTCTGGCCCCGAAGCCACGCGACTGGGTCACGAAGAACCTCTATCAGGGCAAACTGTCGGACATGGATTTCGCCTTGCGCCTGCGGCCCGGATCGAAACCCGATCTTTATCTGGATTTCGGGTTCGAAGACGCAACGATCCGGTTTGTCAAAACGCTGCCCCCGATTGAAAACGCGCAAGGTCAGGCCAGCCTGATCAACAACAGGTTCACGGCAACGGCGCAGAACGGGATTGTTGTTGCAGATGCTGGCGGTCCGGTGGACGCGTCGGGGACGTCCTTCATTATCCCGGATACGGATATCAAGAAATCCGCCCCGGCCATTGCCCGGATCAAGGCATCAGGCAGTGTGACAGCCGCGCTGTCGCTGCTGGATCGACCGCCGCTATCCTTGCTTAGCAAAGCCAATCTGCCAGTTGATCTGGCTGATGGTACCGTTGCACTGAGTGGCACGTTATCCTTGCCGCTAAAGAAAAAGCTGAAGTTTCAGGAGACCCAGTTCCATTTTGATGGCGATCTAGACAACCTAAGCAGCGACAGGCTGGTACCCGGATTTTCCGTTACCGCTGACACCCTGCGCCTGAGCGGCGATCAAACCGGCGTGCAGATCGCAGGGCAGGGCCTTTTCGGTGATGTGCCCATCGAGGCCACTTGGCGGCAACCCATCGATGGAGAAACGGCGCAGCGCGGCGAATTGACCGGTCAGATTGAACTATCCCCCAAGCTGATGGAAACGCTGAAGGCGGGTCTACCGCGCGGGATGCTAACGGGGAAAGGCACGGCCGATATCACGCTGGGGATCGGTGCAGGGGAACCGCCGAATCTATCGGCCCAGTCTGATTTGCGGGGGGTTGCACTCGCCATCCCGGAACTCAGTTGGCGCAAAGCTGCGGGCAGCACTGGTACGCTGAGTGCAGAAGCAACCTTGGGAGATCAGATCAGTGTCGATAGCTTACAGTTGAACGTGGCTGGATTGCGGGCCAAAGGCGCGATTTCCTTCCGCGAAGACGGGGCGTTTGATCGCGTCAGCTTTAGCTCATTTGATCTGGGCGATTGGCTGGCCGTCCCGGCAGTATTGATTGGGCGCGAGTCGGGACCGCCCGATATTCGCGTGCTGGGGGGCGTGCTGAACCTGGGCCGCGCGCAATTTGGCGAGGGCGACGGGGGCGCAGGCGGCTCGGGCCAAGGATCGCAGGTGGACGTGACGCTGGATCGGCTGCAGGTCACCGAAACCGTAGCGTTGACGGGATTTCAGGGGGTGTTTCAAACCACGGGCGGGGTCAATGGAAGCTTTCGGGCGCGCGTGAATGGGGAGGCTGCGGTTCAGGGTCAGGTGACGCCGCGTGGCAATCGCAGCGCTGTGAGCCTGACCTCTGGCGACGCAGGGGCGGTTTTGCGCGCTGCCGGGGTGCTGACACAGGCAAAAGGGGGCGATCTGGATTTGCAACTTGAGCCAGTAACCGCGCCCGACAGCTATGACGTGATCCTCAAGATCATAAATACCCGCATTACCGACGCCCCGGCCATGGCGGCGTTGTTAAATGCCATCAGCCTTGTGGGTCTACTGGATGAGATGGCTGGGCAGGGGATCTTTTTCTCATCCATCGACAGCCGGATGAGGCTGACGCCGACCGAAATCAAAGTGCTAAGCGGCAGCGCCGTCGGCCCGTCGATGGGCCTGTCTTTCGACGGCATTATTGATACGGTGAACGGCAGGCTCGATCTACGTGGTGCGATCTCGCCAATCTACCTGGTGAATGCCATCGGCAGCGTGCTGACCCGCAAGGGTGAGGGGATCATCGGCTTTAACTATTCTCTCACTGGCCCACTGAGCGCACCCAAAGTATCGGTGAACCCTTTGTCCGGATTGGCCCCGTTGTTCCTGCGCAATCTGTTGCGCCCACCGGCACCCACCGTCTCGGATGGGCCGAATGCGCAGCGCCAGAAACCGGATGAGCCAAAGCGGACCTTTGGATCACCGCCTCGGGACAATTGAACCGGGATATGGCCGAATCTGTCCTAGCCTTGTAAGGCGCGGCCATGAAACTCAGCGATTTTGATTTCCATCTGCCCGAAGAGCTGATTGCCACGCGGCCCGCCAATCCGCGATCCTCGGCTCGTTTACTGGTCGCGCACGGGGATCGGGTCACCGATAGCTATGTCTTCGATCTGCCCGATTGGTTGCAACCCGGCGACCGCCTTGTGTTGAACGACACACGGGTGATCCCAGCACGGTTGAGCGGACGCAGACACCGTAACAGCGCGCAGGGTCCAGTCTCTGCCGCGATCGAAGCAACCTTGCTAGAGCCGCAGTCAGATGGCTGTTGGTCTGCCTTGGTCAAACCTTTGAAAAAGGTGAAACCAGGAGAGGATATTGTCTTTTCAGATGATCTGTTAGGAGTGTTGGATCGGGTCGAGGACGGTCAGGCTTTTCTGCGCTTCAACCTGACGGGTGATGATTTCGACGCGGCGCTGGAACAGTCAGGCGCCATGCCATTGCCGCCCTACATTGCCGCCAAACGCCCTGCGGACGAACAGGACAAGACCGACTATCAGACCATCTGGGCTCAAAATGCGGGTGCTGTGGCCGCACCAACGGCGTCGCTGCATTTTGACGACGCGCTGATGCAGGCCTTGGCCGCGCGCGGGGTCACCTTCAGCCATGTGACATTACATGTGGGCGCAGGCACGTTTCTGCCGGTGAAGGTCGAAGATGTGACCACTCATAAGATGCATGCTGAATGGGGCCGGGTCAGCGCCGAAGCCGCTGCTGAGATCAGGGCGACCAAAGCCGCAGGCGGACGCGTAATCCCGGTTGGCACCACAGCGCTGCGCCTGATCGAAAGCGCTGCGCGCGCGGGGCAGATCGAAGCCTGGGAAGGTGAAACTGATATCTTCATCTATCCCGGCTTTCAGTTCCATGTAACCGATGCGTTGATGACCAATTTCCACCTGCCCAAATCCACCTTGTTGATGCTGGTGTCCGCCCTGATGGGTCAGGACCGGATGCGGCAGCTCTATGATCATGCAATCGCTCAAAAATATCGTTTCTTCTCATATGGAGATTCGTCGCTTTTGATCCCGTGAGGGCCGCGTTTCAGGCGGCGAACGACAGGAATGTCGTAGACAAGCGCGACCGAGGCGGTTTTTGATCGCACCAACGAATCCGTATTCTGATCGGCATTTCACCGGAGGCCCCAATGATTCAGGTTCTGTCCAGCGCGTGGGCGTTGTTGCTGGGAATGGGGCTGTTGATGGTCGGCAACGGCCTGCAGGGCACTATCCTGGGTGTGCGTGGTGAAATCGAAGGGTTCTCGACGCTCGAGATGTCCTTTGTGATGTCTGCCTATTTCGTCGGTTTTCTGGGCGGATCACGTTTGGCGCCCGAGATGATCCGCCGCGTTGGCCATGTGCGCGTCTTTGCGGCGCTGGCTTCGTTCATCTCGGCTGTCATGATCATGTATCCGATGCTGACCGACCCGATAGCCTGGGTCCTCGGTCGTGTTGTGATTGGGTTCTGTTTCTCGGGCGTGTACGTGACCGCAGAAAGCTGGCTGAATAACGCAGCCAGCAATGAAAACCGCGGCCAGGCTCTATCGCTTTACATGATCGTTCAGATGACCGGCATCATCAGCGCGCAGGGCTTGGTTCTGCTCGGGGACCCGGCTGGCTATCAGACCTTTGTAATAGCCTCAATTTTGGTTTCGATCTCATTCGCGCCGATTTTGCTGTCCATCTCGCCAACCCCTGCATTCGATTCAACCAAGCCGATGACTTTGCGCGAGTTGCTGGATAAATCGCCCTTGGCTTGCGTTGGTATGTTCTTTCTGGGCGGTGTGTTCTCGGCTCAGTTCGGCATGTCGGCGGTTTACGGCGCCCGGGCCGGGTTGTCGCTGTTCGAGATTTCGACCTTTGTGGCCGCGTTTTATATCGGAGCGGTTGTCTTTCAATATCCGCTGGGTTGGTTCTCGGACCGAATGGACCGCCGCCTGCTGATCACGCTGGTCTCGGTCGCAGGTGGCGTTGGTGCCGTGGTCGGGATGATCTATGGCGTGACCTATCCTGTTCTATTGGGATCAGCTTTTGTCATCGGAGGTCTGTCGAACCCGCTTTATTCATTGCTGATTGCGCATGCGAACGACTTTCTTGATCACGAGGATATGGCTGCAGCTTCAGGCGGATTGGTGTTCATCAACGGCTTGGGCGCCATTGCGGGTCCACTGATCACGGGTTGGTTAATGGGCGATGAGGTCTTTGGCCCGCAGGGCTTTTTCCTGTTCCTCGCCGCATTGTTGTTCATGACTGCGATTTATGCGCTGTATCGGACCACGCAGCGTCCGACGGTTCCTGTTGACGAGACCGGTACGATGTCGCCGCTTTACCCCACAGCCTCGCCTGTGGCGTTTGAGGTGGCGCAGGAAGTTGCTATCGAGGCGGCCGAAGCCGAGCAGGATGCGCAGGAAACGGCTTAAGACACGAAAATATGTCGATATTGTTGCAATATTTTACTGTAACAAATCTGTAAAATGGCAATAAATGACGTTACGTCCCTGGGGAGGGCACAAGACGGAGTTTAGGGCAATGGTAGGGCCTGAAGACGTACTGAGTTTTTGGTTGGATGAAGTTGGTCCAGACGGTTGGTATCTGCAGGATGATGCCTTGGACGCAAAAATCCGTGATCGTTTTTTGAAAACCTGGGAAGCATCGACCGAAGGCAAGTTCTCGCTTTGGTTGACATATCCCAGCGGTGCCTTGGCATACATCATTCTGACCGACCAATTTCCACGCAACATGTTCCGGGGCAGTGCGCGGGCATTCTCAACTGACCGGGCTGCGCTGGCCGCAGCCAAATGTGCGGTCGACAAAGGCTGGGACCTTAAGATCGATGAACCGGCGCGGCAGTTCTTCTATCTGCCGATGATGCATTCAGAAAACCTGTGCGATCAGGAACGCTGTGTTCGGTTGATTTGCCAAAACCTCAGCAGCGAGCCTAGCAACCTGCTACATGCACGCGCCCACCGTGAGGTGATCCGCAAATTCGGCCGGTTCCCCTACCGGAATGAGGCTTTGTCACGCCATTCCACCGAACATGAAATGGCGTATGTCAGCATGGGCGGCTATGGCTCGACAGTGCGGGAATTACAGGCTGGGGGTTAAACCTCGGGCACGCATCCGCGAATGGCCAGAACCTTCTCGGCGATCACATCGCCAGCGGTGGTGATGGCCGTCTCCACCAACACATCAGGTTCTTCTGCCAGGTCGGAGAACCGGGTCTGAGCAGATTTCAAACTGTCTTCAATCGCGTCCAAACGATCCAGCGTCTTGGAAATACGCTGCGCGGTGGCCGTATCCAAAGCGCTACCATCGGTTGGCAGCGCTGCCAGTTCGCTGCGCAGGGCAGTCAGCTCTCCGCGAATGCCCTTGGCTTCGTCGCGCAGGGGGGCAACGACTTGAATGACATCCGAAAAATTGGCCGAGATACCCTCCACACTCGACGCTAGTTTCCAGCCAAGAAATAGGCAAAGGGCCACCAGGATCAGGGTGGCATTGAGCAGCGCAAGCAAAAGATCTTTCAATGTTTTGGCCATGGTAAGCCTTTCGAATAAACTGGGGTTGAGACTATGAAATCGCCTAAGGCTCTTCTGTTCTAGCCTTTGGGCAGTCCCGGGTATAGGCTGAAAACAGCGCCTTTTCGCTGCTGGTTCCTCGCGTCGCTTTTGTCGCGGATGTGCTGTGTTGATGCGCTCTTAAAAGTAGTTTAATGGTAAACTAAATTTCGTTCGACCTGCGCCGAGAGGGACACATGGCTGCACAATCTTTTGATCTGATCGTTATCGGGGCTGGTCCGGGGGGCTATGTCGCTGCAATCCGCGCCGCGCAATTGGGGTTAAAAACCTGTGTGGTTGAACGAGAGCATCTGGGCGGGATCTGCCTGAATTGGGGCTGTATCCCAACCAAGGCACTGCTGCGCTCTTCCGAGGTGTTCCACCTGATGGAGCGCGCCAAGGATTTCGGCCTGAAGGCGGACAAGGTCGGATATGATCTGGACGCGGTCGTCAAACGCTCACGCGGTGTAGCAGGGCAGCTTTCGGGTGGCATCGGACACCTGCTGAAGAAGAACAAAGTGACCGTGGTGATGGGCGAGGCGACAATCCCGGCCAAAGGCAAGGTTTCGGTCAAAACAGACAAAGGCACCGAAGAACTGACCGCCAAGAATATCGTTCTGGCCACCGGCGCGCGGGCACGTGAATTGCCGGGGCTGGAAGCTGACGGCGATCTGGTTTGGACATATAAACACGCGCTGCAACCGCCGCGGATGCCGAAGAAGCTGCTCGTCATCGGCTCGGGTGCCATCGGGATCGAATTCGCCAGTTTCTATAACACGCTGGGCGCGGATACGACCGTTGTCGAAGTCATGGACCGCGTACTGCCCGTCGAAGACGCCGAGATCAGTGCGTTTGCCAAAAAGGCCTTTACCAAACAAGGCATGACCATCATGGAAAAGGCGATGGTCAAACAACTGGATCGCGCCAAAGGCAAGGTTACGGCACATATCGAGGTGAAGGGCAAAATCGAAAAACACGACTTCGATACCGTGATTTCCGCTGTCGGCATCGTCGGCAATGTCGAAAATCTGGGGCTTGAGGCTCTGGGCGTGAAAATCGACCGGACCCATGTAGTCACGGATGAATATTGCCGTACCGGCGTCGATGGGCTCTATGCCATTGGTGATATCGCAGGCGCCCCCTGGCTGGCGCATAAGGCAAGCCACGAAGGCGTTATGGTCGCGGACCTGATTGCCGGGAAACACGCGCACCCGGTCAAGCCCGAAAGCATCGCAGGATGTACGTATTGCCAACCGCAGGTCGCCTCGGTCGGGTACAGCGAAGCCAAGGCAAAGGAACTTGGCTATGACATCAAGGTCGGTCGCTTCCCCTTCATCGGCAATGGCAAGGCCATCGCACTGGGCGAGCCTGAAGGTCTGATCAAAACTGTCTTTGACGCCAAGACCGGAGAGCTTTTGGGTGCGCACATGATAGGTGCGGAAGTGACAGAACTGATTCAGGGCTATGTGGTTGGCCGCCAGTTGGAGACCACCGAAGAGGACCTGATGAACACGGTCTTCCCGCATCCAACCCTGTCAGAAATGATGCACGAAGCCGTGCTGGATGCTTATGGGCGCGTAATCCACATGTAAGGGTAGGGGGCCCTGCCCCCGTCGCGGCAAGCCGCGACCCCCCCCCGAGGTATTTTCAAACAGAAGAAGCAGGGCATCCGAACTTCTTCTGTTCCCAAATACCTCGGAGCGCGAGGCAGAGCCTCGCAAAAGACTTACTTATTCAAAGCGTCTAGAATGCGGGCCCAAGAACGGATGCCCTTGTGGAAGCTTTTGACGTCATACTTTTCGTTGGGCGAGTGGATGGCGTCATCGTCATTGGCGTAACCCACCAGCATGGAATCCAGCCCAAGCACGGTGTTGAAGTAACCGACAACGGGGATAGAGCCGCCCATGCCGGTAAAGACCGCCTCGCGGCCCCATTCGTCAGATAGCGCACCGAGCGCTGCTTCGAATTCAGGTCGGTTCAGATTCATGACCGAGGCTGGCGATCCTTCTAGGTCGTTGTCCCATACGACTTTGGCATCTGGTGACAGGCGATCTTCCACATGTTTGCGGATTTTGTCACGCAGCGCGTCCGGGTCCATGTCGCCAACCAGGCGACAGGTTATCTTGCAATGCGCCTCGGATGGGATGACCGTTTTCGACCCTGCACCATTGTAGCCACCCCAGAGCCCGTTCACCTCGAGCGTTGGCCGGGCCCATTGCTGTTCAAGTGTGGAATAGCCCTTTTCCCCATGCGGCTGGCTGTAGCCGACCGAATTCAGATACTCGGCTTCGTCAAACCCGCAATTTTGCCATTGGCGCAACTGCTCGGCAGGCACTTCGTGGACGCCTTCGTAGAAGCCTTCCACGGCAACGCGGCCGGTTTCATCGTCGTAGAATGAATCCACAATTTTCGAAAGCTCACGCAGAGGGTTCAGGCCTGGGCCGCCATAGTGGCCTGAATGCAAGTCGATGCGCGGCCCGACGATGGTGAACTCATCCTTGAGCATACCGCGCAACTGCGAAGCAATCGACGGTACCCCCCGCGATACCATCGACGTATCGCAGACCAGCGCCAGATCGGCCCGCAATTCGTCTTTGTTGGCCTCCAGAAACGGCACCAGAGAGGGTGAACCGGATTCCTCTTCACCCTCGAAGAAAAACGTGATGCGGCAAGGCAGGGTGCCGTGAACCGCTTTCCAGGCGCGGCAGGCCTCTACAAATGTCATCAACTGGCCCTTGTCGTCCGAGGACCCGCGCCCGCGAATGACCTGCCCATGCTCGGTATCCTCGATTGCCGGATCAAACGGATCACGATTCCACAGGTTCAGCGGATCGACAGGCTGCACGTCGTAGTGGCCATAGAACAAAACATGGGGTCCGTCTTGGCCTTCGCCCACATGGCCCACAACCATCGGATGGCCTGGTGTTTCGCGTTTTTCGGCCTGAATACCAATGCTTTGCAAATCCCCGACCAACCAATCGGCGGCCTGATCAACCTGTTCCTTGTAGGCAGGATCGGTTGAGATCGACGGGATGCGCAGCAGCTCCATCAAACGGTCGATCGCGCTTTTCAGGTCATCGTCAATCCGACTGAGGACAGGGTCTAAAGACATGAAGGATTCCTTTGTGGTAGACTGTGTTGGCCGAAACCTATCAGCGTTATCGCTAAGGTCCAGTCGGCGGAGTTAGTAAACTGAGTATTGTATTGGAACTTATTTAAAACATCGACTTTCGCCTGCGTCGTTTCCTCGCGCCAGATATCCGCAACTTTACTTGTCGGGGCGGGAACAAGGCTGTATTTGATGCAAATCAAAGTTGGGTTTACCCGTTGGCGATAGGCCGGATAACAGGTGAATGCAAACGCGTCCCAAACAGTGCAAGCTGTGACGCTGGAAAGAATATGCCCGGTTCTCTGACCGTTCACCGGGCGGCCAAGGAGGGTCCTTTGGACTATACTGCTCAGCTCGATAAAGCGATTGCCAGGCTGCACGACGAAGGACGTTACCGGACTTTCATCGACATCGAACGCCGCAAGGGACACTTCCCCCATGCGGTGCGGACGCGTGCGGATGGGTCGACGCAGGATATCACTGTCTGGTGTGGCAATGACTATCTGGGCATGGGGCAGAATGCGGTGGTTTTGGATGCAATGCACGAAGCCGTCGATGCTGCTGGCGCAGGTTCAGGCGGCACCCGCAATATCTCGGGAACCACCGTTTATCACAAGCGGCTTGAGGCCGAGCTTGCCGATCTGCATGGCAAAGAAGCGGCTCTGCTGTTCACCAGTGCCTATATTGCGAATGATGCAACGCTCAGCACACTGCCAAAGCTATTCCCGGGCCTCATTATTTATTCCGACGCGCTGAACCATGCCTCGATGATCGAAGGCGTGCGCCGCAACGGTGGGTCTAAGCGCATCTTCCGCCACAATGATGTGGAACATCTGCGTGAGTTGCTGGAAGCCGACGATCCCAAATCACCCAAACTGATCGCGTTTGAATCGGTCTATTCCATGGATGGAGATTTTGGACCCATCGAACAGATTTGCGATCTGGCCGATGAATTCGGTGCGCTCACTTACATTGATGAGGTGCATGCGGTTGGCATGTATGGCCCACGTGGCGGTGGCGTGACCGAGCGGGATCGTCTGGCCCATCGCATCGACATTATCAACGGCACGCTGGCCAAGGCCTATGGCGTGATGGGCGGCTATATCGCCGCCAGCGAAAAGATGTGTGATGCGGTGCGCTCTTATGCACCGGGTTTCATCTTTACCACGTCACTACCGCCTGCAGTTGCCGCGGGGGCTGCTGCCTCGGTGGCCTATCTGAAAACGGCGCCCGAGCTGCGCGAGCAGCATCAGACCCAGGCCAAGATCCTCAAACTGCGTCTAAAGGGGATGGGGCTGCCGCTGATTGATCATGGCAGCCATATTGTGCCCGTGATCGTGGGCAACCCGGTCCATACGAAAATTCTGAGCGACCGGTTGCTGGATGACTATGGCATTTATGTGCAACCGATCAACTTCCCGACCGTTCCGCGCGGGACCGAGCGGTTGCGGTTTACGCCGTCTCCGGTGCATGGACCGGGCGAAATGAACCGCTTGGTTCAGGCGATGGACGAACTTTGGTCACATTGTGCGCTAAATCGCGCCGAACTTGCCGGATAACCTTACGCTAAAGTGTGCAACTTATTTGCCACGTGTTAAGCTTACGCTAACAAAAGAAGCGGACGAATCGTCTATGGGAGACGATTCGGCGTTAGCGCAAAACGCGTGACAGGCAGAATGGGGCGGCAGGCATGATTGGGCGCAGATCACAGCGCGAATCTGAAGAAGGCGTGGAGTTCAGACCAAAGGGTTTTGACGACTACGAAGTGCGTCTGGGTGACCAGATGCGCGGTGAGCGCGCCACCATGGGCAAGTCGCTTCTGGATGTGCAGCGAGAGCTCCGGATTAAGGCCAACTACATCGCTGCTATCGAAAACGCCGATCCTGACGCGTTTGATACACCCGGCTTCATCGCCGGGTATGTGCGTTCCTACGCTCGCTATCTTGGCATGAACCCGGATGAGACTTTTGCCAGCTTCTGCGAAGAAAGCGGTTTTGAAGTCGCGCATGGGATGTCGGCTGAGGCCTCAGTTGTACGCAAGCCTTCTGGTGATGTGCTGTCGCGCGGTCCGATGGGACGCGACCCGTTCATTTCGCCAAACACCCCTTATATTCCGGGCAAGGAATCTCTGGTCAGCCAGATTGAACCGCGCGCGATTGGCTCGTCTTTGGTGCTGTTGGCTGTGATTGCCGGCATCGGCTATGGCGGCTGGTCTGTTTTGAACAAGATTCAACAGGTGCAGGTCAGCCCGGTTGAACAGGCCCCGGTTGTTTTGTCAGATCTGGATCCTTTGGATGCGGCACGGACCAATACAGCCGAAGTCGAGACAGCGGCGGCCAACACCGAAGCGCTGGACCGTCTGTATCGCCCGCAAGCGCTGGATGTCCCTGTTCTAGTCGCGCGCGATGCGCCTATATCAACGCTCGACCCGCGTGATGTGGGAACCTTCCGTCCACCGGAATTGCCCGAAGTTGTCGTGGCAGACATTCATACCGTTGAACGCCCAAGCTTGCCGCAGGTTGTTGAACAGATCGACACAACTCTGAAAATCGTGGCCGTTGATCCAGCTTGGATGCGCGTTACGGCCGCAGATGGCAGCGTTATCTTCGAAGGCACGCTGGGCACGGTCGAACAGGGCAACGTGTTCGAGGTTCCATTGACCGAAGAACCGCCGCAACTGCGGGCCGGGGCGTCTGGTTCGGTGTATTTCTCGATGGACGGCCAGCATTTTGGCCCGGCAGGTGCCCCAGGCACTGTTGCCAAGGGTGTGGTTCTGTCCAAGGACGCCGTGTCCGACGCCTATGCCGTGGCCGATCTTGAGGCGGAACAGAACAGCGCCCTTAAGCAGTTGGTCGCTGAGCTGCAGACAGACGTGGCAGAACAGCCCTCTGAGTGATCTAGGCATTGCGGTACCCCTGTTGGCGGACTATCTAGAGACGCAACTCAGGCAGATGCGGACGGGTCCCTATGTCCCTCAATCATGTACGCCCCTGGCGGAACATCTATCGTCGTAAGTCTCGTCAGATCATGGTGGGGAACGTGCCGGTCGGTGGCGATGCCCCTATTGCAGTTCAAACCATGACCAACACGTTGACCACGGATGTGGCGGCGACGGTGGCGCAGGTTCAGACGGCGGCCGAGGCAGGCGCCGATATTGTGCGCGTGTCGGTGCCGGACGAGGCATCGTCAAAAGCTCTGAAAGAGATCGTGCGCGAAAGCCCTGTGCCAATTGTGGCGGATATCCACTTTCACTACCGCCGTGGGATCGAGGCGGCAGAGGCGGGCGCGGCCTGCCTGCGGATCAATCCGGGCAATATCGGCAATGAGCAGCGCGTCAAAGAGGTCATCCAGGCCGCGCGCGACCACAATTGTTCAATCCGGATTGGTGTGAATGCGGGCAGTCTGGAAAAGCACCTGCTTGAGAAATACGCCGAGCCCTGTCCCGAAGCGATGGTTGAAAGCGGGCTGGAGCATATCCGCATTTTGCAGGACAATGATTTCCACGAATTCAAGATCAGCGTGAAGGCCAGCGACGTGTTCCTGTCGGCTGCCGCCTATCAAGGCATTGCCGAGGCCACAGACGCGCCGATCCATCTGGGCATTACCGAGGCCGGCGGGCTGGTCAGTGGCACCATCAAATCGGCCATCGGTCTGGGCAACCTGCTGTGGATGGGTATTGGCGACACAATCCGCGTCAGCCTGTCTGCCGATCCGGTTGAAGAGGTCAAGGTGGGTTACGAGATCCTGAAATCTCTGGGCCTGCGCCATAGGGGCGTGAACATTATCTCATGTCCTTCCTGCGCGCGTCAGGGGTTTGACGTGATCAAGACGGTTGAGGCGCTGGAGCAACGGCTGGAACACATCAAGACGCCAATGTCCCTGTCGATCATCGGCTGCGTCGTCAATGGCCCGGGTGAGGCGTTGATGACCGATGTGGGCTTTACCGGCGGCGGGGCCGGGTCTGGCATGGTCTATCTGGCGGGCAAAGCCAGCCACAAGATGTCAAACGACCAGATGATCGATCACATCGTGGAAGAGGTCGAAAAGAAAGCGGCGGAACTGGACGCCTCGGCTGAGGCAGCGGAGTAAGAGCTGGACTAAGCGTGGGTTTTGTTAGGCTTTAGCCTTCTCGGGCTCTTGCCAAACACCGGTTTCGACCGAGCGCCTTAGGTCTGAAATCTCCAATCGGACTATTCCATGATCCAGCTTTCTTCCCCTTAGTAAGCAACAGAGGAAATAAAACGGATTCAACAGTGCTGCCTCGGTTCCAAAATACTTAGTGCTGTCCACGCCGCTCATATCAACTTTGAACTCAGCTTCAGTTAACTCCAGTAGCTCCACCCCATCGTCTCCTGCAACACCATGTTCATGAAAAAGAGATGTGCTCTCGGATAGCAATTGAGGGTCGATCTCTAGAAACCGAGATATGACTTGCACCAGCTTATCAGGGGCCTGTGTGAGCATTCGGTGCCTCATTACTTGGATTAAGCAGAGCGATTAGTGCCGTATCTATGTTTGCGCGTATCGTCCAATAAATACTCAAATCTGCAATTCGCGAACCTAAGGCACTGGAAGGAGCGGTCAAGCCGCCCCTTAAAACTCAGCCCCGATCCGCGCGTACCCCGTCCGCAATCTGCTGCATTTGATCCGCAGGCAGGAAGCCGCGCAGCATCTCGGTGCCCAGAACAAAGGACGGTGTGCCCGAGATCTGCATCCGTTGCGCCAGCGCGCGAGTGCGGGTAATCTCATCGGTGACCTGCTCGCTTTCCATCGCGGCGATGATGGCGTCGCTGTCAAGGCCCAGACCGTCCGAGATGCGGCGCAGGGTGACTTCGCTGGGTTCTCCGGTGAACTCCAGCAGGGCGTCATGCACCTGCTTATACGCATCATCCCCGGCCACATGTTTGGTGGCCACTGCAAAGCGCGACGATAGTACCGAGGCATCGCCAAGGATCGGGAATTCCTTGATCACCAAACGGATGTTTCCGTCGGCTTCCAGCAATTGCGCGACCTCAGGAACCGCGCGGCGGCAATAGCCACAGCGATAGTCCATGAATTCGACTAGGGTGATATCGCCATCCGGGTTGCCGCCGACCCAGCTGTAGCCGTCATCGAACAACTCATCCACGTTTGCGGCGACCAGATCCTTGTCTGCGGCGGCTTCGGCCGCGGCGTTGCGCTGTTCCAGAATATTGATCGCTTCCAGAATAACCTCGGGGTTTTCCAGAAGGTATTCGCGCACCTGCGCACCAAATTCGGCGCGTTCCGCATCGCTCATGGCGTTCAGGTCCAGTGCTTGTACTGGGCCTGCAATCAGGGAAAGCCCCAGAAGGGCGGGGGCTGCATGTCTGAGGATCATTTCCGTTTCCTTTTTGAGTTCTTCTTTGCGCGTTCCGACGCAATCAACACATCCTGTGCCCTTTGCCAACCCGGAGATCCTTCGGGCAATTGCCCGACTGCGCGCCTTGCGTGGATCCCTGCATCTGCCAGCCGGCCTTGTAGGGCATATCGTTCAGCGGTGACGGCCGAGGCCATCCCATTGTTGCCGACCTGTGCGTAGGCCAGTCCCAAATCCCGCATCAGGCGGGCATTGCGAAAATCGCGGGCGCGTGCCTTCTCAAGCACGTGCAGGGCGTCTTTGGTTTTGCCTTGCGCCAAAAGGGCACGCCCATAGCCTGCCAGGATCAATGAGTCATTCGGTGCCATTTCAACCGCTTGACCATATGCTTGAACTGCCTCAGCCAGTTGTCTGTTTTCCAACAGGATTTGACCTTTGAGCTCATAGTAGAACGGATCGTCCGGGCGGATGGCCAGCGCCTCGTCAATCGCGGCGCGCGCACTGGCCAGATTGCGGTTTTGGTGGTGGGCCGAGGCTTCTCGCATCATGCGGATGTCGCGATCGGTCTCTTCTTTGGCGCGGCGCAGGGTCCAGGACGGGGTGCGCAAAAAGGCCGACAGCTTGCCTTTGACACGCGCAAACCAGTAGTCGGCATTTGCGTTAGGCTGGGCCCTGTCGCCGAATTCCTCCAGAAACGCTTCGGCGGCGCGCAGGCGTTCGCGGCTGGTCGGATGCGACCGCATATAGGGGTCCTGATTTACCGTGCTCAGCAGTTCCTGCCCAGCGAATTTGCGGTGAAGCGTGACCATCCCGCTGGGAGAGATACCGGCCCATCGCAAGTAGCTGGCTGCGCTGCGGTCGGCCGAGGCCTCTTCGGCCCGTGTATGCCCCAGAAAGCTACGCAGCGCAGAGCCCTGTACACCCGCGGCAATCCCGGCGGCGGCTTCTCCGCCGCCCGCCGCAGCTGCGATCAGCGCCAATGCGGTGCCAAGGCCTGCATTGCGGTTCGCCGCACGCAGATTCTCTGAACGCCGCGCCAGATGCCCGTTGGCGATATGCGCGGCTTCGTGTGCGATCACCGCCTGCAGCATTTCGGGGCTGTCGACGCCCAGGATCAGGCCATAGTTCAAGTAGATCGCGTTATAGTCGATCACAAAGGCGTTAAACGTGCTGTCATTGACCACCAGGATTCGAACCCGGTTGGTGTTCAGCCCGGCTGCGCGGAGCACGGGAAAGGCCAGTTCTCGCAGGCCGTATTCGATATCGGGGTCGCGGATCAGGCTTTGCGCATGGCTCTGCACCGCCGCCGTCAGCCACAGGACAGCCGCCAGTATCAGGGCCGGGATTGACGCCAGCCGGGATACGCGTTCAAAAGCCATGGCTGCAACATGGGAGATGGGCATGAGAAACTCAACCCGATCCGGGGTCGATCCGTTTATTGTGATGGACGTGATGGAGGCCGCGCGTCGGGCGGAAGAGGCCGGACGTCACATCATTCATATGGAAGTCGGCCAGCCCGGAACCGGCGCCCCGAAAGGCGCGACCGAGGCTTTGGCCCACGCGATGCAGCAGGGCCCGTTGGGCTATACGGTGGCTTTGGGCCTGCCCGCGCTGCGCCAGCGCATCGCGCAGATGTATGGCGATTGGTACAATGTCGATCTGAACCCTGAACGGGTGGTGATTACGCCTGGGTCGTCGGGCGGGTTTCTGCTGGCTTTCACGGCGCTGTTCGACAGCGGCGATCGTGTGGGTATCGGTGCGCCGGGCTATCCGTCTTACCGACAGATTCTGAAAGCGCTGGGCTTGGTTCCCGTTGATCTGCCAACCGCGCCCGAGAACCGATTGCAGCCTGTGCCATCCGATTTCGCAGGGCTGGACCTGCAGGGTCTGATGGTGGCTTCACCCGCCAATCCGACCGGTACCATGTTGAATCGCGCAGCCATGGGCGCGCTGATCGATGCAGCGCGCGGGCAGGGCGCGTCCTTCATCAGCGATGAAATCTACCACGGGCTGGAATATGAGGCCAAAGCCGTCACCGCATTGGAACTGACGGATGAATGCTATGTGATCAACTCATTTTCCAAGTATTTCTCGATGACCGGCTGGCGGGTTGGTTGGATGGTGGTGCCCGAAGATCAGGTGCGCGTGGTCGAACGCATTGCCCAGAACATGTTCATCTGCGCGCCCCATGCCAGTCAGGTGGCAGCCTTGGCTGCGATGGAATGCGAGGATGAGCTGCAAGCCAATCTGGATGTCTATCGCCAGAACCGCGCGTTGATGCTGGACGGGCTGCCCAGGGCTGGCTTCACCAATATCGCCCCGCCTGATGGGGCGTTTTACGTCTATGCCGATGTCTCGGATCTGACCGATGACAGTCGCGCCTTTGCGGCCGAGATTCTGGATAAAGCGGGCGTTGCAGTCACGCCGGGGCTGGATTTCGACCCAGTGCGTGGACACACGACCCTGCGGTTCTCTTACGCGCGCGCCACGGCCGATATCGAAGAGGGATTGAAGCGACTGCGGGCTTTCATGTCGGAACGTCACGGGCTGGATCAGCGCGCCTGACCCGTTCACAAAAGTTGCGGATTGGTATAGGCTGCCCGCCAAACGATCTCGGGATAACTTGAGGCCATGAGCAGGATTTTCTATTGTATCGCGCTGATCTGGGCGCTGTCTTGTGCTGCTGTCGCGCAGGATTTCAGCGCCCTTGCACGCATTCAGCCGGATCAAAGCCGCATTGTCGACACGGGACGCACCGGTGTGCAGGTCGATCTTGGCCTTAGCCAGGGGGTGCCGTACCGCATCTTCACCCTGCGCGATCCCTACCGGATGGTGATGGATTTCCAAGAGGTCGACTGGAGTGGCCTGAACAGTTCAGACTTCCTGCAATCCGAGCTGATCAGCGGCGTTCGGTTTGGCGCTTATGTTCCTGGCTGGTCTCGATTGGTGCTGGAACTTGGCGCACCGATGGCTGTGGACACCGCCGAGATGCAGATCAATCCGAATGCTGGCACGGCCTTGCTGACGCTAAACCTCAAGGGCGTTGATTTCGACGTGTTCAACGCCTCGGCAGGTGAGCCCAAGAATCCCGGTTGGGATCTTCCCGAGCCTTCGCTGACCGGTCAGGCGACTCCTCGCAAGTCCGATGGTCCCTTGCGCGTGATGCTGGACCCCGGTCATGGCGGTATCGATCCGGGGGCTGAGGTTGGGGGGATCACCGAGAAGAACATGATGCTGACCTTTGCGCGCGAACTACGGGAAATGCTTTTGCGTTCAGGCGGGTATGAGGTGGTGATGACCCGCGTTGACGATCAGTTTGTTTCGCTGGAACGTCGCATCGCGCTGGCCCATCGGGCGGGCGCAGATGTGTTCATCTCGCTGCATGCGGATTCGCTGTCCGAGGGGCAGGCGCATGGCGCGGCGGTTTATACCCTGTCGGATGAGGCTTCGGACGTGGCCAGTGCAAAGCTGGCCGAACGTCACGATCGCGCGGATTTGCTGGCGGGCGTCGATCTTAAAGGTGCGGATGATGAGGTCACGGACGTCCTGCTGGATCTGGCTCGGCAAGAGACAGAGCCCCGCACAGACGCGCTGGCGCAGGCCTTGGTCAATGGTATGGCGCAGCAGGGCGGGCCGATGAATCGCAAGCCGTTGCGTACCGCGTCCTTTTCGGTGCTCAAGGCGGCGGACATACCGTCGGTTCTGGTTGAATTGGGGTTTCTGTCCAGCCCCCGAGACCTGGAAAACATCAAGAACCCCGATTGGCGCGCCAAGATGGCCTTTGGGATTTATCAGGGGCTTGAGGACTGGAACCAGCAGGATGTGATCAGGCGGTCCCTGATTGGACAGTGACCTGAGGCCGCAAAACGGCTAGAATACGCCTGTGGTTTTGACCCTTGGGCGGTGCGCCCCTATATAGGCGGCAGCGCGAGAAAAAGGCAGTAACGTGATCCGGTTTGTTCTTTCGATTTTCGGGGCGATTTTCAGCCTCGTGACTTTGGGTATCTTTATGGCGGCGCTGGTAATCGGTGCCGTGTTCTGGATGTATGGCCGCGATCTGCCCAGCCATGAATCGCTGGCCCAATACAAACCGCCAACGATCAGCCGCATCTATTCGGGCAAGGGTCAGCTGATCGACGAATTCGCACAGGAACGTCGTCTGTTCACCCCGTCCGAGGAAATCCCCGATCTGGTGAAACAGGCCTTTATCTCGGCCGAGGACAAGAATTTCTACAGCCATCAGGGCTATGACCCGCGTGGGATCATCGCAGCGGGCGTTGAGGCAATCCGGTCAAAGGGTGAAACCGTGCGCGGGGCCTCGACCATTACGCAGCAGGTGATGAAGAACTTCCTGTTGTCGGGCGACCGCCGGGCCGAGCGAAAGATCAAAGAGATCATTCTCGCCACCCGGCTTGAGGATACCTTGGACAAAGAACAAATCCTCGAACTCTATATGAACGAGATTTTCCTGGGTCAGAACTCTTATGGTGTAACCGCTGCCGCCCAGACCTACTTTAACAAGACCTTGCAGGAACTGGCCCCGCACGAAGCCGCGACATTGGCCTCGATGCCCAAGGCGCCATCCGATTATCACCCGGTTCGGCAAAAGGAACGCCTGCTTGCACGCCGCAACTATGTGCTGCGTGAGATGAACCAGAACGGCTATATCGATCAGGCGACTTATGAGACCGAAGTCGAGATGCCGCTGCGGTCGGTGCAGAACGGCGATTTCGAAAGCTTCCGCACCGCGCTGCCACCGCGCGACTATTTCACCGATGAAATCCGCCGTCAGTTGAGCGAAGATTTTGGTGAGGGTGAATTCTTTACTGGTGGTTTCACCGTCCGTGCCTCGGTTGATGAGGAAATGCAGGTCGAGGCCGCCAAAGCCCTGCGCACCGCATTGCAGAAATATGACCTGTCTCGTGGCAAGTGGCGCGGAACCGGTGAGGTGATTGCCGAGGACGCGCTGGCGGATGAGGCACAATGGCGCGATGCGCTGTCTCTGATGGAAATCCCGCGCGATGTGGTGCTGCCGACCAAATGGTATCCGGCTGTGGTGCTGGACGTGGCCGAGCAGCAATTGACCGTCGGGATCGAGGATGGTCCGTCCGACGGCATCATCCCGCGTTCTGACATCAAGTGGATGCAGGGCAATTTCTTCGACAATTTCAAACGCGGCGATGTGATCCTTGTGATGGCCGAGGAAGAGGGGCAGTGGTCCGCCCGTCAGGTGCCAGAAGTGCAGGGCGGCTTTGTTGCGATGGACGTGAATTCAGGCCGCGTTCTGGCGATGCAGGGCGGGTTCTCGTATCAGGACACGGTGTTTAATCGTGCCACGCAGGCGCAGCGCCAGCCGGGATCAAGCTTCAAACCGTTCGTCTATGCCGCCGCATTGGACAGCGGCTATAGCCCAGCAACCATCGTTGTGGACGCGCCGATCGAAGTGAACACGCCGCAGGGCCTGTGGCGGCCCAAGAACTCGTCGAACAAATTCTACGGCCCGACGCCGCTGCGCACCGGGATCGAACAATCCCGAAATCTGATGACCATCCGTTTGGCGCAAGAAGTGACGATGCCCGTCGTTGCCGGTTACGCCGAGCGTTTCGGCGTCTATGACCGGATGGGCGCTTTCCTTGCCAGCTCGCTGGGGTCCGAAGAGACGACGCTCTACAAGATGGTTGCGGCTTACGCGATGTTCGCAAATGGCGGTGAACGGGTAGAGCCCACGCTGGTTGACCGCATTCAGGACCGGTTCGGCAAGACGATCTATCGCCATGATGATCGGCAATGTCTGGATTGTAACTCCAGCTGGCTGGAGCCGGATGAATCGCCCACGATTGAGACCAACCGCTCGCAGGTGATGGATGCGATTACGGCGTATCAGCTAACCTCGATGATGAAGGGCGTTGTGGACAGGGGCACCGCTTCGCGTTTCGTTAACCTGCCGGTGCCGACCGCGGGTAAGACCGGAACGACCAACGACTCGAAAGACGCCTGGTTCATCGGCTTTACCTCGAACATCGTGGCGGGCTGCTATATCGGCTATGACCGTCCGCGCCCGATGGGCCGGGGGGCCTATGGTGGCACCATGTGCGGCCCGGTGTTCCAGAGCTTCATGGAAAAAGCGGTTGAGAAATATGGCGGGGGCCCGTTCGACGTGCCGCCCGGTGGTCACTTTATCAAGATTGACCGGTTCAGCGGCGCGCGTCTGCCCGCAGAGGCGACTGGCGATTATGTCGTGGCTGAATACTTCCGCGATGGTGTCGATGGCTTTATCGACCGGATTTATGATGGCGGCTTTGCCATCGGATCAGATTTGCCGCTGTTCGAAGAGGTTCAGCGCGCAGGTGTACAGGTGCAAACTTCAACAGGTGAAACGGTCACCGTCGGCCCAAAAGCCTCGCAAGGCGATTTGAGCACGGGCGGTCTTTACTGATTTGCTGCGTTAAGCAGCAAGCGCAACAAATCGGCCTCTTTGTCTTGTGCAAGGGAGCCTTTTGCCCTCCAGTAGATCGACAACGCGCATTTGGCGGCGGCCCATTGGGCCAGGCGCTTTCGGTCAACGCCAAGAGTATCTGCGTAGAGCGAAAGACATTTGTTCATGTGATCCGGTTGGCGCACGAGCTCTGGCATACCCTTGGGATGCCGGATTGTGTTGGCCAATTCAAAGGCAAGATCGCCCAGATAGCCTTTGGCGTCGATGACACGTGGACCCGCGCTGCTGAGGATGACATTGTCGGGGTGCAGATCGCCGTGCAGCGGGGTCATCGCTGTCTGACTGTCCAATAGGCTTCGCGCCAACCCAATGGCCTGTTGCATATCCCGAACCAGATCGACGGGACAGGAGGGGGCGAATTGGCATTCGAAAAGGGGGTGGATCACTTCTGATAGTGCGGGTAGCCCCGCGATCTGTGGGGTGGGCTTGGCATGCAGGCGCTTGGCCGTCTCTGCCAGAGTGATCAAGGCGCGATCTACATTTCCCCGCCGTGCGATGTCTCCGAGTGTCGGGCCTTCAAGCCATTCCATCAGAATAGCCATCTCGGTCTCTTTCAGAATCCTGACGGCTCCTCGGTCCTGCCAGGCATTTAGGACTTTGGTTCCCGGTGTTTCGTTCCCACGATCTAAGCGGCGATAGAGCTTGAGCGCAGCCGCGGTATCATCAGGATCCAGAACCTTCCAAACACGGGCCGCGCCGGTTTCCGCAACCGGCGTGATCAAAGTCAGCTGCCATTGATCCAGAATCTCTTGTGGTGGGTTCTGCATTCCCGATGCGCCTGTCTTGTGGTGGCCTCCACCTCTTGCTATCACGCAGGCCTGATTGAGCAAGTTGGGACAACACCATGCGCGCCGAAACCCAAAATATCGTGGCGGAAATCGAAAAGTCGCTGGAGCTGTTGGCGCAGCGCATGGACTATGAAACCGCGCCGCATCGGCTTGAGGAGTTCAATGCGCGGGTCGAGGACCCCAACCTGTGGGACAGCCCTGAAAACGCGCAAAAGCTGATGCGCGAGCGGCAGATGCTGGTCGACGCTATTGAGACATACGAATCCATCAAAACTGACCTTAGCGACAATATTGAGCTGATCGAACTGGGCGAGATGGAAGAAGACGAAGAGGTTGTTCAGGACGCCGAAGAAGCCATCGTCAAGCTGGGCTCGAAGGCTGCTAAGAAAGAGCTTGAAGCGCTGTTGGATGGCGAGGCTGACGGCAACGACACTTTTCTTGAGATCAATTCAGGTGCGGGTGGCACGGAAAGCTGCGACTGGGCCTCGATGCTGGCGCGCATGTATGTGCGCTGGGCAGAGAAAAAGGGCTATACTGTAGAGCTGCAATCGGAGACGGCGGGTGAAGAGGCTGGAATTAAGTCTGCGGCGTATAAAATCACCGGTCATAATGCTTATGGTTGGCTGAAATCGGAAAGCGGCGTGCACCGACTGGTGCGAATTTCTCCGTTCGATTCGGCGGCAAAACGGCATACGTCTTTCAGTTCGGTCTGGGTCTATCCGGTCGTGGATGACAATATCGAGATTGAGGTTAATCCGTCGGATATTCGGATCGATACTTACCGGTCATCCGGTGCGGGTGGTCAGCATGTAAACACCACGGATTCGGCAGTGCGGATCACGCATATTCCCACCGGGATTGTTGTGACCTCGTCCGAGAAATCCCAGCACCAGAACCGCGATATCGCCATGAAGGCGCTGAAATCGCGGCTTTATCAGCAAGAGCTGGATCGCCGGAACGCCGACATCAACGCCGCGCATGAGGCGAAAGGTGATGCGGGCTGGGGCAACCAGATCCGATCTTACGTGTTGCAGCCCTATCAGATGGTGAAAGACCTGCGGACAAACCATGAGACCTCGGACACCAAAGGGGTGTTGGACGGGGATCTGGATGGGTTCATGGCGGCGACGCTGGCGTTGAACGTGGCGGGCAAGAGCCGGTCCGAGGCGCAAGGCGAGTAAGTCGGCAGGGGGCTCTGCCCCCGCCGCGGCAGGCCGCGGCTCCCCCGGTTTATTTTTTGGCCAGATGAAGTGGATCCGGTGTGCGTGTCCGCGGGCCGAAAAGATGTATTGAAACAGTGGGTTTTAATGATCTGGTGGCCCGGCTAGGCTGGATGTGACATTCACGACCCCTGCCGCTGGAGCCTAAATGGACATCACAGAATATTCTGCGCGGATGCTGATCGCGGACTTATCGGAGCGGCGGGTATCTGCGGAAGGCGTGATGCGCGCGACGCTGGAGCGGATCGGGCAGGTCAACGGCGTGGTAAACGCCATCGTGGCGATACGGAATGAAGAGGCGCTGTTGGCCGAGGCCCGTGCGATGGATACCGGGCCAATACGCGGGGCACTACATGGGGTGCCAGTGGCGGTAAAGGATCTAGTGAATGTGGCGGGTGTAGTCTCATCTCAGGGGTCACCTCTGTTTGATGGGTTTGTGCCCGAAACAGATGATCTGATCGCGGCGCGGATGCGGGCGGCAGGCGCGATCCTGATTGGCAAGACCAACACGCCCGAGTTTGGGTTGGGATCACATACGTTCAATCCGGTCTACGGGGCGACGCGCAATCCATACGACGCCGCACGGACCTGCGGTGGGTCTTCGGGCGGGGCGGCGGTGGCCTTGGCGACCGGGATGGTGACTCTGGCCGATGGATCGGACATGATGGGCAGCTTGCGCAACCCGGCCGCCTGGAACAACGTCTACGGGTTTCGGCCCAGTTGGGGCCTTGTGCCTTCAGACCCGGTTGGGGACAGCTTTCTGCACCAGTTGTCGACGCTTGGACCAATGGCGCGCAGCCCCGAGGATATTGGCCTGTCGCTGGATGTGATCGCGGGGTCTGATCCGCGATTGCCCTTGAACGCGCCCCATAGGTCTGTGTCGCCGGTTGAGCCCCTGGATTTGACGGGGATGCGTATTGGCTGGCTGGCGGATTGGGGAGGCGCCTTTCCGATGGACGCGGGGGTCCTGGACCTTTGCGAAACGGCTTTGGGTGTGTTCGGGCAGTTGGGGGCCCATATCGAGCGTATACCGCCGCCTTTTGATGCGGAAGCCATGTGGGACAGTTGGATCACGTTGCGATCTTGGTCTGTTGCGTCGGGTCTGGAGCCGTTGTCCCAGAACCGCGATGCCCTAAAAGACAGCGCGCAGTGGGAGCTGGATCGAGGTCTGGCACTGTCGGCGTTGCAAGTGCATCAGGCGAGCGTGGTACGGTCCGATTGGTTCCGAAAGGCAGTCGAGGTTTTTGACCACTACGATGCCCTGATCCTGCCGGCGGCGCAGGTCTGGCCTTTTGATGTCAACCTGCCATATCCGACCGAAATCTCTGGGCGGGCCATGGATACGTATCACCGCTGGATGCATGTGACCGTGCCCGTCAGCCTGATCGGTCTGCCCTGCCTGGCGGTTCCAGCTGGTTTTGGGGCGCAAGGATTGCCGATGGGGCTGCAACTGTTCGGGCCGCGTGGGTCGGATGCCCGCCTGTTGTCCATTGGCGCGGCCTATCATGCGGCAACAGAGTGGCCCCAAAGGCGGCCCGCCTTGCAGTAACGCCTCATGGCGAGGAGGAGTTGAGATGGATAGACCCTTTGGTGTACCGAACCTGCGCCCGGTGAACCGCGTGATGATACGGCAGGCACTGCATCAGGCCTGGGCTGATCTGCGCCGCGCGCCGGTGTTCGGTCTGATCTTCGCGGGGGTTTATGTTCTGGCCGGTTGGGCCATGGCCTGGATCACCGTGCAAACTGGTACAAGTTTCTGGCTGGTTCTGGCCGCGATCGGCTTTCCGCTGATCGGGCCGTTTGCGGCTGTCGGCCTCTACGAGGTCTCTCGTCGGTTAGAACAGGGGGAACCCCTTGATATGCCTGCCGTGTTTGGCGTGGTGCTGCAGCAAAGCCGCCGCCAATTGCCCTCGATCTGCGCCATCATCGTTGTGGTGTTTTTGTTCTGGTTCTTTTTGGGCCACATGATATTTGCACTTTTCATGGGGCTCTCGACGATGACGAACATATCCAGTTCGTTGGAGGTTTTTCTGACCCCCAACGGGGTGATGATGTTGGCTGTCGGCACGGCTGTTGGTGCGGTTTTTGCAACGCTGCTTTATATGATTTCGGTTCTGTCGATCCCGATGCTGCTGGATCGAGAGCTGGATTTTGTCACCGCCATGATCGCCAGCTTTACATATGTCTCACAAAATAAAGTCGTGATGCTGGCTTGGGGGCTGTTTATCGCGGTTTTGACCTTTGTTGCGATGCTTCCCTGGTTTTTGGGCCTGTTGATCGTGCTGCCTTTGTTGGGTCATGCAAGTTGGCATTTGTACCGAGGAATTTGCAGTGACGACGCACCAGATTGATCGATCTGCCATAGGCGCCGTTTCGCGAGGGTTAGACTGATGGTCCACCGGTTTTTGCAGATCGTCGCGCGGCTTGGAACACGGTTTCAGCGTTCTGTTTGAGATGGCGCAGAACAACCGGCTGTGGCTGATGCGGTTCAGAGGGTTTGATAACCGTTCCGCGCCAAAATTCGGCATTCTGATTCAGCAAGTATATCTTACTGTTATGGCCACCGCGTTGTGAGGTCAGAATGTAGACATGATCGCCAGTGGTCGCTGCAATCCCTTGAATTTCGCGCGCTTGTGGTGATGTGCCGGGCATATGGGCTCGGGGGGTATAACCCCGTATCAAGGTGCATTGAGGTCGCCGTTTGGCGTAAAGCAAGGTCACTTGTGGTGCCGAGGGCTGGCTTTCGGCGACCGCATAGAAACCGGATGCAAAGTTCTTTGGTCCTCGAACTTCAGACCCGGACCCCAGAAACTGTGTCAGGATTGAACTCGCAGGATGTTCTGTCACAGCGGGAATTTCACCTAAGGGGCTTAGGACAATCCTTGCATCAACATCAAAAAACCGACAAATCCGATCCAAAACATCCGGGCGCGGGAAGCTCTCGCCTGCGAGGTAGCGATTGAACTGCGTCCGATTGATGCCGAGCTTCCGGCACAAGGCCGAGACAGATGGGTAGTCGCGCGCAAGGTGCCTTAGGTTCGAGCCGAACATAGCCCGAAGCTCAGCAGGGCTGCGAATGTCATCGGCCATGTTTTTCCCCGGCGCTTTATTGCTTCACGTGTTAAAAGTTCAGGCTTACGGATCACCGCAGGCACTGAGAAATCACAAAAATCACCAAAACAACGCATCCCCAAATCGCGTTGCGGGCCGAAGCTAACGCGCCGTAAGCCAAAAGCAATAGGCTTTATCTTAATTTGTTTGAGGTTTTTCTCAGGAGAAGGGGCGTTATGGTAAAAATAACGCACATAAAGCCACTCGATTGCCAGCATCTGTGGAAATCGACCAATTTCAGATCGACCCCGCCCGAAGTTTTCGGAGGCAGGGTCGGGGCTTAAGAAAAATCAATCGCCACGCAGCAGGGCGGCAACACCGGTGCGGGCAATTTCAATCAGTCCCAGCGGGCGCATCAGATCGGCAAAGGCGTCGATCTTGTCGGGTGCGCCGGTGATCTCAAAAATGAACGAATTCAGCGTGCTGTCGACCACATTGGCGCGGAAGATATCGGCAAGACGCAGCGCCTCGACCCGTTTGTCACCTTCTCCGACCACTTTGATGATCGCGAGTTCGCGCTCGACCGAGGGGCCCTCGACCGTCAGATCATGAACATCATGAACCGGCACGATCCGGCCCAATTGTGTCTTGATCTGTTCGATCACCTGCGGGGTGCCGGTGGTGACGATGGTGATGCGGCTTAGGTGGCCGGTGTGGTCGACCTCGGCCACGGTCAGGCTTTCGATGTTGTATCCACGGCCCGAAAACAAGCCGATCACGCGGGCCAGTACGCCCGGCTCGTTCTCGACCAGTACCGCGATTGTGTGCCGTTCCTGCACGTCCGAAAATGTGGGCCGTAGGTTATAGGCCGAATGGCGGGTAGAGCCTTTTTTGATATGTAGGGCAGACATTTATGTCCCTTTCATCACCTTGCGAAAACCGGGCGTCGGGCGCCCGATCAATTCCGACGAATGTTGTTAAACCAGAACCGAACCTTTGGAATCGATCACGCCCTGCGTTTCGGCCTCGCCCAGCAACATCTCGTTATGGGCTTTGCCCGACGGGATCATGGGGAAGCAGTTCTCGTGCTTTTCAACAAGGCAGTCAAAGATCACCGGACCGTCGTAGTTGATCATCTCCATGATCGCGTCATCCAGATCGGCGGGGTCGGAACACAGGATACCCTTGGCCCCGAAGGCCTCGGCGAGTTTGACGAAATCGGGCAGGGCCTCGGACCACGAATGCGAATACCGCTCGCCATGCAGCAGCTCCTGCCACTGACGCACCATGCCCAGTCGTTCATTGTTCAGGATGAACTGCTTCACCGGCAGGCGGTACTGAACGGCGGTGCCCATTTCCTGCATGTTCATCAGCCATGATGCCTCACCGGCAACGTTGATCACCAATGCGTCGGGATGCGCCATTTGAACGCCTATCGACGCGGGGAAACCGTAGCCCATCGTGCCCAGACCACCGGAGGTCATCCAGCGGTTGGGATCTTCAAAGCCAAGATACTGTGCAGCCCACATCTGGTGCTGGCCCACTTCGGTGGTGATGTAGCGGTCATGCTTTTTGGTCAGTTCCTCAAGCCGTTGCAGGGCGTGCTGTGGTTTGATGGTCTTTTCGCTGGCGGTAAAGGCCAAACAGTTCACCTTGCGCCAATCCGCAATCTGCGCCTGCCATTGCTTGACATTCGCCGCGTCCGTCTTGCGGCCCCGCGCTTTCCAGATCTTCAGGATATCCTCAAGCACATGGGCCACATCGCCCACAATCGGGATATCCACGCGGATCACCTTGTTGATAGAGGATGGGTCGATATCGATATGCGCTTTTTTCGAATTGGGCGAAAACGCATCAATCCGGCCTGTGATCCGGTCGTCAAACCGCGCGCCGATATTGATCATCAGATCGCAATCATGCATCGCCATATTGGCCTCATAGAGACCATGCATCCCAAGCATACCCAGCCAGTTTTTGCCCGAAGCCGGATAGGCACCAAGTCCCATCAGGGTCGAGGTGATCGGAAAGCCAGTCGCATCGACCAACTCACGCAGCAGCTGGCTGGCAGCAGGACCCGAGTTGATGACGCCGCCACCCGTATAGAACACCGGCTTTTTCGCCGTCTCTATCGCCGCAACCAACTCGGTGATCTCTTCCAGATCGCCTTTCAGGATGGGTTGATAGTGCGAGGTTGAGGATTTGGGCGAAGCGTACTCGCCTGAGGCAAACTGCACGTCCTTGGGAATGTCGATCAAAACGGGGCCGGGGCGGCCCGAGGTGGCGACGTGGAAGGCTTCGTGCATGGTCTCGGCCAATGAATCCGTGTCTTTCACCAACCAGTTGTGTTTCGTGCAGGGTCGGGTGATGCCAACCGTGTCGGCCTCTTGAAACGCATCCGATCCGATCATGAAGGTCGGAACCTGTCCGGTCAGAACCACAATCGGGATCGAATCCAGCAGCGCGTCGGTCAGACCGGTCACCGCGTTTGTCGCGCCGGGGCCGGATGTCACCAGCGCAACGCCCGGCTTGCCGGTCGAGCGCGCATAGCCTTCGGCGGCATGCACGGCCCCCTGTTCATGGCGCACCAGAATGTGGCGAATGTCGTTTTGCAGAAAGATCTCGTCATAGATCGGTAGCACGGCGCCGCCGGGGTATCCGAATACTGTGTCCACGCCCTGATCCTTAAGGGCCTGAACCACCATCTTTGCGCCGGTCATCTCACGTGTCATCTGCTTTGCTCCGTTCGCGACATGTGTCTTGCGTTTGACAAAAAAAAGCCCCCGATGTTTTCGGAGGCGCATGGGTTCGATTATGGTTTACCGTTACCGGCCCATGCGCTTGTTTCCCACGATTACGACTAGCGTTCTCATCGCCAGAGGCTCCTTTTTGCGTGCAGGGACATTATGGTCGACGCGCAGGGGCGTCAACAGGCAATTGCACCAATTTTCTATCCTGAAGACCTGATTTTGCGACATTTTGTTGCGCAGATTGCCGCAGGTTGGGAATTTTAGCGAAAAATGATGTCTTGGGTGCCGGATGGGATGGATATTCGCCAGTCTGAATGCGTCAAGCAAATGTCCAAAATGGGCATGATTGGGCGGTTTAACTGAGTCACGCTGACAGAGACGGGACTACGATGGAGGTATGTCATGCTGCATGATCTGGTGGATTTGGGCCGCTATCCCATCGACCGGCCAGGTTCACAGGCTTATGACCGGATGATCGATGATGTTCAGCGCGAACTGAGCGAAGACGGCTGTGCGGTATTGCCAGGTTTTGTGCATCCCGACGGGATCGAATTGTTGGTGAAAGAGGCCGACGCGGTGTCGCCGCAGGCACATCGCTCGTTCAACCGAACGAACGCCTATTTCTCTAAAGATGACCCGCGGTTCGGAATCGGCCATCCCATCCGCCGCTTCTGTGAACGATCGAATGCCTTTGTCCCGGCGGACAATTTCCCTAAATCCGGACCCCTGCGACGGATTTATGAGTTTGACGGGTTCATGCCCTTCATCCGGACCGCGTTGGAGGAGCCTGCGGATCGGTTCTTTCGCTATGACGACCCGCTGGCGGATGTGATCATCAATGTCGTGGAAGCGGGGCAGGGCTTTCCCTGGCATTTCGACACAAACAACTTCACGGTGACTCTGGCCATTCAAAATGGTGAAGACGGGGGTGCGTTCGAATATGCGCCGAACCTGCGGACTTCGGAGGATGAGAATTTTGGTGCGGTCTCTGCCGTTCTGGATGGCGACATGTCGCGCGTGCGCCGGTTGGAACTGCAGCCAGGCGATCTGCAAATCTTCAAGGGGCGGTATTCCCTGCACCGGGTCGCGCCGGTTTTTGGCACCCGCCAAAGATATGTCGGCATCTTTTCCTTTGTGGAAACCGAAGGCATGTGCGGCGGGGTCGAGCGGACCCGGCAGCTATACGGTCGCGTCCTGCCGCATCATTATGAGCGTGAAGGCACACGGCAGGATCAATTGCTGGATTGAGCCAGCAGAATATGTAGCATGATCCTGATGCAGGCCGGAGGTTCCAATGCCCGAAGTGCTACAGATTACGCCGTTTGTTCTCTGCGCGTCACTGGAGGCGCAGATTGATTTCTATTGCCGACGTTTGGGGTTTGAATGCGGATTTAAACAGGACAACTATGCCTTTCTGTCGCGGGGGCCAGTTGCTGTCCGGTTGCTGGAATGCCCGCCACGCACCGATGGCAAACCTTTGGGTGATAACCAGTCCTTTTACATCGATGTGAAAGGTATTGATGCGCTCTTTGACAGTTTGAAAGATGGTTTGAGCGACCTGCCCGAGGGACGGGTGCGGCCACCTTTTGATCAGCCCTACCTACAGCGCGAGTTTCACGTCCTAGATGAGGACGGGACTTTGATCTTTTTCGGGGAAGATATTCGCCCTCGGAACTAAAGCCTCCCGCCCATCGGCAACGCGCCTTTGGCGCGTCTTCTCTGGTTGGGCCGGGCGGCGCGTGCCGCGCCGCGTCTGGATCAGAACCCCACACCAGTGCCCTGTAAAACCCCATGTTCCAGCGCATAGCGGGTGAGCCCAGCGGTGGAGGATATGCCCAGTTTACGCTTGATGTTCTTGCGGTGGGTTTCGACCGTGCGAACCGAGATATCCAAGGCCAGGGCGACTTCTTTGTTGGATTTTCCCTGCGCCAGTTCGAGAAGGATCGTCTGTTCCCGACCGGTCAGGGCCTCTCGGGTACTGTCGCCTTTGGGTTTCAGCGACCCGCTTGCTCCAGTGCACAGATATTGCTCGTCTGCCATGACCGCATCAATGGCCTGTTTGATTTCGTCTGTTGGGACGTCCTTGAGCAGATACCCTTTGGCCCCATGGCTGAGCGCGGTTGAGATGTATTCTGGGCTGTCATGCATCGACAGGATCAGGATGCGCGTTTGAGGCAAACGTTCAAGGATCATTTCCGTTGCGCTCAGGCCCCCCAGGCCCGGCATGTTCAGATCCATCAGGATCACATCGGGGGATAGGCTTGCGGCCTGATCCACAGCAGACTGACCGCTGCTGAGCGTACCGACCACCTCGATCTCGTCATAGCTTTCAAGGATCGACTGGATGCCCTCGGCCACCATCGGGTGATCGTCGACAATAAGGACTCGGATGGTCATGTCCCGGCCTTTCGCTTTGGTGTTGCGTCTTCCTGCGGTGGGAGCAGGTGGCTCAGCGGCAAGCTGGCTTCGATCACCGTGCCGCCATGCGGGCCGCGTGATGACAGAATACGCAGCGCCCCGTCAAGCTGTTCGATGCGCTCCTGCATGTTGCGCAGCCCGATCCCGGTGGCCACTCGGCCCGGTTCGTTTCGCAACCCGCGCCCATTGTCGGTGATCCGCATCGTCGCACCTTTCTTGTGGCCACGCAGATCGATGGTAACATGCGACGCATCGGCATGACGTTCGATATTGGTCAGCGCTTCTTGCGCAATTCGATAGAGCGCGATCTTGCTGTCCTGATCCAGCCGGTTGCGGAATACAACGGTCGAGAACTCGGTCTCGATCCCGGTGCGGTCCCGAAAATCATCCGTCAGCGATTTAAGGGCAGGGCCCAAACCCAGATCATCCAGCACACCAGGGCGAAGGTCGCGGCTGATACGGCGCACTTCGGTTATGGCGGTGCCCAAGTGTTCGATCCCTTTGTCCAACGGGTCCTCTGCATTTGAGATATCTCCACGAGATACCCGCCGCCGAGCGGTGTCCAGCGCATAGCGGACGCCGACCAATATCTGGCTGATCCCATCATGTAATTCTCGCGCAACTCGTCCGCGTTCTTCTTCCTGTGCATCAAATACACGCTGTGTCAGCTCTTTCAGCTTTGCGTCAGCCAGCCGCCGTTCGCGGATGTTCAGTAACATGCCCGAGGCAAACACGATCAGGACAGCCGCCACAACAATGGCGCCGATATACATAAAGGTGCGCTGCACACGGGCTTCGACCTCGGCGCGTGCATTCGCAACAGCGGCAACGATGTCGTCGATGAACACGCCCGTACCGACCACCCAGCGCCAATCCTGTAGCCCGACCACATAGGCGATCATCTGCGCCTCTTCTCCGGTAGACGGTTTTTGCCACATGAAACTGTGCCACCCCGCGCCTTGACGGGCGAGGCGGATAAACTCATTCACAACGGGCGTGCCATCGCTATCGGTCAGGCCCTCCCAGTTTCGGTTGATGAATTCGGTCTGCCGGGGGCTGACAAGGTTGTTGCCGTCATAGTCATAGACAAAGAAGAACCCGTCCTGCCCGTAGATCATAGCCGACAGGATCTGAGACACGAGGTTCTTGGCCACCTCGTCATCAGGTGTCGCCCGACCATAGATGTAAGCAAACCCGTTGCGGGCTTGCGTGACGTAGTTGCGCAGCTCTTCTTTCTTGGCCTCGATCAGGCTGCGCTCCAACGCTTCGATTTCGCGTTCGGCTGTTGCACGCGCTTCGTAGGCTACCAGCACGGCAATGGCTGCCACGGCCACAACCAAGGGGATCGCGGCGACAAGGGACAGCTTCTGCGCATAGGTCAGCGAAACCAGATTTCTTAATCTCTGCATTGTCGAATCGATACGCAACAGGCGGCAGAAATGCAAAAAGAATGGACATCTTAAGGACCAGAACGACCGAAAATCCGGGGTTCGAGCCGTATTTGCTAGTTATTTTCCTATAAAAACCCGTCAGAAACCTGCGTTTCTACGCAGTACTAGGTATTCCTTTTCACATCTTCGGCATTACCCTGCGGCCTACTGAATGCGACAGGCCCGGAGTGTTTCCGGGTTACGACTATGTAAGGGGAGGAACACTCATATGGATCGTCGTTCATTTCTAAAGAAATCTGCTCTGGGCGGCTCGGCTGCCGCGGCAACCGCACTGGCCGCACCGGCCTATGCGCAGGGTCAGCGTACCCTGACCATGGTGACCTCGTGGGGTCGTGGTCTGGCCGGTGTGTTTGACAGTGCACAGCGCTGCGCCGACAGCATCAACGCGATGTCCGATGGCAGCCTGAATGTCGACATCAAGGCCGCAGGCGAGCTGGTTGGCGCGTTTGAAGTGTTTGACGCTGTATCTTCGGGTCAGGCCGATATGTACCACGCGGCAGACTACTACTTTGTGGGTCAGCACCCAGGCTATGCCTTCTTCACCGCTGTTCCGTTCGGCATGACCGCGCAGGAATTGGTGAACTGGTACTACCACGATGGTGGTATGGAGCTGCATGATGAGCTGGGTTCGATCTTCGGCCTGAAATCCTTCCTGGCCGGTAACACTGGCGCGCAGGCAGGCGGTTGGTACTCGAAAGAGATCAACGGTCCCGAGGATTTTCAGGGTCTTAAGTTCCGTATGCCGGGTCTGGGCGGCCAGGCGTTGGGCAAACTGGGCGCATCCGTTCAGAACATTCCGGGTTCGGAAGTGTATCAGGCGCTGTCCTCGGGTGCGATTGACGGCACCGAGTGGATCGGCCCCTGGGCGGACGAAAAAGCTGGTTTCCAGGAAATCACCAAGACCTACTACACCGCGGGCTTCCACGAGCCGGGCGCAGGTCTGTCGCTGGCGACCAACCGCGACGTGTTCGACGAGCTGACACCGGCCCAGCAGAAGATCATCGAGATCGCAGCTGCCGAAGCGCACCAGTGGAACCTGGCGCAATTCCTGGCCAACAACGGTGCAGCCCTGCAGCGTCTGCAGTCGGGTGGCGTCAAGGTCATGGAATTCCCGGACAGCGTTTGGGATGCCTTCGGTCAGGCCAGCCAAGAAGTTCTGGACGAGAACATGGGCGACGAGCTGTTCAAGAAGATCCACGACAGTGCGATGGCGTCGATGGCATCGTCCTCGGCCTGGCTGAACCTGTCGTCTGGTGCTTACACCGCTCAGCGCGACCGCGTGCGCGGCTAAGCCCTGATCATCAGACCAAACGGTTTCCCCGCAGACGCGGGGAAACCTTTCCTGTTGCACATGCGCGGACCCATCATGCCGCACCAATAGGCAGTGCAACCGACGCGACCTGGGGACAACATGCAGGACGAAAACGGTATCTCGTTCTTCGGCGCCCTGTGGAATGGACTGATCTGGTTCATTCAGAGCATTGCCGAAGCCTTCTATAATTTTGGATATGCGATCACGCATCCGCAACTGTGGCTGAACTGGTCGGACAATGAAGCTGTGATGCGCTTTGTCTACTATGGCGGGTCGGTCGAGTTCTTCTTTGTGATTTTTGCCCTGTTTCTGGTGCTGACGGCCATTGGCCTCTACTACCGGAATTTCATGTGGGGCATGGTTCGCGGGCTGGAAGGGTTCGCAAACATCACCGGGCGGTTCTTTGCCTGGGCCGGTTTGCTGATGGTGCTTCAGCAGATCATCATCGTTTTCATGCAGCGTGTCTTTACGCGCGCGGATATGGCGTTCGGGTTTGGTATTCCTTTTCAAAAGGATATCAGTTGGTTCGCAGAAGAACTTAAACTATATAACGCCATGGTGGTCTGCCTATGCTGTACCTACACATTTGTGCAAGGCGGACATGTGCGGGTTGACCTGATCTACGCAGGCATAAGCCACCGCGCCAAGCGTGTGGTCGACATGTGCGGTGCGCTCCTGTTCATGATGCCGATGGCGGTGCTGACTTGGATGTATGGCTGGTATTTCATGTGGCGGCATCTGATCGTGCCGAAACCATCGGCCAGTGATACTCTGGACCGGTTGGTTGCCAAATCACGCGCGCTGCGGTGGAATGTGGAAACCATCGGCTTCAGCCCCAACGGTTTCAACGCATATTTCCTGTTCAAAATCCTGCTTGTCCTATTTGCAGGCATGGTGTTCCTGCATGCGATTGCGTTCCTTTACCGATCGTATCTGGAATATGTGGAAGGGCCCGAGAACGCCGGAAAATACCTCGACAAGGACAGCCTTGGCGCAGGTGAAGAAGCCTATGAAGGCGCACATTAGGGACGGAGACCCAGACAATGCTATTCGGACTTGATGGCGTCGAGATAGGCCTCATTATCGTATTTTTCTGCCTTTTCGGAGGCATCCTCTCTGGTTTCCCGGTGGCCTTTGCCATTGGTGGGGCCGGGGTCATATCCTTCGGGATCATTGCCGCGCTGGACAGTGCCGGGCTATTGATCCATCAGGCAATCGATACCAGTTCGCAAATGTACCGGGATCTGGTTGCGACGGGGGTGAAACCCGATTCAGTTTCTGTGTTCCGATACCCGGATTTGCCAAGGATCGGCGAGCCGGTCTTCCCCTCGGGATGGGAAACTGCACTGGACCGCAATGTTTCGTTTATCGTCAATCGTATGAACGAGCGTGTTCTGGCGGGCCAATCGATCGAGACACTGCTGGCCGTGTTGATGTTTGTTCTGATGGGCATCACGCTGGAGCGCTCGAAGATTGCCAATGATCTGCTGACTACAATGGCGCGTGTCTTTGGCCCGTTGCCGGGCGGTTTGGCGGTTTCGATTGTGGTTGTGGGCGCGTTCCTGGCGGCCTCCACCGGGATTGTTGGCGCGACCGTGGTGACCATGGGATTGTTGGCACTACCGACCATGTTGCGAAACAACTATTCGCCAGAGCTTGCGACCGGTGTGATTGCTGCGTCGGGTACTTTGGGGCAGATCATACCGCCCTCGATTGTGATTGTCCTTTTGGGGACACTGGCAGGAGATCTGTATTCCACGGCGCAAGAAAGTCGAGCTGTGGCAGCGGGATGTACCGATGCGTTGACCTATCTGGGTGAGCCAGCGGTGGTCTCGGTGGGGACATTGTTCCAGGCCGCGCTGCTGCCGGGGATCATGTTGGCACTTCTTTATGCGCTTTACGCCTTTGGCTATGCGCTGTTGAATCCGGACAAGGCACCTGCCGTCGAACTGTCGGGCGGGTCAGGTGAGACGATCACACGATCCGAAGGCCTGACATGGCTGCTGGGCGCGCCGGTTGCAATCATCGTTGGCGCAATGCTTCTGGGCAGTGCCGGGATCATTGGCAGCCAGAATATCTCGGTCTCGGCTTTCTCGGATGTGGGGCAGGATGCATCACTTCGGACCAATGTGTCGGAGGAATGCAAAGCCTCGATCATCGACCTGCATGGTCAGGCGGCCTGGGATCAGGCTGTGATCGAGCAACAGGAGATTGATGCAGCCGGTGGGATCGCCAATGCCGAACGTCTAAGCGAGGAAGAAATCACCGCTGCGCGTGAGGCCAAGATTGCCGATGCCGCGCCGATTGGGACCGGTGTCACGATCATCGTGGTGCTGCTGGCCCTGACCCTGGTTCTGGGTCGCGGTATTGCGCCATCGCGTTCCCCTCAGCCCCTGATCGTTGGGGCGATTGGCCTGTTGCTGATGTTGCTGGTTGATATCCTGTTGATCTCACCAATCACCTCGTCCGGCGCCACCTTCCTGCTCTTGGCCATCCCGTTTGCTATTGCGATTTATGGCTGTAAGGAAGCGGCTGCGCGTTGCGCGACCAATGATCTGATCCGCGTGGTCTTCCCGCCGCTGGTTTTGATCATTGCCGTTCTTGGCTCGATCCTTGGCGGGATCACCAACCCGACACCGGCGGCCGCGCTTGGCGCCGGTGGCGCGATCATGTTGGCTGCTTATCGTAAGTTGCGTGAGCAGGGTCAGTCGGGCGGTGTGATCATCTGGTCGACCTTCGCCGTCATCATCTGCCTGTTGCTGGGTGTGAACTTTGACCTGCGGGTGAACCAGAGCGGAGCAAACGCCGAAACCTGGATCGCCTTTGGTCTGGCTTATTCAGCTTATCTCTATGCGCTGTTTGGTCTACTTTATGGCTGCTGGGTGCTGTTTTCGAGCGGAGTTTTGACCCCTGTGGTGCGGGAAACGGCCAAGGTGACCTCGATGGTGTTCACCATCCTGATCGGATCGCAGTTGCTGAACCTGGTGGTGATCTCGTTTGGGGGTGAGCACTATATCCAGCAATTCCTAAAAAGCTTTGACAACGAGTTCACGGTCTTCCTGATCGTGATGCTGGTGCTGTTCATTCTGGGCTTTGTGCTGGATTTCCTCGAGATCATCTACATCGTGATCCCGATTGTGGGCCCGGTGATCTATGGCGGGTCGTTCGATCCGAAATGGGTGACGATCATGGTGGCAGTGAACCTGCAGACCTCGTTTCTGACGCCGCCCTTTGGGTTTGCGCTATTCTACCTGCGCGGCGTTGCGCCGAAAGAGGTGACCACCGGCCATATCTACAGAGGGGTTGCACCTTTTGTGGTCATCCAGGTGGTTGGGATCGCAATCCTGTGGTTCTTCCCGGCGATTGTAACCATTGTCCCGGATTTGATTCCGAATTGATCGGATTGAGTAATCAAATTGAAAAAGGGGGCCTGATGGCCCCCTTTTGCTTTTTATGTTGGGGGGTAAGGAGCCAGCCCCTTCTTGGCCTGCGGCCAATTCATCCCCGGGATATTTTCTGGCCAGATGAAGAGAGGATCAGGTGAACTGGATCAGATCCCATCGATTGCCGAACGGGTCGCGCCAGACGGCGACAATGCCATAGGGTTCGGTGCGAGGGTCTTCTTCGAAGTGCACACCGTTTGCGCGCATCGCGGCATGGTCGCGCTGGAAGTCATCGGTTTGCAGGAAGAAGCCGACGCGGCCTCCGGTCTGGTTGCCGATGGCGGCGTTTTGATCAGGACCAACGGCTTTGGCCAACAGAAGCGAGGCGCCATTGCTGCCAGGTGGGACAACCCGTACCCAGCGTTTGCCTCCGCCCTGATCGATATCTTGCTCCAGCGTGAAGCTAAGCGTTTCGGTGTAGAAGGCGATCGCCGCGTCATAATCCGGCACCACAAGAGTGACGGCATGCAGGCTTTGTTTCATATCAGATCAACCCTTGGTGGGGTGGCGGTCGGGCAACTGAATATTGGCAACCTGTTCCGCGATAGGGGCCGCAGAGAGCGGATGATGCGACTCATCAGAGAACGTTGCAGGGTCCTGAACCTTTTGCCATTGCCCTTGAACATAGGCTTCGAGGCCTGAGAATTTGGCCTTGTACCCCATCTTCGGGCTGCCGGGCACCCAGTAGCCCAGGTAGATATAAGGCAGGCCCGCCTCGCGCGCGATGTCGATGTGATCCAGGATCATATAGGTGCCCAGAGAGTTCTGCGGTTGCTGCGGGTCGTAGAAGGAATAGACCATGCTGAGCCCGTCATCGAGCACATCGGTCAGGCTGACGGCGATCAGGTCACCGGTTTCGGGGTCCAGATATTCCACCACGCGGCTGCGGATGGGGGTTTCCTCGATCATCGCGGCAAATTCGAACACATCCATATCGGCCATGCCGCCATCGGCGTGGCGCGTGTCGAGGTAGCGGCGGAACAGCTCGTACTGCTCGTCCGTAGCCCAGGGCGATGTGGCGCGCCGCTGCAGGTAGGAATTCCGTTTTGCGGCGCGTTTCTGGCTTTTGGTTGGGCGGAAGGCAGCAACATCGATCCGAGCGGACAGGCAGGCCGCGCAATCAGTGCAGGACGGGCGATAGAGTACGTTTTGAGACCGGCGAAACCCTTGTTGGGACAGGGAATTGTTCAGCTGGTCTGCACCTTCGCCTTGCAGGGCGGTGAACAGCTTACGCTCCAGCCTGCCCTCAAGGTAAGGGCAGGGCTGTGGGGCCGTCACATAGAATTGTGGCGCAATTGGCAGCGTATGTCGCATGAAGGTCCCATGTAGCCTCGGACCCGATGATAGCAACGGTTTTTGGCGCCGCCAAGTGATTCACGCGATGGGTGGTCAGGCCCGTTGATTGATCATGACGGTGCCAAGGAAGGCGTCTGTCAGACCCTGACAGCGCGCGCTGGTCAGCATCATGATGATCGAGATGATCTGGACTACGAAAAACGCCATGCTGATGAAATATCCGGCGGTATGCGCAAGCGCTTTGCCCATATCCATACGTTCGCCAAATGCATCGCGCAATTCGATCCCCATGAAGCGCATGCCCAGCGTGGCCGAGCCGTTTGAGATGGTGATGACCCGATAGACAAAGCTTATGACCGCATAGATCAGGGGCAGGAAAAACAGCCCTGCGCCAAAGGTCAAAAAGACGGGAACAATACACAGCAGCGAGATCAGCGCGATATCGAACAGCCAGGCGACAAAGCGCTTGGATGTGACGGACTGATAAAACTCGGGTTGTGTGTCAGGGTTGGGCAGGTGGGTCATAAACAGATTTCCGAAAATGAAGGTCGCGTTACCCTGTCCCGAAGACCGGGACAGGGCAAGGGGGATCAGGCAGGTTCGCCTTTACCGTCCTCTTCGTGGTTGTCGCGGGCGCGTTCATCCATGAACTGGTCGAACTCGGCCTTGTCTTTGGCTTCGCGCAGGCGATGCAGGAAGGCTTCGAAATCTTGCTGCTCACGTTCCAAGCGGGCCAGCGTGTCGGCCTTGTAGGCGTCGAATGCTGTGTTGCCCGAAGGTTTCATTGCGCTCATGTGGCTGTGCCAGGATTTGCGGCGGCTGCAAGATTTGCTGAACATGCGTTTGCTCCAGATCATATAGGCCAGAAGGGCCAGGCCCACGGGCCAGAAGAAGATGAAACCAAGGACCATGGCGGCGATCCAGGCACCTTTGCCTTTGTCGTCCATCCAGGCCTCGGCGCGGTGCAGCCATCCCGGGTTTGCAGGGACGGTAGGTTCGGACAATGCGGTCATTTGGTCTCTCCAGGGGTTGATGTAAATTCCTTTCACATTGTCTAGATGGGAAGCCTACAGATGGTTGCAAGGGGCGATGTGAAAAAGATTTACATTTTTTCGAGTCGGATGACTGAGAACCTGTACCCTCACAGAACGCAGCTATTGTAGTGCGCCAGTGTTTTATTCAATTTATTGAACGGATGTTTGCAGCGTCGACAGAACAGGGCTGAGCAGCGTGCGCGTTCTATCGTTTTCAGAAGTCGAACTTGCTCTGGATCGGGGGCGTGTAGGGTTCGATTAGGTCTTCGCCGTCGGATGCGCGTTTGATCGGCTTCACAGTATGATATTCAAATCGCCCCTCATATCCCGTACCAAGCGTCTCTTGCGCCTCTTGTGGTGTTGTGATGCCGTTTAACCAAGTCTCGATCTCTGAAGGGGTCAGAATGACCGGCATCCGATTATGGATGTGCGCTATCTGGGGGCTTGGTTTACGTGTCATGATGGTGCAGCTGTGCCGCCCATCTTGCGTTCGATAGAACCCGGCAAAGAACATAAGCGGTTCATTACGTTTGACTGTGACATAGGTCGGACAGCCATGCCCCTGATCCTTTTGCCATTCATAGTATCCAAGCGCCGGGATAAGACACCGGCCGTTGTTCCAATAGTCCTGCCAGAACGCGACATTCTCGATTTTGGAATTGATCATGGGCTTTTGACTGCGCGGATCCTTTAGCTGCCAGCGGGCGGACGTGAGTTCGGCAGTGTCGCCATCCCAGCGGATCATATTGACCTGATCGGTCGGTGAGACATTATAGCCCCCAGAGGGCAGCGGCTTGGGTAGATCGGGAGAGACCTTTCCATAAAGAAAGTACTCCAGAGTCGCGAGCATCTGTTTCTGCGTTAGGTGACCGGCTGCAAACTTACCACACATGGAATGAGCCTATTTTGGTTCAAAAACCGAGGCAAGGTTGAGCGTATGCCGCATCGGGCTTTGTTGTTCGTTCTTCAGGCTTGTGACCTTTGACATGTTGCCTGAAAAATATCTTTGATCGCTGTTCGTAGCTGCACATCCGCCTTCTTTCGTGCAGCCGCAGATTAGCGTAACAAACGATTATGACTATGGACGAAAACAACACCGCCCCTTCGATTGCCGAAATACTGGATCTGGAAAAGCAGGTTTGGACTGCGCTGGTTGTCGGGGATGCCAGCGCGGATCGCGCGCTTTTGAGCGCCGACTTTCTGGGTGTCTACCCGTCAGGCTTTGCCAATCGGGACGATCACGTTGGTCAATTTGCCGATGCGCCGACGATGGCTGAATTCAGACTGAGTGAGGAAAAGCTGCGGGTTCTGACGGCGGACATCGTCTTGCTATCCTATCGCGCCGACTACGTGCGGCCTGGTGCAGCCAGGTGGGAGGCGATGCTGATTTCCTCGCTGTGGGAGCGTCGGCATGACAAGTGGGTCAACAGTTTCAGTCAGGACACGCCGGTTCAGAACGCGTGATGCGTTTGACCCATTGACCTTGGGGTGAGGCAATGCGCAGGGTCGCGATATGAGTGACAGTCTGGCCATCACCCGTTTGCCACGCGCGTTCGACCCGTCTTTGGGCGATGAAACACGTGATTTGCTGGCGGATTTGACACCTGAACAAGGGGAGTTGATCGCCGGAACCGCCGGGTCTAGCCCCTATCTGAAGGGGCTGATCGAGCGCGAAAGAGACTGGCTGCCGCAGGCGCTATCCGGTCCGGATCAGGCCATGGTCGAGCTTATGACCTCAGCCTGGGCCTTGGCTCCGGATCAGCTGAAGCCGGGTCTGAGGCTTGCCAAGCGCCGGATGGCGCTGCTGACTGCGCTAGCCGATATCTCGGGTGCGTGGCCTTTGGAAAAAGTGACCGCTGCGCTGACTGATTTCGGAGCGTTGGCGGCAGATGTCGCGGCCAAGGCCGAGATCGCCGCCCTGATCCGGCGCAAGAAACTGCCCGGAATGACCGAAGATGACGTCGAAACCGCTGCTGGGATGGTCATTTTGGCGATGGGCAAGATGGGCGCGCATGAGCTGAATTACAGCTCGGATATCGACCTGATCGTACTGTTCGATGAAACACGTCATGAACCGGACGATTTCTACGATGCGCGGCATGGGATGGTCCGCGCCACACGCAACTTCTGCGCCACGCTCAGCGACAAAACCGCTGACGGCTATGTCTTTCGCACTGATTTGCGCCTGCGCCCTGATCCGGCGGTGACACCGGTTTGCATGGCGATGGAGGCGGCTGAGCGGTACTATGAAAGCCTTGGCCGAACATGGGAACGCGCCGCTTATATCAAGGCGCGCGCCTGTGCGGGCGATATCGCTGCCGGAGAGCGGTTTCTGGAAACTCTGCGTCCCTTTGTTTGGCGTCGGCATCTGGATTTTGCCGCCATTCAGGACGCCCATGATATGCGCCTGCGCATTCGCGAGAATAAAGGGACAGGTGGCAGCCTCTCGATTCCTGGCCATGATATGAAACTGGGACAGGGCGGTATTCGTGAGATTGAATTCTTCACCCAAACCCGACAACTGATCGCAGGGGGGCGCGACCCGGATCTGCGGGTACGTGGAACGGTTCCCGGTTTGGCTGCTTTGGCTGCAAAAGGCTGGGTGCCCGACGACGTCGCGTATAAACTGACCGATCACTATCGCGCGCATCGTGAGGTCGAACATCGGATTCAGATGATCCATGATGCTCAGACCCACAAAGTGCCGCAATCCGAGGACGGTATCGAACGCGTGGCCTGCCTTATGGGTGTCAGTAGTACCGAACTGACGACCGACCTGACCCGCCGATTGACCGAGGTGCATGACTTGACCGAGGGGTTCTTTGCCCCCGGTCCTGGTGCGACCCCGACGCCCGAGCAAGAGGTTACGTTCGACAAAAGCATCCTGGCCCGCTGGGCCTCTTACCCGGCGCTGCGTTCGCAACGGGGCAGGCGCATCTTTGACCGGCTCAAACCTGAACTCCTGTCGCGCCTCGCCAAGACAGCACAACCGGAAGAGGCCTTGGTGGCGCTTGACGGGTTTCTGGCCGGGCTGCCCGCCGGGGTGCAGCTGTTTTCCCTGTTCGAGGCCAATCCGCAGCTGATCGATTTGTTGATTGATATCGTGGGCACGTCCCATGCGCTGGCCTCGCATCTGTCCCGCAATGCCTCGGTCTTTGATGCGGTCATAGGCGGCAGTTTCTTTGCTGACTGGCCCGGGCAGCAAGATCTGCAGGCCGAGCTGGAACAGGCTTTGGCGGCCGAGTCGGACTACGAAACCCAGCTTGATCTGGCGCGGCGCTGGTGTAAGGAATGGCATTTCAGGGTCGGGGTGCACCATTTGCGCGGGCTGATCAACGGCGCACAAGCGGGTCGTCAATACGCAGAACTGGCGCAGGCTGTTATCGCTTCGATCCTGCCTCATGTGACCGAGAATTTCGCCCGCAAGCATGGCCCCGCTCCGGGGCGTGGTGCTGCCATTCTGGGTATGGGGTCGCTTGGGGCAGGGCAGATCAATTCGCAATCCGATTTGGATATGATCGTGATCTACGACCCGCTGGAACAGGAGATGTCCGAAGGTCCGCGCCCACTGGCTACCCGCACCTACTATGCGCGGTTCACGCAAGCACTGATCACGGCACTTTCGGCCCCGATGTCTCAGGGGCGGCTCTATGAAGTCGACATGCGTTTGCGCCCGTCAGGCAATCAGGGGCCGGTGGCGACCAGTTGGGCCAGCTTCACCAATTACCAGCAGAACGAAGCCTGGGTTTGGGAGCACCTTGCCCTGACACGCGCGCATGTGGTGGCGGGTGACGCGGGGCTGGCCATGGATATCGAAGCCTTTCGGGCTGATTTCCTGTCGCGTTCGCGCAATATGAAGAAGGTTTTGCACGAAGTGGCCGAAATGCGCACGCGGCTTGCCGCTGCAAAAGCCCCTGCCGGAGTTTGGGATGCCAAAAATGGTCCCGGCCGCTTGATGGATATCGAACTGATGGCGCAAACCGGCGCGTTGATGGCAGGTCTCGCGGATCGTGATGTGCCCTCCGGCCTAGATGGCGCCGTCGCTGCCGGGTTGCTGGATGTCGCGCAGGCACAAACTCTGAAAGACAGCTACGATCTATGCTGGTACGTGCAATGCGCAGCGCGGCTGCTTTCGGGCAAAGTAATCGAGGCTGACAAGATTGGTGAGGGTGGTGCGGCGTTCCTGTGCAGGGCCACTGGGTTTGAACAGGTTGAGCAACTGCAATCCGCGCTACAAGACACTTACGCGACCGCTGCCGAAATCATCGGCAGCGTCATCAAAGAGGGCGAAGATGGCACGCAGCACTGATCCCAATGACCCCAAGGGCCTGATCCGCGAAGCCTATAACATCGAAGGCATCGCTTTGCCGGAATGCCGCAGCATCTTCCTCGATTGGGCGCTCAGCCTGCCGGAGGGGCAGGATCAGAAGCAGGCGTTGACCACCCTGCATGCCACCTATGCTGCGCAGGATGCCGACCACCCGATGACACAGGTCATGGCCGAGGGGTTGCGAGCTTCAGAAGCACCAAAACGACGTGGCGGTTGGCGCTCGCGCCCGCGTTAGGGCTTTTCCCCCGGCGCGTGCATCACTAATAGGAGGCCATGACCAATACCACTGATCACCCACGTATCCGTCTGAAACCCAAAGCCAATGCGCGCGGCCTGCGACATGGGTTTCCCTGGGTCTATGCCAATGACATCGTAACCGATCGCCGCACTCGCAAAATCCCGGCCGGAGCGCTGGCCGTGCTTGAGGATGAAAAGCGCGCACCTATCGCTTTGGTCGCGGTGAACCCCGACTCAAAAATCATGTGTCGCGTATTGGATCGCGATATCGAGGCCGATCTGAACGCCGATTGGTTCGAAACCCGCCTGCAACGCGCGCTTGAGATGCGCGAACGCCTGTTCGACGCGCCATATTACCGCCTGATTCATGCCGAAGCCGATGGTTTCCCCGGTGTGATCATCGACCGTTTCGGCGATGCCTGTGTCATCCAGCCCAACGCCGCCTGGGCTGAGGCGCATCTGGAGGTGCTGACCGACGCGCTGGTAAAGGTGACCGGCGTGACGACGGTTCTGAAAAACGCCTCAGGCCGCACCCGCGGTTTGGAAGGGCTGGATGACGTGAACCAAACCCTACGCGGTAGAGCACCACACGCACCGCTGCCGGTGCCCATGAACGCAGCAACCTATATGGCCGACCTGACCGGAGGCCAGAAAACCGGCCTGTTCTACGACCAGCGCCCAAACCACGCTTTCGCTGCCCGTTTGGTTCATCCCGAAGCAAGGGTGCTGGATGTGTTTAGCCACGTGGGCGGCTTTGGCCTTGCCATGTTGGCCGGAGGGGCCGCGTTTGCGACATGCGTCGATGGCTCAGCCGCGGCTTTGGACTTGGCAAGCAAAGGGGCCAAAGCCACAGGCTGCGCGGATCGTTTTCAGGCCCGCCAGGGCGATGCGTTCGACGTTCTGACCCAGCTGGGTGATGAGAGCGCCCTATTCGATGTCGTGATCTGCGACCCACCCGCCTTTGCGCCCTCGAAACAAGCACTGGATGCAGGTCTGCGCGCCTATGAACGTATCGCACGCCTAGCCGCTCCTTTGGTCAAGCCCGGTGGCTATCTGGGCCTCTGCTCCTGCTCACACGCCGCCGATCTGGGCCGCTTTCGTGATGCGTCCTCGCGTGGGATTGGCCGCGCTGGCCGGCAGGCACAGCTGATCCACACTGGTTTCGCAGGCCCCGATCACCCACAACTGCCACAACTGGCAGAAAGCGGTTACCTCAAAGCCGTGTTCTACCGTCTGTGAGGGCGGTTCTCGATACCTGCGTCATCTACCCGACAGTGATGCGAGAGATGTTGCTGGGCGCTGCAAGCCTGGGCCATTTCACCCCGATCTGGTCCGCCCGTATTCTGGAAGAATGGGCCCGCGCTGCCCGCAAGCTGGGTCCCGAGGGCGAGGCTCAAGCCCGCGCTGAAATTGCCCTGGCGCAGGCGCACTGGCCACAAGCCGAACGCGCACCCACACAAGGGCTCGAAAACCGTTTTTGGCTGCCTGATGCTGCAGATATCCACGTTCTGGCAACCGCGATAGCCGCTTCAGCCGACATTATCGTGACCGTCAACGCGAAGGATTTCCCGAAAAATATCCTGGCAGAAGAGGGACTCGACCGTCGTGACCCCGATGGCTTGCTGCACGGTCTCTGGCTCTCGGACCCCGACGGTATGGCCACTATCGCCAACCGCGTTCTCGATGAGGCCAACCGCCTCTCTGGCGACCAATGGACCCTGCGCGCGTTGATGAAAAAGGCACGCCTCCCACGCCTGGGCAAAGCCCTTTCCCAATAGGTGCGATCCCCCTTCATCTGGCTATAAATATCCCGGGGAGCGCGAGGGGCTGGCCCCTCGCTGCCTAAGCCTGGCCGCCCGCACTCCAACGCTGCTCTAGTGCCTCCAGCGCTGCGATCCGCTCACCCGTCTTCGGATGGCTCATCAACCATGCTGGCACCATTCCAGCCCGCTGCTGGGTCAGGTCCTCCAGCTTGTGAAACAAGGACTTTTGCGGTTCAATCCCGATCCCGGCCTTGGTCAGCAAGGCGGCGGCGTATTCATCGGCCTCATATTCATCCTGGCGCGACAGGCGCGAGGCCAGCAATGAGGTCAGCGCATTGGCGATCATCGCACCAATAAAGGGAATGAACCGGTTCAGCACCATGATCAGCGCTGTCCGCATCGCGTTCTGTCCGGAAAAATCAATCATTCGCCGCTTGGCATGACCCAATGCCACATGCCCGAGCTCATGCGCGATCACGCTGGCCATTTCCTCGGCTGAAACCTCTCCGTTGCGAAACTTGCGATAAAATCCGCGGGTGATGAAAATGCGCCCATCGGGCGCGGCCAACCCATTCACCGGATCGATCTCATAGATATAGACCGGAACCCGCGCGATATCCAAAGCGGCGGCCAACCGGTCGGTCATCCTCTTCAATACAGGATCGGCCAGTTCGGTTGATTTCTGATCCAGCTCACGATGGGTGCGCCAGACGGAAATCCGGTACATCACAAGGCCATACGCAATGGCCAGCAGGATCGGGGTGAAACGCAACATGGCTCAGATATGGGGGCGCCGCAGCAGCAGGGCAACATAATTCTTCAGCAGATCAAATGCCCGAGAAACAGATACACAGGCCCATCACCCGGATCCCTCCGCTTCACTCATCCAAGTGATCCATATTTAGAAAGGTGAGTACATCACCGGCACGAGGAGCACGGATATCCAGAATAAACCCCTGATCCATCACGGCCTGAAACACCTTGGCCAGTCCGGTTTGACCGTAAATTCCCGGATGAACTTCAATCACAAGGCGAGGTACAGAGCGGAGGTCACATTTCTGGAAAAGCTCCAACTCACCACCTTCGATGTCGCAAATGATCATCGTCGGGGCAAACCTTGCAATTAACGCGTCGAAATCCAAAATCGGTACCTCGACTTTGTCAATGTAGGCGCGTTCGTCGCCATTCAGGGACGACGCCCAGAAGTTCTTTCTAATATAGAAATCGACTGTGTCGCCATCTGAGGATTGCCCCAGAATGCCATGAAGACACTCGGCCTTTTGGGAAACCCCGTTTCCTTCAAACGTCGTGCGTATTACGTCAATCAATGCGGGGTTTGCTTCGACTGATACAACTTTATCCACCTTTTCGATCTGCGCGATCTTGGTCGACAAGAAACCAACTCCAGCCCCGATATCCAGAACACGCTCGCCTTGTTCGATTCACCGCTCGGCATGACGCAATTCTGCGGTTTCGTACCGCCCCAACCTCATAGATTTCAAAATTCGACGTGTGAACAATCCGGGCGCCTTTTGAATCCAGACCCCGCGATAAGACACCGAGCCATCGTCTTCAAAGAACTCTTCTGACATCAATAAACCTCAGATCTGGTTTGGAGTATCGAACGCCCAGAAACGCAGGCGTAAGTTCCACTTTTCCGAATGCACATTAGTCGGAGTGGCCGGGTTGTAAAACCTTAAAGATCAACGGCCTTTAGCCCTCGAACCATCAGCGCGATGACCTCAAGGAGCATCTCCTACCGAGTCAGTTCCCGCATGCCCTGTTCCAGGCCGGACAAGGTCATCGGCACCATTCGATCCTCGAAAATCTCGCGGATCATGCCGATGGAATGGGTGTATTCCCAGTATTTCTCGGGCACCGGGTTGATCCACAGGTTTGACGCCCATTGTTGGTGTGTTTTGCACTCCTGAAAAGAGAAGGCTACGGACGCAACAAACGTCTGTTCTGTTTGTTATGCGCTGCAAGGTCCTTTGTTTAGGGACGCATGAAGTAACGCGAGTTGCCTCTCGTGATTGACGCGCGATACTGAGAATGTATGTAACTCTAAAAGACTATTCTACCCCATCCGATATTTTGAAAGTCTCTCATGAACAAAATTCGACTGGCCGCTGTCGGTATCGCTCTGGCTGCCGTTGTTCTGGCGGTTTCAGCGCCTTTTGGCGTTGAAGCGAAAGCCCAGAAGTGCCTCTTAAGAGGCAATTCCGATAAGGAGGTCATCGCTGGTTGCACATCGCTTCTGGCCTATGACGATCTTGCAGAACACACTCGATCGCAGGCCCTGTTTCACCGCGCGCTGCGTCTGGCTAGACAAGATCCCGGTTTGGCCGAGGCCGACTACCTTGCAGTTCTTGAAATCACGCCGGATTGGACAGCGCCTCTACACAATCTGGGTCTGATCTACTTGAACAGAGATGAGCATGATAAAGCCTTGTCGCTGTTCAACCACCTTCTGGACGTTGACCCGGCATCTGATTTTGGCCACAGCGGTCGGGCGAATACGTACTATGAAATGAAGCGGTATTCGGAAGCTTTGGCAGATACGAGGTTTGTTCTCGCGTCCGATGCCAACGCAGTGATAGATCAACATCGCGAAGGGCGAATTCTGGATAGGCTTGAGGACTTTGATGCGGCGCTTGAGGCATACTCCCGAACCGTTTTGCTTGACACCAACTATGCTCTAGTGCGACTGGATCGCGCCTGGCTATACTACCAGCATCTTGAACTGCCGTATCACGCAGAAGTCGACCTCAATCATGTTTTGGCTCTATACCCAAATGACCACGTTGCATGGGCCGTCCTTGGTGATGTCCTGCTGCGACTTGGTCGATACGCAGAATCTGAGACGGCGATTGAACGTGCTTTGGCAGTCAAACCGGAATACGACTTCGCGCTCCGTACTGCAGAGCGGTTTGTACGGGAAACTGCCGAAGCAATAGCAAGGAGCGAAAGGCTGAGTACACCCGCTGCGCGCGAGATTGCTGGGCCTTCTTTTGGTACACTGCTGGCTCGAAGCTTTGCAGATCTTGATGAGCCGGAGCGCGCGCTTGCTGAATTCGATACGGTTCTTGCGAATCTGCCGGACAATGCTTTTGCACATGCCGGGAAAGCAGATGTCTATTTTGATCTCGGGGACGACGAAGCGGCAATCAGCTCACTTAATGATTTCTTTGAAGTTGCATCGAAACGGGAAGAGGGCAATGAAATCTCGGACGAGGTGATTGATCGACAATACACGAAACTCGGCTTTTCTCACCATCGTCTTGGAGACCCGCAAGCTGCGCTTGCCGCATGGCACAGAGGTTTGGAAAGCGCAGGTTCAGAAGACATTTCGCTTTGGCAGCTTCGCCTTCAATCCGCCGGTCACTATGCGGGCGGGCCAGATGGTGAAATCAGTGATGCGTTGCTGAATGGGCTGTCAAAATGCGCGTCAGACCCTGAGTGCCTTGACTGAACACAAAAAACACCGGCTAAGAAATGTCGTTCTATCGTAATGCATGCCAGTGAAGATGGCTTTAGTCTCGAAGCAAATCTTGCGGCCTACCGCGTCAACTCGCGCATGCCTTGTTCTAGGCCGGATAAAGTCATCGGCACCATGCGGTCCTCGAAAATCTCGCGGATCATGCCGATGGAATGGGTGTATTCCCAGTATTTCTCGGGCACCGGGTTGATCCACAGGTTTGACGCCCATTGTTCGCGTGCGCGTTGCAACCAAACCTGACCCGCCTCCTGGTTCCAATGCTCATTGGCGCCGCCGGGATAGGCGATCTCGTAAGGACTCATCGAGGCGTCACCGACGAAGATGCATTTGTAGTCGGGGCCGTAGGTGCGCAACACCTCATGCGTAGGGGTCTGCTGGTCCCAGCGGCGGCGATTGTCGCGCCACACACCCTCATAGAGGCAATTGTGGAAGTAGTAGTACTCCAGATGCTTGAACTCGGTCCGCGCAGCAGAAAACAGTTCCTCGACCACTTTGATATGGGGGTCCATTGATCCGCCAACGTCCAGAAACAGCAGAACCTTGACCGCGTTGTGACGTTCGGGCCGGGTCTTGACGTCCAGATAGCCATGTTCCGCCGTGGCGCGGATCGTGCCGTCGAGATCAAGTTCTTCGGCAGCGCCCTCGCGCGCCCAGCGTCGCAGGCGTTTCAGGGCGACCTTGATGTTTCGAGTCCCTAGTTCAACAGTGTCGTCCAAGTTCTTGAATTCGCGCTTGTCCCAGACTTTTACAGCGCGCTGGTGGCGGCTTTCCTTCTGGCCGATCCGCACCCCTTCGGGGTTGTAACCGTAGGCCCCGAACGGAGAGGTTCCGGCGGTGCCGATCCATTTATTGCCGCCCTGATGGCGGCCCTGCTGTTCCTTGAGACGCTCGCGCAGCGTCTGCATCAGCTTGTCGAAACCGCCAAGCGCCTCGATCTCGGCCTTTTCTTCGGCCGACAGGTGCTTTTCGGCCATTTTCTCAAGCCAGTCGGCGGGAATGTCGACCGCCTCCAGAACCTGATCAAAGCTGATCTCGCCCAACCCTTCGAAACTGGCGGCAAAGGCACGGTCGAACTTATCGATATTGCGCTCATCTTTCACCATCGACACACGGGCGAGGTAATAGAACGCCTCGACATCATAAGTGGCCAGACCCTTTTTCATCCCCTCCAGAAAGGTCAGATACTCCCGCAGAGAAACGGGTATGCCAGCCTTGCGGAGGTTCTCATAAAAGGGCAGGAACATCGGTCAGATCACCAGTCGAACCAGGATCAGCGAAATCACAAGTCCCAGCAAGGCAAAAGCAATACCATAAACTGCTGCATACTGAGCGATATCGGCGCCGTTCCCGTTGCGTTTGCGCGCGTTCCAAGCGCCTAGTATCGCACCCAAAACAGCCATTCCCAGGACTACCAGCATGTATTTGTCATCCGCCTATATTGTTACCGGCTGATCTGGCCGCGCGGCTTTCTGCCAGGGATTTCACCACCACATCTGCGCCAAACCCGTATCGCGCCCACCCCAGACTGTCCAGTCTGACGGCGCGTGCCTGCTGAACCTGCCCGGCCTGCATTAGTGCTTCGGATTTCAACAAGAGGAGCGTCGCCAGAAGCGAAGCGTTTTCGGCTCGCGTCATTACATCTATGGCCTTATCCAGATCAGGCAACACGTTAGGGCCTTGATCCTGAGCCAGCGCGAAAGACGCGGTTTGTGCTGTGACATGGGCGCGATGTACCTCGGTTCCCGGCGTAGCATTCAGGAATTGCAGGGCGATCTGATATTGCTGGAGGGCTGCTGCGGGATCGCGGAACTGGATCATGCGCCCCATCAGATAGTGCGGATAGGCACGGCGGTGGTCGGTCCAACCCTGTTGCTGGCCAATCTCTGCGGCCTTCTGCGCAAAGCGGAATTGTCGGGGTGATCCGGGGCCGGGGCCAAGCGTTTTGTTGATCGCGTCAATCCACGCGCGAGGTGTTGTCGTGAAGGGTTGAGCTGGCAACCTGTCTCCACGCGGGTTCAGGCGGCTCAGCACTGCGGGAAGGGCGGCTTCAACCTGTTCGCGCGTCATGCCTGTTTTCAACTCGGGCGCATAGGCCGTCCGCAGGATCAACATGTCAAAGCCGGTCAGGACTGTATGGATGTTATCGTCGTTGAACACGGAATCGGGCAGGTGATACAGGTCGTTCAGCGGCCCCAGCGCCTGCGCCAGCTCCTCATGCAGGCAATCGCGCATTTCTTGTGGGCTGACATCGTAGGGAATGAATATGCCCAGGCGTTCCCGTTGTCGCAGTTCGGTCCAGCTGCTTTTTGCCTTGCGACGATCCCGGCGGTATTCTTCCAGGCTGGAGGAATTAGGCACCACAAAGCACGCAGCATTCGGCAAGATACGGTGAATGTCGCGCTGACTGACGGCCTCGATGGTGATATTGGCCTGACCTTCGGAAACTTGCCGGATATCGATCCCCGCTTCGCGCCGCAATCGGGTCAGCAATCGGGCGAGATCGCTCTGCATGCTGGGGGTGGGTTTGCCCGTCAGCCGCACCGTGACCGGGGTTTCAAATCGGGTGAAAGCGGGCAGCTGCGTGCCACTTTCCAGGGCAAAGTGCAGATCTAGGAAATCAGCTGCTATGTTTGTGTTGGACCTAGCCGGAGGGGTGGGCCGAGACGTCGTAAAGCTGTTGGCCGGGGGCAAGGCCTGTTCAATGGTTGTCACATTGCCCGGCAGTTCAATCCGCTCGACCGATGCGCAGGCCGAGAGGAGACATACCGCAGCAAGGGCGCCCCATCGCATCATGAGCGGTTGTACTTGATAAAGGGCGTCAGCGTGCCGATCCGGTCATAGAGCTGGCGTGCTGTCTGGTTGTGATCCTGTGTCAGCCAATAGACCGTTGGCGCACCCTGCCGGTCGGCCTCGTCATACACCGCCTGGATCAATGCGCGCCCTACACCGGTCCCGCGCGCCTCGGGGCGGGCATAGAGGTCTTGCAGGTAACAGACTCTTTCCACCTTCCAGGCATGGCGGTGGAACAAGTAATGTGTGAGCCCGACCAACACGCCGTCCTGTTCGGCAACGAAACAGGAAAAATCCTGCGGATCGTCCCCAAGCAAACGTGCAAACGTCGATTCATAAATCTCATCAGGCAGAGTCGTTTCATAGAAGGCCAGATAGGCCTGCCACATTTCGGCCCATTGATCTTTGTCCGCGGCCCGCAAGGGGCGAATTTCTGGTGCATTGGCCAAGTGATACGTCCCTATTGATAAACTGAGCCCCGGTTGCCCGATGCTGACATCCGGCCCGCCCCAAGGCAAGCCGCGTTCACGACCTATTCAACAGCAGGCTAACGTTTGCTGCGCGCCATAAAGGCCAGCCGCTCGAACAGATGGACGTCCTGCTCGTTCTTCAGCAACGCCCCATGAAGCTTGGGCAGTGCATTTGCTCCGTCGCGCTTCAGATCCTCGGGTGTCAGATCCTCGGCCAATAACAATTTCAGCCAATCCAAAACCTCAGAGGTTGAAGGTTTCTTTTTCAAGCCTTGAGTCTCGCGGATTTCGTAGAATTGGGTCAGAGCCGTGGTCAGCAGAGCGTCCTTAATCCCGGGATGATGCACTTCGACGATCCGGCGCATCGTGGCCTCGTCCGGGAAACGGATATAGTGAAAGAAACAGCGGCGCAGGAAGGCGTCGGGCAGTTCCTTTTCGTTGTTCGACGTGATGATGACGATCGGGCGATGCTTGGCCCGGATTGTTTCACCGGTTTCGTAGACGTGGAACTCCATCTTATCGAGTTCCTGCAAAAGGTCGTTGGGGAACTCGATATCGGCCTTGTCGATCTCATCGATCAGCAGCACGACCTTTTCATCGGCGTCAAAGGCCTGCCAAAGCTTGCCCTTGCGGATATAGTTCGACACATCATGCACACGCTCATCGCCCAACTGACTGTCGCGCAGTCGGCTGACGGCGTCATATTCGTACAGGCCCTGCTGTGCGCGGGTGGTGGATTTCACATTCCACTCGATCATCGTCAGGCCCAAAGCACCTGCCACTTGTTTGGCCAGCTCGGTCTTGCCGGTGCCGGGTTCGCCTTTAACCAGCAAGGGGCGTTCCAGCGTCACGGCCGCGTTTACGGCGATGGTCAGGTCGTCGGTGGCAACATATTCGGCTGTGCCTTGGAAACGTGCAGTCATGGGCCCCTCAAGCTCTTGCGCGCGGCTGCGCGTGGTGCAATCCCGGTTACAGAGAGCCAGTGATTTTGACAACCCGGGTCGCTGCGTCGACTCAGCCGCAATTTGCCGTGCAAACGCCATCGCCTAACGCGATTCGCGGCGATTTTTCTGCTTCACTGATTGTGAACTGCCACAAAATCACCCTTAGAAATTCACCGAAAAACGCGTTTTTTCCGTTTCAAGTATCACATTTAGACCAGTCAGGCGTTGGGCGCGCCTGACCTAAGTTTGTGTAGTGACAATCCCGTGCCCGTCGGATAAACGCTGCGCAGAAGGGGGTGCCAAATGTCAGGTGATACAACCGCGACCGACGTTTCTGGCCATACCGAGGGAGCAGATATGAAGCAGGAAGTTTTTCTGCCGGATGATTACCGCCCGGCCGAAGATGAGCCTTTCATGAATGATCGTCAGCTTGAGTATTTTCGACGCAAGCTGCTGGATTGGAAGACAGAGTTACTTGCAGGCAGCCGCGACACGATCGAAGGGCTGCAGGACAATACCCGAAACATTCCCGATGTCGCTGATCGCGCAAGCGAAGAGACCGACCGCGCGCTGGAACTGCGCACGCGGGATCGCCAGCGCAAGCTGGTCGCCAAGATCGACTCGGCCCTGCGCCGCATCGACGAGGGCGAATACGGGTATTGCGAAAAGACTGGTGATCCGATCTCGTTGAAGCGTCTGGATGCGCGACCCATCGCGACCATGACACTGGAAGCGCAAGAGCGTCACGAGCGTCGTGAAAAAGTTCACCGCGACGATTGATCGCTGAAAATCGCAAAAAATCAGAACGCCGGGGCCTGTCGCCTCGGCGTTTTTGCGTTAAGCCCTAGGGATGAAACTCGACGGGCTGACATTCTGCGTTGTGGGCGGTGGCATAGGTGGTCTGGCCGCCGCGCTTGCCTTGCAGCAACGCGGGGCGCGGGTGACCGTACTCGAGCAGGCTGCCGCCCTGACCGAAGTGGGCGCGGGTTTGCAGATCAGCCCAAATGGGATGTGCGTACTTCGCGCATTGGGTGTCGTGTCCGATATTCCGCCCTTAGGCCAAAGGTCCTACGGAACCGTGCTTTGCGACTACCGCAAGGGTCGTATAATCAGTCGGTTACCAGGCCCTAAGGCCGGGCCAACCTATTACTATCATCGCGCCGATCTTTTGGGGCTGCTACTTCAAGCTGTCCAAACCGCCGGGGTCGATATCCGTTTGGGCTCATGTGTCGCTGAGTTGCGCAAAAACCCGACCGAGGTCGAACTTGTATTTGAAAGCGGCGCGCATCTGCGCGCCGATTGCGTCATCGCCGCCGATGGCGGGCGCAGTACGCTCCGGCCCAGCTTGAACGGGCCAGAGACACCCGTATTCACTCATCAGATTGCTTGGCGCGCGACAGTTCCATGGAAGGGGGCCGAGGCCCAACCGCGCGCCACACTCACGATGGGCCCAGGCCGCCATGTGGTGACCTATCCGCTGCGCGACCAGAGCTTGATGAATATTGTTGCGATCGAAGAGCGATCAGACTGGCAAGAAGACGGTTGGCGCAGGCAAGGCGATCCAGATGATCTGCGCGCCCGTTTCGCGGATTTTGGAGGGCCGGTGCGCGACATACTCGCCGACGTGACAGAGGCACATCTTTGGGCGCTTTTCCTGCGACCGGTTGCACGCACATGGCAGGATGGCCGCATGGCTCTGTTGGGCGATGCCGCGCATCCAACGCTGCCCTTCATGGCGCAAGGGGCCTGTCTGGCGCTTGAAGACGCATGGGTTTTGGCCCGGTGCTTTGACGATCATTCAGAGATGAGCAGCGCTCTGGCGGCCTATGAGGCGGCGCGTCTGCCGCGCGCTGAGCGCGTCGTTGCGGCTGCAGCTGCAAATGCCCGCAACTTTCACCTTAAAGGCCCCAAAAGGATCACTGCGCAGCTAGCGCTTTCAGTGATCGGCCTGCATCTGTCACGCCGATATGAATGGGTTTACAGCCACGATGTGACGACCTGAGCGGTCAAATGTCCAGATCCACCCAGACGGGAACATGATCTGATGGTTTTTCCTGCCCGCGTATATCGGTATCGATCTGGCAATCGCGCATTAGATCAGCCGCTTGCGGGGTGAGCAGGAAATGATCGATCCGGATGCCGTCATTTCGATTCCAAGCACCGGCCTGATAGTCCCAAAATGAATAATGCCCGGGACCTTGGGTGCGGGCGCGAAAGGCTTCGGTAAATCCAAGATTTAGAATTTTGCGAAACGCCGCGCGGCTTTCTGGACGAAACAGCGCATCCTCGCGCCACGCGTCGGGGCGTTTGGCGTCCTCGTCCTGCGGGATGATATTGTAGTCGCCCGCCATCAATGCGGGCTCCTCGCTTGCCATAAGGTCTTTGGCGCGCGCATAGAGACGCTCCATCCAGGCCAGCTTATAGTCGTATTTGGGCCCGGGCACCGGATTTCCATTCGGCAGGTAGAGCCCACAAATCCGGATCGCCTGCTTGCCAACAACGGTGGCCTCAATCCAGCGCGCCTGTTCGTCCTCGTCATCGCCGGGCAACCCGCGCGAGACGTCCTCGAGCGGTGGCTTGGACAGAATGGCAACGCCATTAAAGCTTTTTTGGCCATGGGTCTCGACGTTGTACCCTCGGTCTTCAAACATCTCGCGCGGGAAGTTCTCATCGACGGATTTGATTTCCTGCAACAGAACCACATCGGGCTGCGCGTCATCCAGCCAGCGGGGCAGGGCCTCGGCCCGCGCTTTGATGCCGTTGATGTTGAACGTGGCGATTTTCATACGCGGTCCTCCGATGCCTCAGGGCAACCTATCGCGCAGAACCGGCCCAACGGCAAGATGAAGGGTAGGGTTGCGAGGCTCTGCCTCGCGCTCCGAGGTATTTGGGAACAGAAGAAGGTGGGCGGTTTCTCATACTTCTTCTGTTTGAAAATACCTCGGGGGAGGCGCGGCTTGCCGCGGCGGGGGCAGAGCCCCCTGGTGTTACGTTACATCGAAAACGAAGTGCCGCATCCGCAAGAGGAGGTTGCATTTGGGTTTTCGATCACAAACCGCGCGCCAATCAGTTCCTGGGTGAAATCGATGACAGCGTTTTCCAAAAACGGCAGAGAGATCGAGTCTACGATCACCTTTTGCCCTTTGCCTTCCAGCACCAGATCGTCCTCTTTGGGTTGGTCCAGCGCAATTTCGTATTGAAAACCGGAACATCCGCCGCCTTCCACTGCGACGCGCAATGCTTGCCCCTGATCCGCCGCGCCGATTTCGGCGAGGCGCTCAAAGGCGCGTTCAGTAACTGTTGGGGGCAGATTCATGCCAGACTCCAAAGGTTTATTTCCTTCTCGCGCTGCAATATATGCAACCAAAGGACGGGCGACAAGGACAAGACCTTTGGACAGAGCGGGTTTTGCCTCGGATCCAGGCCGCGCCAGGGGGCGGCTTGTGCCAGAGGAAGAAAGCAGTTTCCGATCATGCTTTCAGCGGGATCGGGACAGGATCATTCATGCGAGCGCCTTTCGGCGGCTGAAACACAAGACGCAGGTCTTTGTCGAACACGAAGGCGACAGCTATCGCACCCGGTTGACGCATTCCATCGAGGTCGCTCAGGTGGCGCGTACGATTGCCGGTGCGCTTTGCCTCAACCCGGAACTGACCGAGGCGGTGGCGCTGGCGCATGATCTGGGCCATACCCCGTTTGGGCATACCGGTGAAGACGCCCTGCACGCATTGATGCAGCCCTATGGCGGTTTTGACCACAACGCACAGGCCATTCGGATCGTCACCAGGCTGGAGCGACACTATGCTGAATTTGACGGCTGCAACCTGACTTGGGAATGTCTGGAAGGCATTGCCAAACACAACGGGCCGGTTGTCGCAGAGCTTCCTTGGGCCTTGGCAGAGTGCAATGCTGGTTTCGATCTGGAACTGTACACTCATGCGAGCGCCGAGGCGCAGGTTGCGGCGTTGTCAGACGACATTGCCTATAACAATCATGATCTGCTGGATGGCTTACGTGCTGATCTGTTCACGGATAAGGACATTCAGCAATTGCCCATCGTGGGGGATTGCTATGCTGAGGTGGATCGCAAGTATCCGGGTCTGGACCCCTATCGCCGCAGGCACGAGGCGTTGCGGCGGGTGTTTGGGGTGATGGTCTCGGATGTGATCGACACCTCCCGGGACCTGATCGACCAGTCTGGGGCGCAGACGGTCGAGGATATCCGCCATCTCGCCCATCCGGTGGTCCAGTTTTCAGCTGCTCTTTGGGCGCAACTGAAAGAGATCCGCGCCTTCCTGTTTGCGCGCATGTACCGCGCGCCCAGCGTGATGCAGGTTCGGGCCGAGGTCAGCGCGGTTGTTGAGGAACTGTTTCCGATTTACCTCAATGATCCCAAACAGATGCCCTTGCGCTGGCATGAGGATATCGAGGCTGCGCAGGATGAAACTGCTCTGGCCCGGATCGTGTCTGACTATATCGCTGGGATGACGGATCGGTTCGCGCTGCAGGATCACGCTCGGCTGACCGGGCGTTGACTATTCAACCTCGATGTAAGCCAGCGCCCAGACCTGTTGCCCGGCTTGTTCTTGCGCCAGTTCTTCATCATCTGTCGGAGGGAACACGATCATCGTTGGGCCATAGCCTCCGATCCCCATCGGGGACCCGTCAGCATGCGTGGCCAAGATGGGTTGATGTGACGTGATGCTGTCCCAAGAAATCTCCGATTGATAGCCGTCCATGGCCATGGGTTTTGCGGTTTTGCCGACAGCGCCCGCCAATGTCATAACATCTGCCAAAAGAGGTCCGGAAAAAGCGATCTGTCGCTGGTTGCCTTCGGGGCCGTAAGCGATAGTGATCTCGACCTGTTCCATGCTGTTCAGAGTTGCTGCGTCGAAACCGGCGGCGCCCTTGTGCTGAACATCTAGAAAGCCCAGTAGACCGCCGTCATTCTCGCCACGGGGCGGCAGATTGGTTTCGGTCACCGCGCCACCAAGCGTCAGTAGGACGTGATCGGTGGGGGTGGGCATCTCAGCCACCGCAGGCAGCGAGGTTGTCAGCAGCAGGGCAAGGGGTAGGGCAAGGCGCATAAGGTAGTCTCCGGTTAGTCAGGCCCTATCGAGACTAGCGGGCTATGGATTGAAGCCAAGCGCAAACTTGCGCGATCCATTGACGTTCACGCCTTGCGTGGTAAACCGCCCGGCAAGCAAAAGGACATCCGTAATGAACCTGTTTTCCGAGATCCGCGCCCTGGTACTGGACGCGCTGGCGCAGATGCAGTCCGAAGGCGCGCTGCCCGAGGGGCTGAGCTTTGACAACGTGGCGGTCGAGCCTCCGCGCGATGCGGCGCATGGCGACATGGCGACCAACGCGGCGATGGTGCTGGCGAAACCGGCGAAGATGAAGCCGCGTGACATTGCGGATGTTCTGGCCGGGAAGCTGGCCGCAGACGGACGGATCGCCAGTGCCGAAGTTGCTGGCCCGGGTTTTTTGAACCTGCGGCTTGCACCGTCGGTCTGGCAGGGCGTGTTGGCGGCGGTGTTGGAGCAGGGCACCGACTATGGCCGCTCGACCATGGGGCAGGGGCAGAAGGTTAACGTGGAATATGTCTCGGCCAACCCGACTGGCCCGCTGCATGTTGGTCATACGCGGGGGGCGGTATTTGGGGACGCCTTGGCGAGTTTGCTGGCTTATTCCGGCCACGACGTGACGCGTGAATACTACATCAATGATGGAGGCGCGCAGGTCGATGTGCTGGCGCGGTCCGCCTACGAGCGGTATCGCGAGGCCAATGGTCTGAGCCCCGAGATTGCCGAGGGCCTCTATCCCGGTGACTATCTGATCCCGATCGGCGAGGCTCTGAAAGAGAAATACGGCGATGGCCTGATCGACAAGCCCGAGAGCGAATGGCTGGAAGATCTGCGCGAGTTTTCGACCGACGCGATGATGGACCTGATCCGCGCGGACCTGAAGGCGCTGGGCGTTGAGATGGACGTGTTCTTCTCGGAGAAATCCCTCTATGGCACAGGCCGGATCGAGACCGCACTGCAGTCGCTTACCGACAAGGGTCTGATCTATGAAGGCGTGCTGGAGCCGCCCAAAGGCAAAAAGCCCGAGGATTGGGAGCCGCGCGAGCAGACCCTGTTCAAATCGACCGAGCATGGCGATGACGTCGATCGCCCGGTCAAGAAATCGGATGGCGCCTGGACCTATTTCGCCCCGGATATCGCCTATCACTACGACAAGGTCAGCCGTGGTTTTGACGCGCTGATCGACGTGTTTGGTGCGGACCACGGTGGCTATGTCAAGCGGATGAAAGCAGCCGTCTCGGCACTGTCTGACGGTAAAGTGCCGCTGGATATCAAGCTGACCCAGCTGGTGAAGCTGTGGAAAAATGGCGAGCCGTTCAAGATGTCCAAACGGGCCGGGAACTTTGTAACCCTGCGCGATGTGGTCGATCAGGTCGGACCGGATGTGACCCGGTTCGTGATGCTGACCCGCAAGAACGACGCGCCTCTGGATTTCGATTTCGACAAGGTACTGGAGCAGAGCCGCGAGAACCCGGTGTTCTACGTGCAATACGCGCATGCCCGAGTCATGAGCGTGCTGCGTCGCGCCGCCGAGGCCGAGATTGCTGCTGATGATGCGGCGCTGTCGAACGCGGATCTTAGCAAAAACGATCACGCATCCGAACTGACGGTTGCCAAGAAATTGGCGGAATGGCCACGGCTGGTCGAGATTGCTGCGCGGACCAATGAACCGCACCGGGTTGCCTTCTATCTGTATGAATTGGCAGGGGATTTTCATGCTCTGTGGAACAAGGGCAACGAAGAAACCCAGCTGCGTTTCATTCAGGATGGCGATGTTGCCACAAGCCAGTCGAAAATCGCATTGGCGCGTGCCGTTTCTGTTGTGATTTCAGCAGGCTTGGGTATTCTTGGCGTTACTCCGGCGCAGGAGATGCGGTAACCAATACCGCCCGAACCGCCGGTCTGAGGCAGACAAGAAATGACCCGCGCGCTTTGATTTCAGGCGCAGTCGGGCGGTGAGGCAACATGGCGAGTTACGATTACTCGGGGCATCACGACCCCGAGCAGATGCATTATACGAATCAATCACAGGCTCAGGATGTCTATCCCGAGGATGAACCACGCGGTGCGTTTGGGCTCGCGCGGATGGTGAATGTTCTGGGGGCGGTGGCTTCGTTGGCATTGGTCGCCGGTGTTGGTGTCTGGAGCTACAAGCTGGTGATGCGCGATGTCAGCGGTGTACCAGTTGTGCGCGCTGCCGAAGGTCCGATGCGTATCCAGCCTGAAAATCCCGGCGGACGACCTGCCGATCATCAGGGGCTGGCGGTGAACGCTGTGGCTGCCGAAGGTACGGCTGCGGCCCCTGCGGATCGTCTGATCCTTGCACCGCGTCCGGTCTCGTTGACCGACGAAGACCTGCCAGCAGGCGAATTACAGCCCACTCCGGCGTTGCATGTGGTGGAAGAACCGATCTCGAACCAGGAAGCCGCGGCGCTGCGGCAAAACGCGGTTGATGCTCTGGTGGCAGAACTGGCAGGCGAGGCGGCGCGAGCCGATCAAGAGGCCGCACCGGGTGTGCAGGTTGCATCCCTTGTCGCGCCCGAGGAAGAACCCGCCATCGACCCGGCCGATCTGGCTGCAGCACTGCCAGACCCGGCGATTGCGGAACTGCCCGGCGTGCGCCGGTCACTGCGTCCGCATACGCGCCCGGCGCGTCGTGCGCCTGCTGCCGATAGCTCTGAGGCCTCGATCAATGCGGCTGTGAAGGCGGCTGTTGGTCTGGATATCGACCCCGATACGCTGAGCAAAGGAACCCGTCTGGCCCAGTTGGGCGCCTTTGAAAGCCCGGATGTGGCAAAAGCCGAATGGGAGCGTCTGAGCGGCCAATTTGGTGAGTATATGGATGGAAAACAGCGTGTTATCCAGAAAACCTCAAGCGGAGGACGCACCTTCTATCGGCTGCGCGTTCTGGGGTTCGAGGATCTGAGCGATTCTCGTCAGTTCTGTGCCGCACTCGTTGCACAAGGTGCTGACTGCATCCCGGTCGCCGTCCGGTGACATTTGGCGCTGCGATCACCGATGCTGAGGGACTGCGGCTAACCGACGACGAACGGGCCTTGTTCCACGAGATGAACCCGTTTGGGTTCATCCTGTTTACCCGTAACATCGACAGCGCCGATCAGGTCCGGGCTTTATGCGATGATTTCCGCGAGGCGGTCGGACGTAATTGTCCGATCACCATAGATCAGGAAGGCGGGCGCGTTCAGCGCCTGCGCGCGCCTCTGGCCCGCGAGTGGATGCCTCCGCTGGATCATGCAGAGCGGGCCGGAGAACAGGCTGATCGGGCCATGTATTTGCGCTATCGCCTGATCGCGCATGAGCTGTTCGAGCTCGGGATCGATAGCAACTGCGCACCCACATTGGATCTGGCCCGGGCTGAGACTCATGCGTTTCTGCGCAACCGGTGTTACGGCGAAGATGCGGACACCATCGGCAAGATCGGACGTGCCGTGGCGCAGGCGCATCTGGATGGCGGTGTTCTGCCCGTGGTTAAACACATGCCGGGTCACGGACGTGCAACGCTGGACACTCATTTTGAATTGCCTCTGGTCGATCTGCCTTTGGAGGAGCTGAAAGAGACTGATTTCGCACCGTTTCGCGCGTTGAACGATCTGCCGATGGGCATGACCGCGCATCTGGTGTTCGGGCAGATTGACCCGCTCCCGGCGACCATCTCGCCCGAAATGATGACGGTGATCCGAGACGTTATTGGTTTTGATGGTCTGATCATGACCGACGATATCTCGATGAAGGCGCTGAGCGGCTCGGCGGCTGAGCTGTCGCGTCAGGCGATAGAGGCCGGGTGCGACGTGGTTCTGCACTGCAATGCCAGCTTGATGGAACGCGCCGAGGTGCTTAAGGCCGCCGGTCAGATGACCGATGTTGCTCAGGCCCGCGCTGAACGGGCCTTGGCGATGCGCAAACCCCCGCAGGAACTTGACATCGAGGCCACCGAAGCGGAACTATCTGCCCTAATGGGCGGGCAGGTATATGAACGATAACCTTTTCAGCGAAGACCCGGTCTCGGTCGCCGACCGACTGGCCGCCGAGGCACTGATCGTTGATGTCGATGGGTTCGAAGGCCCTTTGGATGTGCTGCTGACCCTCTCGCGCACTCAAAAGGTGGATCTGCGGAAAATCTCGGTTCTGGCATTGGCGCAGCAATATCTTGCCTTCGTGGAAAAGGCCCGCGCGCTACGGATCGAACTTGCGGCGGATTATCTGGTCATGGCCGCTTGGTTGGCCTTTCTGAAATCCCGCCTGTTGCTGCCGCCCGACCCGGATGACGAAGGTCCCTCGGGCGAGGAACTGGCCGCGCATCTGGCGTTCCAGCTGGAACGCTTGCAAGCCATGCGAGATGCTGCCGCACGTCTCATGGCACGAGACCAATTGGGGCGTGATTTCTTCAAGCGCGGGCAGGGCGAGGATGTCACCCGCATCCGCACGGTGACCTATTCCGCGACGCTGCTGGACCTGATGCAAGGCTATGCCCGGATCCGCACACGGGACGAGTTCCGGCCATTTGTAATGGACCGTGATGCCGTGTTTACCATGGAACAAGCCTTGGAACGGATGCGCCCGCTGATCGGATTTGCCGGAGCTTGGACCGATATGGAGACCTACCTGCCGGAGGGGTGGGAGGCTGATCCAGTTCGCAGACGCTCGGCCACAGCCGCAACCTTTGCGGCCTCTCTGGAGTTGGTGAAAGAAGGACATATGGAGATGAAGCAAAGCGAGACCTTTGCTCCGATCCAATTGCGCAAGAGGACCGAAACACGTGACTGACACACCCGAAGAGACCGGCACCCTGTTTGAAGCGCCCCCGCTGGCCGAGCAGGAACGCATGGTCGAAGCGGTGCTGTTCGCCAGCGCTGCGCCAGTGACGGTTGCCGATCTTGAGGCGCGGATGCCGCATGGCAGCGATGCGGCGCAGGCGGTTGAACTGCTTCAGAAACGGTACGAAGGGCGCGGCGTGCGCGTGGTCAAGGTGGGTGAGGCCTGGGCGATCCGCACCGCTCCCGACCTCGGATTTTTGATGCAGAAGGAAACGGTTGAAACCCGCAAGCTGAGCCGCGCAGCGATTGAGACGCTGGCCATCGTGGCCTATCACCAGCCCTGCACCCGGGCCGAGATCGAGGAAATCCGGGGGGTTTCCGTGTCGCGCGGGACGATTGACCAGCTGCTGGAAATGGAGTGGATTCGACTGGGCCGTCGCCGTATGACACCAGGTCGTCCGGTGACCTTTGTGGTGACGCCAGAGTTTCTGGATCATTTCGGTCTCGAAAACGCCCGTGATCTGCCGGGGCTCAAGGAATTGCGCGCTGCCGGGCTGCTTGAAAACCGCCCGCCACCAGGAGCCATGCCGCTGGGCGAGGGGCAGGACGAGGCAGAGGACGAGGATCAGACTGAGCTGTTCGAGGAAGAGTGATCAAGCGGCCCTTTTGTTGCCGCAGATGAACGCTATCTTGAGGCATAGGAAACGGAGTTGAGCAATGAACGCCAATCGGATCATCGACATGATCGTGCGACAGGTCATGCGGCGCCTAGTGAACAAAGGAATCGACAAGGGCATCGATATGGCCAGTCGTCGTGGCGGGAACCCGGATCAGGCACCCTCGAATACGGGCGCGCCGAAGAATGCCAGTGCGCCGCGTCACGCGAAGAACCTAAGGCAAGCACATCGGGTAACGCGCCAGATGCGCCGGTTCATGAAGTTCTGAAGTCTAGCTTATCGCCTTGAAATGCTTGGACAGTTTCAGGCCTTGTCCCTGATAATTCGATGCGATGCCAGCGCCGTATAGTTGCGTGGGCATCTCGGCCATTTTCTCATAGACCAATCGCCCGACGACCTGCCCGTGTTCCAGCACGAAAGGTGCCTCGTGGCAGCGAACCTCAAGCACACCGCGTGATCCGGCACCGCCAGCCTCGGCATGGCCGAAACCGGGATCGAAGAAGCCTGCATAGTGCACACGGAACTCTCCGACCATGGCCAGATAGGGGGCCATCTCGGCGGCATACATCGGTGGGATATGCACTGCTTCGCGGCTGACCAAGATGTAAAAGGCACCGGGATCCAGAATGATGCGCCCATCCTTTGTGCGCACCTCTTCCCAGTATTCCTGCGGGTCGTATTCGCCGATCCGGTCCAGATCGATAACGCCCGTATGCGGCTTGGCACGATAGCCGACCAGATCAGTATCCGGCAGTTGCAGATCAACCGAGAAACCCAGCCCATCTTGGATGACAGCAGGGCCATCGACCAGCGGCGATTCAGCATGCAGATCGTTCAGTTCGGCGTCGGTTAGAACCGCCTGACCCTGACGAAATCGGATCTGGTTCAGACGCATGCCTGGGCGGACCAGGACCGAGAAGGAACGAGGGCAAATCTCGGCATAAAGTGGCCCGGTGTAACCTGCCGGAATACGGTCAAACTCGGTCCCGCCATCGGTGATGGTGCGGGTTAGCAGGTCCAGCCGCCCGGTCGAGCTTTTGGCATTGGCCACGGCGCTGGTATGGCCGGGCAGGTCCAGCGATTCCATCAGCGGCACCAGATAGACGCAGCCTTTTTCTAGAACGGCCCCGTTGGTGATGTCGATCCGATGCATTTCGAATTCGGTCAGACGGTCGGCGACGGATCGGGTTTCACCAGCTAAAAAGGATGCGCGAACTCGGTAAGCCACTGTTCCCAAACGTAAATCAAGGCTGGCTGGCTGCACCTGGGCAGGGATGACATCCGGTGTGGCAGTAATCTCACCGCGCACGATCATCGCTTCGATCTGCTGGTTTGGGCATACACCTGTCATTCCGATCCCCCCTGATGCCAGAGCGGGATCTGGCCAATGTGCCACAAACGTCGGTGTGATATGGTCGGGCTAGCAGGACTCGAACCTGCGACCTTCCGTCCCCCAGACGGACGCGCTACCAGGCTGCGCCATAGCCCGACGTTGGAGTGTTCATAAAGAAATTCCCGGCAGGGGCAAGAGGAAAACAATGCCTTTTTCCTATCCCGCCGTGTTGGCTTCGACCCGGTCCAGCCAGCTGCGCAGGTCCCGTGCGATGGGTGCGATTTTGTTCAGAAGATCGGCGTCAAATTCGGTACGATTCCAGACCAATGACGTCAGGCCACCTGTAAGAGGTGCCGTATCGAGCACCGGTTCTTGCGGCTCGGGAGCGGGCAGCGGTTCTGCGGGTGCGCCCTCAGGGGGGGCAGCTGGCGCATCAAGGTCCATATCGATTTGTTCAGATGCAGGCGCAGCTGAGAAGGGGACGACAGTGTCGTCAGAAGTTTGGGGTTCATCCACGGGTGTTTCGTCCAGCCCATGGGACAGCCCGATGACATGGGCAACGCCGCGTTCGCGCAAAATCCGCTGAACACCTTTGATCGTCACCCCATCTTCATGCAACAATTTCTTGATGCCGCCCAGCAATAGCATATCGTTCGGGCGATAATAACGCCGACCTCCGGCGCGTTTGACGGGTTTGACCTGAGTAAACCGACTTTCCCAGAATCGCAGAACATGGGCCTGTACACCGAGCCAATCCGCAACTTCAGAGATCGTGCGAAATGCGTCGGGGGATTTGCTCATGTCCGCAGAGCTCCGGCGTTATTTGCGATTCCCGGCGGCGACGCGATCCTTCATCAGATGCGACGGGCGGAAGGTAAGAACGCGGCGGGGTTGAATAGGAACCTCTTCGCCGGTTTTAGGGTTGCGACCGATACGGGCGGTTTTGTCCCGAACGCTGAAGGTGCCAAAAGACGAAATCTTGACCTGTTCGCCACGCACAAGCGCATCGGACATGTGGTTCAGAACGCTTTCGACCAGCTGCGCGCTTTCATTGCGTGACAAGCCAACCTCGCGAAAGACGGCCTCGCTCAGATCCATTCGGGTCAGTGTTTTGTCGCCCATGTTTTTTCCCCTGTTGCTACCAAACCATAGGGTCAGGGCAAATTCACTGTCAATATCAATGAATTGCGTGCGGCTGTGTAAGCTGGAATGCGCTTGTTACCAGCGCAAAAGGACCGATCCCCAGGCCAAACCGCCACCGATCGCCTCTGTCACCAGCAAATCGCCCGGTTTGAACTGCCCGCGCTGCTTGGCCACGGACATGGCCAAGGGAATCGAGGCCGCCGAAGTGTTGCCGTGATCCTGTAGGGTGACAACAACGTGATCCATTGGCACACCCAGTTTCTTGGCGGTGCCCTGAATGATGCGGATATTAGCCTGATGCGGCACGATCCAATCCACATCTTCATGTTTCAGCCCAACTTTTTCCAAACAGGTTTCGGCGGTTGAGGTCAAACGCTCAACCGCTTGTCGGAACAATTGGTTGCCCTTCATTCGCAGATAGCCGGTGGTCTGGGTCGACACTCCACCATCGACATAGAGCAGATCCTTGTAGCGCCCATCCGAGTTCAGATCGGTGGCCAGAATCCCGCGATCGTCGGAGGTGCCATTGCCGTCTTGCCGTTCCAGGATCAACGCGCCTGCGCCGTCTCCGAACAGCACACAGGTTGACCGGTCCGACCAGTCCATGATTCGAGAGAATGTCTCGGCCCCGATCACCAGAACCCGTTTTGCCTGATCCGACAGGATCAGCGCATTGGCATTGGTCATCGCATAGACGAATCCGGCACAGACCGCCTGTACGTCAAAGGCAAATCCTCTCGTCATGCCCAAGCGAGACTGCACCATCGTGGCAGCAGACGGAAAGGTCAGATCGGCGGTTGAGGTTGCAAGCACGATGGCATCGATATCATCAACCGATAGACCCGCATCGGCCAGGGCGGCCTCGGCAGCTTTGGTGGCCATATCCGAGGTCGTTTCCCCTTCGGCTGCAAAGTGGCGGCGTTCGATACCGGAGCGCGTTCGGATCCATTCGTCCGACGTATCCAAGGTTCGTTCGAACTCGGAATTCGGGACGATACGTTCGGGCAAATAATGCCCCACACCTACAACGACTGAACGGCCTGCCATTCTTGGGTACTGCCTTCTTTGTTATTCTTCCGCCTGCGGCGCGGCATGGGCGGCATCTTGTGCAAGCTGGGCTGTTGATGCAACCCGTGCGGCCAATTTTTCGGCAAATCCCGACTCGGCTAGTGTAAAGGCCAGTTTGACTGCTGCCGAAACACCGGTTGCGTCCGCACCTCCATGCGATTTCACGACTGTGCCATTCAGGCCAAGGAACACCCCGCCGTTAACTTGTCGAGGATCGATACGCTTCTTCAAACGCCGCAACGAAGTAATTGCCAAAATCGATGCAAGACGTGAAAGAGGCGTATATTTGAACGCCTGCCGCAGCAGATCGCCGATCAGGCTGGCGGTGCCTTCACCTGTCTTGATGGCGACATTACCGGTAAACCCGTCGGTTATGATCACATCTGCCTTGTCACCGGGGATATCGCTGCCTTCGACAAAGCCCACAAAATCGAAGTTTGCGGGATCGGCAAAATCGGCGATCAGGGAATGCGCCTCTTTCAACTCGGCCCGGCCTTTATGTTCCTCGGTGCCCACGTTCAGCAGGCCGATCCGGGGACGGTTCAGCGCCATCCCGTTGCGGGCGTAAGAGGCCCCCATCAGCGCATATTGCAGCAGGTCCTTGGCATCGGCTCGGACATCGGCGCCCACATCCAGCATCACGTTGAAGCCCTGAGGATTGCGCGAAGGCCAAAGGATCGCAATCGCCGGACGGTTTACGCCCGGCAATTTGCGCAGGCGCATCATCGACAGCGCCATCAGGGCACCAGTGTTGCCGCACGAAACCGCCCCGTGTGCTTCGCCCTGGCGCACGGCTTCCAGTGTCGACCACATCGACGTCTGTTTGCCGTTGCGAACAACCTGGCTGGGCTTATCTTCCATCGTGACAACGTCGGTGCAATCACGAAAATCGACGCGACCATCCAGGACGCGCCGTTTCGCTACGAGCTTGCGCAGCGCGTCTTCGGGACCATGCAGCAGAAACCCGATATTGGGGTTCTTCTTTGCTGATCGCGCAAGGCCTGCAACAACAACTGCGGGACCTGCGTCCCCCCCCATAGCGTCAACCGAGATGGTGATCCGTTCGGCGTGCGTGGGCTGTTCAGTCATTCCCGGGCCAGCGTTCAATCAGGCTTAGGCCGCGTCTTCGTCCAGGTCGATTTCGTCGGCCTGTGCGATCACCTCACGGTCATCATAATGGCCACATGCGCCACAGACGTGGTGCGGGCGACGAAGTTCGCCACAGTTCGGGCATTCGTTCGGGTTTGCAGCAACCAGAGCGTCGTGTGCGCGGCGGTTGTTGCGACGCGACTTGGAAACTTTGTTCTGTTGGACGGCCATGGTCTCAACCTTTGTCTGACTGTGGGCCAGCAGATTCGCTGCCGACCGGGTTTCATATTTCGTTTTATCGTGGTTTGACGCGCGTTTAGGGTACATGCCCCACGTTGTCCAACCTAAAATCCGATGAGCGCGCGAAAATACTGCGATTCTCGTCATGATCAAGCGATTTTTCTGACCGCCTGCTATGACAGGAAATCAAGGCTCTGTCACTCGTCTTTTTTCAGCGCATCCCGCAGTTCGGCCAGCCCAGCAAAGGGTTTGGCATCTTCATCTGTCATCGCCTGTTTGCCGGGTTCTGTATAGTCAGCCTGACCCATCTGGGCCCCGTCCTTGCGAGGGTATTGGGGCAGGGCCAGCGATAGTGCTTCGATCATTACGATCTCAGGGGCGATCTCGGCCCCAAGCGGCTCAGTCTCGTCGCCTTCCGGGATTTCGTATTCCGGTTCATCCGGATCGGACCAATCGGCCACATACAGGCGTGAAACAGGCATATCGATCCGAGTTGTCACCGGTTCCAGCGTCACGACACAGGGCTGGATCACCGTTGCACCCAATGTGCCGGTCAGGACCCAGTCGCGCTTGCCATCGGCGCGCACTTGCCCTGCAAAGCTAAGTTTGCGCAGCCCAAGCAGGCCCAAATCCTGTTTGATTGCCTCCAGCGTGTCCTTTTCCGGGCGCAGCTCAAACGAGGTTGGTGTGTTTTGTGGCAGGTCGGCCACCCGCAGGGATGTAACGTTGCCCATGTCCTGAGCCTTTCTATGTGTTGAACCGTGGCTGCGGTTTCTGTAATCGGATAGAAGCCGCAAGAGGCCAAGGCAAGAGGGTGAGCAAGTTGATGGTTGGAAATAGGTCGAAAACGGCGTTGCGAACAGTTGCGTTCCTTGCCTGCCTTACTGCGATTACCGCCTGTACGCCGATTTTCAGGAATCACGGTTATGTGCCGCCTGCGGATGAACTGGCCGAAATCAAGGTCGGGACCGACACGCGCGACAGTGTGACCGAGGCCATCGGCGCCCCCGGCATATCCGGGGTCGTGAACGATTCTGGCTTCTATTATGTGCGCTCGCGCGTGCGCCACTACGGTCCCAAACGGCCCGAGGTCGTTTCGCGAGAGCTGGTCGCGATCAGCTTTGATCAGCGCGGCGTGGTCCGGAATATCGAAAGATTCGGGCTTGAAGACGGGCTTGTGATTCCGCTGGAACGCCGTGTGACCGAATCCAGCGTCAGCGACACAGGCTTCCTGCGTCAGCTGCTTGGCAATATCGGCAACTTCAACCCGGCGAACATTCCGGGTGCGTCCGAATAATATCGCTGACCGTCTTGTCTGCTTCACATGACGGTCACATCTTCTGTGGTAACGGGAGCGTAGTTCAGAAATCCGGTCCGCAAGCGCGGAGGAAGCGACGATGACCAATGCCGTCTTGTTAAGCAAGGGACGCTATCAAGCGCGACTGGCGCAAAGTGCCAATGATCTGAAAGCAGCGCAGCGACTTAGAACCCTGGCCTTTGAAACGGATCAGATCGATACGGACGCGTTTGATGCCGCCTGCGCCCATGTTCTGGTCGAGGATTTGCGGGCCGATGGGCAGTTGGTTTGCTGTTTTAGGATGCTGACCATGGCAAATGGTGCGGATATCGGGCGCAGCTATTCTGTCCAGTTCTATGATCTCTCCAGCCTCGAAGATTTCGATGGCCGCATGGTCGAGATGGGGCGGTTCTGCATCCATCCGGACTGGAGCGATCCGGATATACTGCGCGTCGCGTGGGGGGCCATGACCACCTTTGTCGACCAGAACCGGATCGAAATGTTGTTTGGCTGTTCCTCATTCGCAGGAACCGAGACCGCGCATTATCTCGATGCGTTTGCGATGCTGAAACATCGCCATCTGGCCCCAAAACGGTGGTTGCCACGGGTCAAAGCGCCGGATGTCTTCCGCTTTGCTGCCCGGTTGCGGCGAAGACCGGATGCGAAAAAGGCGATGCTGCGAATGCCCCCCTTGTTGCGGACCTATCTGATGATGGGGGGCTGGGTCAGCGATCATGCGGTGGTCGACCGGCATATGAACACGTTGCACGTGTTCACTGGGCTGGAAATTGGGTCGATCCCTCCGGCGCGGAAACGTCTGCTGCGCGCGGTGGCCGGGTAGGTCGCGTATTTCCGAAAAGGTGAAGCGGGGCGTTGACGCCTTGTGCCTGCCGGTTTAGCTGGCGGTCATGGCGAGAATTCCTTTGTTGCAGATGTCCGACATTTCCCTGACCTTCGGGGGTGATCCGGTATTTTCCGAGCTTGATCTGGTGGTTCAGCCCGGCGACTGCGTCGCGCTTGTGGGGCGGAACGGGTCGGGCAAATCCACATTGATGAAAGTGATGGCCGGTCTGGTTGAGGCGGATCAGGGCGAAATCACCGTGCCGCCCGGAAAATCCGTTGGGTATATGGAACAGGACCCCGGAATGGAGGGGTTTGCCACGCTGGGCGATTATGCCTGCAGCGGGTTGGAGCCCGGCGAGCTGTACAAGGTGGAACGCGCGGGCGAGGGGCTGAAGTTCGATCCCGACCGCGCCGTCGAAACCGCCTCGGGCGGTGAGCGGCGGCGGGCAGCCTTGGCCAAGCTGATGGCCGAAGCACCGGATTTGATGTTATTGGACGAGCCGACCAACCATCTGGATATCGAAGCCATCGCCTGGCTGGAACGCGAATTGGGGTCAACTCGTGCAGCTTTTGTGCTGATCTCGCATGACCGCGCGTTTTTGCGCGCTTTGACCAAGGCGACACTGTGGATCGATCGCGGTGCCGTGCGGCGACAGGAGCAGGGTTTTGAGGCGTTTGAAGCCTGGCGCGACAAGATCTGGGAAGAAGAGGATCAGCAGCGCCACAAGCTGAACCGTTTGATCAAATCCGAGGCCAAATGGGCCGTCGAAGGGATCAGCGCTCGGCGTAAGCGCAATCAGGGCCGGGTGCGGGCACTGCAGGCCTTGCGGGCCGAAAAGGCAGCGCAGATCAAGCGCCAGGGCTCTGCTGCGATGACGCTTGAGGCTGGGCCAAAATCCGGCCGAAAGGTGATTGAAGCCAAGGGGTTGGCCAAGTCTTTTGGCACTCAGAAGATTGTGCGAAACTTTGATCTGCTGGTGCAACGCGGCGACCGCGTCGCGTTTGTGGGCCCCAACGGTGTGGGCAAGACCACCCTGCTGAAAATGCTATTGGGGCAGGAACCAACGGATGAGGGCTCTGTCGCCTTGGGCACCAATCTTGAGGTGGCCGTATTCGACCAAGCCCGCGCGCAATTGGACCCGGAGATGACCCTGTGGGACAGCCTGACCGGCGATCCCGAAATGCGGGTCTCTGGCAAGGCCGATCAGGTGATGGTGGGCGGGCAGCCCAAACATGTGGTGGGGTACCTGAAGGAATTCCTGTTCGACGAACAACAGGCCCGCGCCGCCGTTAGATCTCTGTCCGGGGGCGAGAAAGCGCGGTTGCAGCTGGCCAAACTAATGGCCAAGTCCTCGAACCTTTTGGTGTTGGATGAACCAACCAACGATCTGGACGTGGAAACACTGGATTTGCTGCAGGAGCTGCTGGACGAGTATGACGGCACTGTTCTGCTGGTCAGCCACGACCGGGATTTTCTGGATCGCATCGCGACGACAACCATTGCCATGGAAGGCGACGGGCGGGCCACGGTTTATGCGGGGGGATGGTCAGACTACATCGCGCAGCGTGGCGACGTGCCTGGGAAAAAGGAAGAAAAAGCAAAAACTTCTAAGCCGAAGATAAAGCAAGAGGCAAAGCCGAAATCAGGCCTGTCATTCTCGGAAAAACACCGGCTTGAGAAACTGCCAGCCGAGATTGCACGGCTTGAGGCCGAGATTGCCAAGCTGGAAGAATTGATGGCCGATCCCGAACTGTTCACCCGCGAGCCGGTCAAGTTTCAGAAAGCAACCGACGCTCTGGTCGAACGGCAGGATAAGCTGGCCGCGGCCGAGGAAGAGTGGCTTACGCTAGAAGAGAAAGCCGAGGCGGGTTAGTCGCTCAACGAACGCATTTACCCTGTTCGCGCGCAGCCCGAGGCTCTGTGCCCTCGGGCTTTCTCTGGTGTCTGTTTAACCAATCCGCGTCATCTCGTTCAGCACGAAATCAGCAACACTGCCTTCAGTCGCCTCCATATAGGCGGCGAGGTGCGGAGCGTTCATGTGGGCCTGCCATAGCTCGCGGGATTCCCAGTTTTCGTAAAAGACAAAGAAGCCAGGATTGGTTGTGTCGATATGCAGGTCGTATTGAATGCAACCCTCCTCACCGCGCGTGATCGGGATCAACTTTTCCAACTCGGCGCGCACAAGGTCTTCTTCGCCGGGATGGGCGGTGATCTGGGCGAGAACAGTCAAGGCCATGATGTATCCTATGGGTGATTTTTGCGATGACCTGGGATATGTGACATACACGTCAACTACGCAAGAACGCACAATATGTGCAGGTAGGCACTATTTGTATACTATAAGAACAAGAGGCCAAATATGGATCGGTTCGAACGATATGATTGCAGCGGTGGTTGCCCGGTTGAGGCGGGTCTGGAACAAATATCGGGCAAATGGAAGGGCTTGGTGATCTACCATCTGCTGGGTGGAACCATGCGATTTAGTGCGTTGTCACGCGCTTTGGGAACCGTGACCCAGCGCAGCCTGACCAAACAACTGCGTGAGTTGGAGGCTGATGGAATCGTGCATCGCGAAGTCTATCCGGAGGTACCGCCCAAGGTCGAATACAGCCTTACACCCAAGGGGCAAGCATTGGGCCCTGTGATTGAGGCACTCGCCGATTGGGGACAAAACCGCGTTTTGATCTGAGCATTGTCAGAGAGGGCGTGCAGGGTTGCCAACAACGGTTTCACAGGCGGCTACATCCTTTGTGACCACAGCACCCGCGCCGACGATGGCGTTATCGCCGATTGTAACTCCAGGCAGGATAAGGGCGCTGCCGCCGACCCAGACGTTGTTGCCGATTGTCACTGGTAGTGCGATTTCCAGGCCGCGTCCGCGCTCTGCCGGGTCTTTGGCGTGTTGCGCGCAATAGATTTGCACCTGAGGCCCGAACATCGTGTCATCGCCGATCTGCACCCGTGCTGTATCCAGAACTACGCAGCCCGCATTGAAATAGACCCGTTTGCCCAGGTGAATATTGAGGCCATAGGCGCAGTGAAACGGTGCCTCGACATAGCAATCGGAACCCGGATCACCCAGCAGCGCATGCAGCGCCGGGTCCATGTTGCCGCGCGTATCAGGATCGCACGAGTTATGTGCGTGAACCGCGCGCCGGGCTGTGGCGCGTAGGGCGTCGAGCTCGGGGTCGAGGCAGCAATACCACGCACCAGCCTGCATTTTCTCGCGTTCGGTCATGGGGCAGACTTACCGCATCCGCAGCGCCCCGTCGATGCGAATGACCTCTCCGTTCAGATACCCCATCTCGACGATGAAACCGGCCAGTCGGGCGTATTCCTTTGGATCGCCCAGACGGGCTGGGTTGGGCACGTCAGCGGCCAGTTGTTGCTGCACTTCTTCGGGCAGGCCCGCCAGCATCGGCGTCATGAAAATACCCGGCGCGATGGCCATGACGCGGATACCAGTCGAGGCCAGATCGCGGGCCATCGGCAGGGTCATCCCAACCACGCCGCCTTTTGACGCGGCATAGGCCGCCTGGCCCTTTTGCCCGTCAAAGGCTGCAATTGATGCCGTGTTGATGATCACGCCGCGCGCGCCATCCGGTTCGGGCTCATTCTTGGCCATCTCAACCGCGGCAAGGCGCGAGACGTTGAAGGTGCCGACCAGATTGATGTCGATGGTACGCTGGAAGGCGTCCAGCGGATGCGGACCGTCCCGGCCCACTGTTTTGATACCGTAGGCGATGCCTGCGCAATTCACCGCAGCATTTATCCGACCCATTTTTTCCATTGCGGTGGCGATAGCTGCCGAGACCGAGCTTTCCTCGGTCACATCGGTCTGTGCAAAATGGCCTCCGATCTCGCGGGCGACCTGTGCGCCGCGATCCTGATCCCGGTCCAGAATAGTGACCTGTGCGCCTTGATCACCAAAATGGCGAGCGGTCGCTTCTCCAAGCCCCGAGGCGCCCCCGGTCACGATGGCAGCGGTGTTTGACAGGTTCATGGCGGCCCTCCAATTTTTCTGAACATTTGTTCAATAACGGGGTGAGGCGGGATCTGTCCAGACAATTGACTCTGCCTCTCTGAACTATGGTGCCACGTGACCTAACGTTAAGAAATCTTCAGCTTGCGCTCATCCAGTTTTTACGCACCACCACCATCTGCTGATCGAATAACCTGACATCTTCGGGTGTTTCTAGGTCAGGAGGATCTGAAAATGTTAATGAGTACCAAAGGTAAACTGGGCGCATTTGCAATTGCGCCATTTGTTGGAATTCTGATGGCAGGCAGCGCGGCTGCCGCAACAGAAGTCTGTAACTGGAAAACCGCCCGCACGGCGGCGAATAACGGAGATTACGCCGCACTCTGCGCCTGTTCGCAGGTCACGCCAAGTTTTCTGAAGCAACTGCAAAGGCGCGCGGATTTTGAGACGACCTTGCAGAATACCGGCGCCATGTGCCCGGGTCTTGCTGCCTTGTTGACAGATTTGCCAACGGCGTCGATTTCCGACCCGAACAGCAATCGCGGCGAAGATCGCAGCTCGGATGGCCCATCACAAGGCGCACCGGGTGCGGGTGAAAACGGCGATGGTGGTGATACCGGTGGCGGAGGTCAAGGGCCGGGTAATGGCGGCGGAGACGATCCTGGCAATGGCGGTGGAGACGGCCCCGGAGATGGGGGCGGCGATCCCGGCAACGGTGGCGGTGATGGTCCCGGTGACGGCGGAGGCGATCCCGGTGATGGCGGCGGTGACGGTCCTGGCGATGGTGGCGGCGGCCCCGGTGATGGCGGTGGTGATAACCCCGGAGACGGGGGCGGTGAAGGCCCCGGCAAAGGGGGTGATGGCCCTGGTAAGGGTGGCGGCAAAGGCGGCGACGGTCCCGGCAAGGGCGGTGGCAAAGGTGGCGGCAAAGGAAAGCGCTAAACCATCTTGCTTCGCAATGGCACAAGAAAAAAAACGGCCACCAAATGGTGGCCGTTTGTCTTCGCGATCTCGCAGGTGTCACTTTATCCCAGTTGCACCAGCGCATGCCGCTTCTTGCCCGCGCTGAGCTTGATGGGTGAGGACAGAGCAACTGAATCGATCATCAAACCGGCATCAGTCAGCGGCGCGTCATCCAACTTTGCACCGCTTTCGGCGATCAGGCGTTTGGCCTCTTTGCCGGATTTGGCAAGGCCGGATTTGACGATCAGTTGCACAATCGAAACCGGCAGATCATCGCTCGACAGGGTCAGGGTCGGCAGATCATCACCAACGCCGCCTTTTTCGAACACCGCGCGCGCGGTGGCCTCGGCAGTTGCGGCGGCCTCAGACCCGTGCAGCAGCGTCGTGACCTCGTTGGCGAGACGGATTTTTGCCTCGTTGATCTCGGACCCTTGCAGCGCGGCCATCCGGTCGCATTCGTCCACAGGCAGTTCGGTGAAGATTTTCAGGAACCGGCCCACATCGGCATCGGTCGTGTTGCGCCAGAACTGCCAGAATTCATAGGCCGACAGCATATCGCCGTTCAGCCAGACGGCACCGCCCTGCGATTTGCCCATCTTGCGCCCGTCGCTGGTGGTCAGCAGGGGGGTGGTCAAACCATAAATTTCATGATCCAGCACGCGGCGGGTCAGGTCGATACCATTGACGATGTTGCCCCACTGGTCCGAACCGCCCATCTGCAGAACGCAGTCATAGCGGCGGTTCAGTTCGAGGAAGTCATAGGCCTGCAGGATCATGTAATTGAATTCGAGGAAGCTGAGGCTTTGCTCACGATCCAGCCGCGATTTCACCGACTCAAAGCTAAGCATCCGGTTGACCGAAAAATGCCGCCCGATATCGCGCAGGAAATCGAGGTAGTTCAGGCCGTCCAGCCATTCGGCGTTGTTCAGCATCAGCGCGCCGGTCTCGCTGTCGTCATAGGACAGGTACTTCGAGAACACCTGCTTCATACCCGCGATATTCGCGTCGATCTGTTCGGGACCAAGCAGCGGGCGTTCGTCCGACCGGAACGAGGGGTCGCCAACCTTGGTGGTGCCGCCACCCATCAAAGTGATGGGCTTGTGTCCGGTCTTTTGTAGCCAGCGCAGCACCATGATGTTCATCAGGTGACCAACATGCAGCGACTGTGCTGTAGCGTCATAGCCGATATAAGCCGTCTGCACCCCAGAGATCAGCGCGTCGTCAAGGCCCTGATAATCGGTGCAGTCAGCCAGAAAGCCGCGCTCGATCATCGTGGCGATGAAATCCGATTTGGGGTGGTAGGTCATGCTTTGCCCTTTGGGTTTATGTTGCGGGGCACTGTATAGGCGGCAGATGGGGTAAGGGAAAGGCACCAATTCGCAAGAAATGGCGGCCTATTGAGTCGGTGCCATGCCTTTGGCCGGGGTGGTGGGCAGTGTAAATGCATAGAGCATTGCGCAGACGTTCAAAATGGCTAATGCGATGATAGGCGTTACCGGGTCGTGCAGGTGTGCCACCGCTCCAAGGCCTGCCGCAAAGGCAATCCCGAACAGGCCCGCCGTCACATCGCCCAACGCGACCAGATAGGGGCGCTCTTTCTCGCCGGTCATTTCGATCAGATACAGGTAGCGGCCATAGATCACGCCGTTGCCACCCAGTGATAAAAGTAGAATGACAAAGGTGTAGATCCAGACATTGGACGCATAGCCCATCATCGTGAACCCAAGCGCTGCGATAGCCGAGATTGCCGATGTCAGGCAGCCCAGCCACATCACATGTTTGACCGAAACGCGACCACTCAGCCAACCCCATAGAAGCGAGCCGATGACCACACCGGCGCTGGCGCCGATCACGAAATAGCTGAGCGAGTGTTTGGTGCCGATATGGTAGGTTGCGGCGTGGATCGTATAGAATGGCATGGCCAGTTCGACCGAGACGAACAGCAGCCGCGCAATCAGGAATTTGCGATACCAGGGCATGGCCATTCCGGTTTCAAAACCGGTTGCCAGTTCTTTCAGCGGCTTTGGTTTTTTTACCGGTTTTGGCGGGTGTTCGATTTCATCCTCAAACAGCTGCACACCGGCAAAGCTGATCCCGGCTGCAAACATGGCAATCACGCCGCACCACATGACCACGATATGCCGTTGCATCGGCTGGTCTGAGGACAACAGATCCTTGGTCGCCCACACCACGATGATCGCCAGCACACCCGATATGGTCGCCTGGGCAAAGACCATTCGGTTGCGTTTCGCCTCGGGGACCGAGGTGCCATAGATCTGGCTCGTCCCAAGGCTGGTGATGCCTTGACACAGGCCCATGATGATCGCCGTCAGCAGGAACAATAAAATGACCATCGTTTGCGGCAGGTTGGTCGCAAATAGGGCGACGAGGGCCAGGATCGCTCCGGTTAGCAGGTTTGGGATATAGACCGCAACCTTTGCACGGGTGATGCGGTTAATCAGTGGCGAAACAAAGATTTCAGCGATCAACCGTGCGCCGGTGACGAACGGCAGCAGCAACCCTGCAACAAAGGCTGGCGCACCCAAAGCCAGGTAAAGAAAGGGCAGAACAAGGCGCGGGTTCACCAACTGGCCGCCAATCGTGGCCAGAGACCCGGACCAGAAGATCAGTTGGTAATTGCGGCTTTCAACCGCGTCGACGTCCTTGGGTGTTGGTTGCTGTGCCATATGCTGCGTGTCGTTCGAAAGAGTCGGTACTTTGCGAAGATACTATGCTGACGTGAAACTGAAAATTGCTCAACCACCACATTAATCTTGGGTGTTGATCCTGGGTCGCGCATGGCAAAAAACACAAACCGCACGGGTATTCGCCTTGCCTTGGGATTCGAAAAGCGGGCAGTGTCGCGGCAGCATCTAACCCTTGGGCAGGAGAGCAGCAGGTGCGCCGAACCATAAGAACAAACGAACCGATCCGCGCGCTGGGTGCGATGTCGGGCACCTCGCTGGACGGGGTGGATACGGCGGTCGTCGAAACGGATGGGCACAGAATCTTTGGGTTCGGTGAAAGCGGCTATCGCGCTTATTCTGAGGCGGAGCGCGCGGTGTTGCGCGCCGCACTGGGCAAGTGGCATGGCCCCGAGGTTGATGCAGCGGCGGAGCTGGTAACAGTGGCCCATGCCGAGGCGTTGTCTGAGTTCGATGAGATTGATCTGATCGGTGTACACGGTCAGACCCTAGCGCATGAACCGCGCGGACGTGGCACGCTTCAGGTGGGCGATGGGCGTGGGTTGGCGCAGGCGCTGGGCGTTCCGGTGGTCTGGGACTTCCGCAGCGATGATGTATCAATGGGGGGTGAGGGGGCGCCACTTGCCCCGTTCTATCACTTTGCCTGTGCCAAATGGATCGGCGCGGATGCGCCCCTGTGTTTCCTTAACTTGGGGGGTGTGGGCAATTTGACCTATGTCGACCCCAACTTCGACGGTCCAGAGATGCCGGGCGCTTTGCTGGCCTTTGATACCGGGCCTGCAAACGCCCCAGTTGATGATCTGATGCAGGCTCGACTTGGCCTGCCGATGGATCGAGACGGGGCACTAGCACGAGAGGGTATTGTTGAAAATGGCGCACTGGAGTTGTTTCTGGATGAACCGTTCTTTAGCAAAATGCCGCCAAAATCGCTTGATCGGAATGACTTTGCCGAGATGATCGGGCTGGTTCAGGAACTCAGCGACGCTGACGCAGTAGCAACCCTGACAGGTATGTGCGCCGCCGGGGTGGTGCAGGGGATGGATCATTGCCCCAAACCTCCGACACGGCTGCTGGTCACTGGGGGCGGGCGGCACAATCCGGTTTTAATGGAGATGTTGCGGGTGGCGCTGGATTGTCCGGTCGAACCGGTCGAAGCGGTGGGTTTGGATGGCGATATGCTAGAGGCGCAGGCCTTCGCCTACCTTGCCGTGCGGGTGGCGCGCGGTTTGCCGACTTCATGCCCGGGAACGACGGGGGTACCGGTTTTGGTGGGCGGTGGCGTTGTCAGCACGGTCTCGGCCCAAAGCACGGGTTGAGGCACGATCGGAAAACAGTTCAAAAAAACAACTCATTGTGCGACGGTTGGGTGGGACCCATGCAATGAAGGTAAGCTAGAATGGCCACAAAAGCCGAGCTTGAAGCCGAACTGGATACACTGCGAAAACGCAATGCCGAGTTGGAGGCCAAAACCGGATCAGACCCAGACCCCGAAGATCAAAGCGAACCGGTTAAAACATCGGATGAAATCCGAAAACTACTGACCGATCACGGGATCGATCTGAGCAAGGCGCAATCGCTGGGCGAGGATGTGGTCGAGGAGTTCGGCCGCTTGCAGAAAGACTATCCGATTGCGGCGCTCGTGATTGCCTTTTCGCTTGGCTACGTGGTCGGACGGGCACAGTGTTAGGAGGGACGCGATGAGCAGATTGAGCAGAAATCTGGTGACGATCTACCGAACCGAGCATCTGATCGCGCGTCGCCGTTTGGCTGTCATGCGTCAACAGACCATTTTGATGGTGCTGGCGGGAATATCGGCCTTGTCTGCCCTCGTTTTATTGGATGTCGCTCTGTTTCTGGCCCTGAAAGAGGTGATGTCGCCCGCAGGGGCGGCTGCGGTGCTGTCGTTCGGCAATCTTGCGCTTGCTGGCTTGCTTGTCCTGATTGCGCGGCGATCGAATGTCGAAGACGAGGTCGCGCCGGCAGTAGAAGTTCGGGATATGGCGATAGCAGATATTGAAGATGAACTGGAGGAACTGGCGACCGAGGCGCGCGATGTTGCGCGCGCGGTCAAGGGTATCGGTACGAATCCTCTGGGGTCACTCACTGCGGTGCTGGTTCCCCTGATCAGCCTGCTGCTAAAGTCCCGCAGCAAGGAGTAGGGGGCTCTGCCCCCGTCGCTGTGCGACTCCCCCGGGATATTTGTGGCCAGATGAAGACTGGATCCTAGGAATTGAGGCTTCGGGCGTATTCTCTGGTGAATTCGGTATAGCCGTTTGATGTGGATTTCAGGTGGGTTTTGGCCCAGCTGTGAAGCGCGGGAAGTTGGTAGAAGGGCACGTTCGGAAAGGCGTGATGTTCTGCGTGATAGGGCATGTTCCAGGCCAGAAACCGGATGATCCGGTTGGTGAATGTGGTGCGCGAGTTTTCCAGCATGTCGGCCACGGGCGGGCAGAGGCCATGCTCGGCCAGCAGATAGAGGCGCAGCGCTGGCTGGCAGATCAGCACCGGTAAAATCCAGAGCCAGAGCAGGATTGGCGTGAAGAACAGGCTGAATATCGCCAGCGCATAGAGCCCCAGCAGAATGCGGGCTTCGGTGCGGATCGCGCCATTTTGGCGTGCGGGCAGATAGGGGGCGTCGATCCTCCCCCTCGCATTGTGCATCAGTGTTTTGACCATCCCGAGCCAATAGGGCCAGCCGCTGAGATAAAGGAGCAGGCTAGTCCAATCCTCAGGGCGGGGTTTGCCTGCAAGTTCCGGGTCGTTTTCGGGGTGATTTGTCCATTTGTGGTGGGCCAGATGGAAGTATCGAAACCATGTGAAGGGTAGAATGATCGGCACCGAGACCAGATGTCCGACCGCTTCATTGATCCAGGCGGATTTGAATGGGGTTTTATGGGTGCATTCGTGGCTGAGCGTGAAGAGGAACACCAGCAGCAGCCCCTGGGGGATCAGCAAGAGCGGCCAGAGCGGGACCTGCGCCGCGATCCCAGCTGAGCTCACCCCCAGCAAAACGACATAGAGCGCCAGATGGCGCAGCCCGGCACGGTCAGACCTTTGTTGCAGTTGCTCTTTGGTCTGGGTCGGGATCGCTGCGATCAGGGCGCGGTGGTCCATCAGATCACGCCTTTGGAATGTCGAACCCGGGCGCGGCCAGTTCGAAGCCTTCGAACTCGAACCCCGGTGAAACGGTACAGCTGACCAAAGTGAAATCGCCAGTGCTGCGCGCGGCTTGCCAATGGTCTTTGGGCACGATCAACTGCGGCGCACCTGCGGTCAGGTCGGGGGTCAGCAGGTGATCGGTGGCCGGACCCTGATCCGTTTCGCTGAGGGACAGGATCAGCGGCGCACCGGAGTGGTAGAGCCAGATTTCGGTGGCGTCGACGCGGTGCCAATGGCTGTTCTCTCCGGCTTGAAGTAGAAAGTAGATACAGGTGCCTGTGGCGCGGCCGGGATTATCGGCGCGCCAAGTTTCTTTGAACCAGCCGCCTTCTGGATGGCGCTGCAGGTTCAGGTGGGTGATGATGTCGTCGGCGGTCATGGTATCCTCGGCGTTTCTGTCTGGATTATGCACGGGCGCGCGCGATCTGCTATGGCAATTGTCGGCGCAGCTCATATGTTTGCGACATGACCCTGATGATCCCGTTTGATAACAGTTACGCCCGTTTACCTGATGCGTTTTTTGCCCGACAGGCGCCAGTACCTGTACGGGCGCCAAAGCTGATCGCCTTCAACGAAGATCTGGCGCGGTTGCTGCAGATTTCAGCCAGCGAGGCGCAGGAAATGGCCGAGGCCTTTGGCGGGAATGTGCTGCCAAACGGGGCGGAGCCGCTTGCGCAGCTTTATTCCGGGCATCAGTTTGGGACGTATAATCCACAACTGGGTGACGGGCGCGCGGTTTTGCTGGGTGAGACCATCGGAAGCGATGGCGTGCGGCGAGATATTCAACTCAAAGGTTCAGGCCCTACGCCCTTTTCACGGCAGGGGGACGGGCGCGCCTGGTTGGGGCCGGTTCTGCGTGAATATGTGGTGTCTGAGGCGATGTATGCGCTGGGCGTACCAACCACTCGGGCCCTGGCTGCCGTGGAAACAGGTGAGACGGTTTATCGCGAAGCCGCAATGCCGGGTGCGGTTTTGACCCGCGTGGCCCGCAGCCATTTGCGGGTGGGCACGTTTCAGGTGTTTGCGGCGCGCGGGCAGTTGGAAAACCTGCGACGGCTGACCGACTATGCCATCGAACGCCACTACCCGCAGGCGGATGGGCCAATGGGCCTGCTGCGCGGGGTGCGCGATGCGCAGGCGCGGCTGATTGCGCATTGGATGAGCGTTGGGTTTATTCATGGGGTGATGAACACCGACAATTCCTCGATAGCCGGTGAGACCATTGATTATGGCCCTTGCGCCTTCTTGGACAGCTATCACCCCAATACCGTCTATAGCTCGATTGACCGGATGGGGCGCTATGCCTATTCCAACCAACCGGATATCGCCGTGTGGAACTTGGCGCAGCTGGCGACCGCTCTGATCCAGCAGATGGAAGATAAAGAGGCCGCCGTGGAAGAGGCGACCGAGATTGTGCATGCGATGCCCGATCTGTTGCAGGAGCACTGGCTGACGCGATTCCGCGCAAAGATTGGTCTGACGCGCGCGGAAGAGCGGGATCAGAACCTGATCTCGGACCTGTTGAAGCGCATGGCTGAAAACCAGGCGGATTTCACCAATACGTTCCGTGCTTTGGCAGGCGATGCCGCGCGGGACCAGTTCACCGATCCGAGCGCTTTTGACGGCTGGGCGGAAGGCTGGATTGCGCGCCTGAAACGAGAAGACGACCCACAGATGGTGATAACCGCCGCAAACCCTGCCTTCATCCCGCGCAATCACCGCGTCGAGCAGATGATTGAGGCCGCTGTGCAAGGCGACTATGCCCCGTTCCATCGTCTGAACAGTGTCCTGGCGCAGCCCTATGAGGACCAGCCTGAGGCGGCGGACCTGATGCGCCCGCCGACGTCCAGTGAGGTTGTGCAGGCAACGTTCTGCGGGACATGAGCAGCGTGGGCTTGTTTCGCGTCCGGCTTTGTCGCTACATAAAATGACCGTTGGCTCAACCGTTTAGACTGCGATCATGACCTCCGCCCAGACCCTGCGTCTTGCCAGTTACAACATTCAGAAATGCGTCGGGCTGGATTTCCGACGTCAGCCGCAGCGGATCATGCAGGTCCTCGACGGGATGCAAGCGGATATCGTTGTACTGCAGGAGGCCGACAAGCGCCTGCCACCGCGCCCTGCGGCGTTGCCACATTTCATGTTGGATGAAGCGGGCTGGCAGATCGTTGATCTGGGCGGGGCAGGCAGCCTGGGCTGGCATGGCAATGCGGTCATCTGGCGGGGCGACCAGATCTCGGTTCGCGCGACAGGTCACCACGATTTGCCGGGGTTCGAGCCGCGCGGTGCTGTTCGGGTCGAATTCGAGACGCAAATCGGGCCACTGCGGGTAATGGGGGTGCATCTGGGGTTGCTGCCTGCGTCCCGGCGTCAGCAGATCACGCATATACGGCGGTGTGATGACGGGCTGGATGAAATGCCCACCGTATGGGCCGGGGATTTTAACGAATGGTCGCGCCAGCCCGTGCTGGACAAGCTGGTGCCCGAGATGCGGTTTTTGCCACCGGTTGCCAGCTTTCCCGCTGCGCAGCCGCTGGGCGCGCTGGATCGGATCGCCTTGGGGCAGGGGATCACCGCACTGGATCACGGGGCGCATCAGGATCGACCAGCCCATATCGCCTCGGATCATTTGCCGATCTGGGCGGATTTGCAGCGCGCGGGATGATCTTAGCCTGAGGCGTCGAATCCCTGTAGCGCTGGGCGTTCAGACCGGTTATGACAGCAACTCAAGAAGCGGCTGAGGGGCATCATGTCGGATACGATTATCTCGCGTTGTGAGGCCAAGGGCCTGCGCATGACAGGCCAGCGGCGCATCATCGCGCAGGTGCTGGAACAGAGCGCCGATCACCCCGATGTGGAAGAGCTGTATACCCGTGCCTCGGCACTGGATTCCGGTATTTCGATCGCCACGGTGTACCGCACCGTCAAGCTGTTTGAAGAGGCGGGGATTCTCGAACGGCTTGAGTTCGGTGACGGGCGCGCCCGCTATGAAGATGCAGAACGTGATCACCATGATCATCTGATAGACATGCAATCGGGCGAGGTGATTGAATTTGTTGATCCCGAGATCGAGGTTCTGCAGGAAAAAATCGCTGCCAAACTGGGCTACAAGCTTAAAGGCCATCGGCTGGAACTTTACGGTGTGCCGTTGGACAAAGACTGACATATCACAAAAAGCGATTGGTCGGCGCACGGGAATTCATTGAGCATTGAAGCAATTTTGCTTGCGGCGTCGCAGGCGTTTCGGTTCTGGTGACCATTGGGCCTGCTGGTTTGCGGTCCGATCCAATGGAAACGCGCATGAACAACGTAAACGGCATCTTGCTGCTTATCGGGTCGATGGCAGCTTTTGCAATCGAAGACATGTTTATCAAACATCTGTCTGCTACTGTGCCGACCGGGCAGATTCTGATTGCACTGGGTGTTGTCTGTGGTGGCAGTTTTGCCATCTTGTCGGTTGCATCGCGTAAGCGAATCTTTGATCCGGCTGCATGGGGGCTCTTGCCGCTTGCGCGCGCGGCCTCTGAAGGGCTGGGCGCAGTGTTGTTTGTGACCGCACTGTCTCTGATCGATCTGTCCACCGTGGCAGCGGTGTTTCAGGCGCTGCCCTTGGCTGTGACGATGGGGGCCGCGCTTTTTCTGGGCGAACAGGTAGGCTGGCGCCGTTGGAGCGCCATTGGCGTCGGATTCATCGGCGTTCTGATGATCATCCGCCCGGGGCTGGAGGGGTTCCAGCCCGAAACCTTGCTGGTTGTTGCAACTGTCTTTCTGATAGCAGCGCGGGATTTGATCACCCGCAGGCTGGACGTTCGGGTCGCCTCGACCGTGGTTGCGATGCAAGCCTATATCGCCGCGATCATCGCCGGTGCCGTGTTGATGCTGAGCACAGGGCAAACATATGCTCCGGTGCAATCGACTCAGGTTGTGCCATACCTAGCTGCCTTTGTGTTCAGCATGTTGGGCTATTACGGCATCGTGGCTGCAATGCGGGTGGGTGAGGCATCGGCCATGATGCCCTTCCGCTATACCCGGCTTGTGTTCTCAATGATCGCAGGCATGTTGATGTTCAACGAGCGCCCGGATGCACTGACCCTGGCAGGCGCCACGCTGATCATCGGTTCGGGCCTTTACACCTTTGTCCGTGAGCGTCGGCTGGCGCGGCAGATGGTTCCAGCCTGATCGCTTGTTGGCGCAAACAGCAAACTGTTAGCCCTAAAGGCCAGAGAATATGGGTGTTAGCGGTAACGTGATAGGTTTACTTTTTGCTGGTTGCTGCTATGAGGCGTGCAACTGATTTCAGCCACAGGGACGGGCCTCATGAGCACCATCATCGACATCCATGCACGTGAAATTCTTGACAGCCGGGGCAACCCGACGGTCGAAGTGGACGTGATTCTGGAAGACGGCACCATGGGCCGCGCCGCCGTACCTTCGGGCGCATCGACCGGAGCATATGAGGCGGTCGAAAAGCGTGACGGCGACAAGTCCCGCTACATGGGCAAGGGCGTGCTAGAAGCTGTCGCTGCGGTGAACGGTGAAATCGCCGAGGAACTGGTTGGGTTTGACGCGACCGAGCAGGTGGCCATCGATCAGGCGATGATCGAACTGGACGGCACCGACAACAAAGGTCGTCTGGGTGCAAACGCCATTCTCGGTGTCTCGCTAGCGACCGCTAAAGCGGCGGCGGATTTCACCACTCAGCCCCTGTACCGCTATGTCGGCGGCACCTCGGCGCGCGTTCTACCGGTACCGATGATGAACATCATCAATGGCGGCGAACATGCCGATAACCCAATCGACATTCAGGAATTCATGATCATGCCGACCTCGGCCGCGAATATCCGCGAGGCCGTGCGCATGGGGTCCGAAGTGTTTCATACGCTGAAGAAAGAACTGTCTGCCGCTGGTCTGGCGACTGGTGTGGGCGACGAGGGTGGGTTCGCTCCGAACATCGCAAGCACCCGCGAGGCGCTGGATTTCATCCTGAAATCCATCGAGAAGGCAGGCTACAAACCGGGTGAGGAAATCCATCTGGCGCTGGATTGCGCGGCGACTGAATATTTCAAAGACGGCAAATACGTGCTGGCGGGCGAAGGGATTTCGCTATCCTCCGAGGAAAACGCGGCCTATTTGGCGGCGCTGGTCAATGACTACCCGATCATCTCGATCGAAGACGGCATGTCCGAGGATGACTGGGACGGCTGGAAAGCTCTGACCGACGCCATTGGTGACAAGGTGCAACTGGTGGGCGACGACCTGTTCGTGACCAACCCGGCGCGTCTGGCCGAAGGGATCGAGCGCGGCTGCGCAAACTCGATGCTGGTCAAGGTGAATCAGATCGGATCCCTAACCGAAACACTGCGCGCCGTCGAAATGGCTCACCGCGCACGGTACACCAACGTGATGTCGCATCGCTCAGGCGAGACCGAAGACGCCACGATTGCCGATCTGGCAGTTGCGACGAACTGCGGTCAGATCAAAACCGGCTCGTTGGCGCGGTCGGACCGGTTGGCCAAGTACAACCAGTTGATCCGCATCGAGGAATCTCTGGGCGAAGTTGCCGAATACGCGGGCGCGTCGATCCTGAAATAAACAAAAAAAAACGGGGGCCTCTCGCCCCCGTTTTTGCTGGCGCAAAAGGTGTTAGCCCTTGATTTTCTTAATGATCATGCCGACAACGACTTGAACAACCAGCCCGGCGATCCCACCGCCGACAAAGTTTGCAGCAAGCGCACCAATATCCATACCGCCTGCCGCCGCGCCGCCAGCACCCATTAGGCCGCTTAGCAACTGGCCACCGCCAACGCCGCCCACGGCCCCGGCGAGCATGTTGCCCAGATTACCCATATCCGAGCCTTTGACGATCTTGCCGCCACCCGAGCCGCCAATTGCGCCGCCGATCAATTGTCCGATCAATTGTTCCATCTGCGTATCCCTTTAAATGTCTGCTTTTGATTGTGCCGCGCTGTCTAAATGTCAGAGAGAGGCGCGGTCACGGGGAAAGATGGATCAAAAACAACCATTATAGCCCTGAAAGCTGGGCCGTGCGGACACAAGGGGTTCGGAATGCAAAGAGTTGAGCGCTCAGAGAATCTTGCTCATCAGCATGTACCGCTCACGCGCTTTGAAGCCGGTGCGCAGATATAGCTTTTGCGCTGCCTCATTCGTGCGGTCGACTTCAAGATGCAGCGCGGTCAGACCAGCTCCGGCCAGGGCTTTGGGCAGCTCCAGCAGAACTTCGGTTGCGATGCCTCGGCCCCGAACGGCAGGGCGGATGTAAATCTCATCGACAAACGCGTCCATGCCGCCAAACTCGACCGACCAGCCGAAGGTCAGGATGACATAGCCCAACGGCGCGCGGCCCGGGCCGATCAGGTAAACACATCCATGCGGTATACCCTCCAGCAAGGGGGTTAGCGCGGCGCGGCGTTTCTGGTCGTCCTGTTCGATACCCTCTTCGCCATGGAAGGCCGAAACCAACGTCATCAGGCGATCCAGATCCTCAGGGCGGGCCAGGCGGAGCGCGGCGGTCATAGACGGGCCAGCCTTTCTGTCAGAAGCGTGAAAAAGCCATGCGCGTCGACGTCGCCCATGAACATGGCGTTTGGTGTACGGTCGGTTACGCCCCACCAATCCGCGACGGTCATGCCCAAAGTCAGTTCTGATTGTGTTTCGATTTCAACGTTGATGTGACGGCCCGAGAACAGCTCTGGCTGGATCAGATAGGCGGTCACGCAGGGGTCGTGCAGCGGGGCACCTTCTGATCCGTATTTTTCCTTGTCGAAGCGTTCGAAGAAATCGGTCATTTCGGCCACCGCATGGCCAACCTGGCTGCCGAGCGCGCGGAACGCATCGTTGCGATGGGGTGTGACCAGCGCATCATGGGTAACATCCAGCGGCATCACAACAATATGAATGCCAGATTTAAACACGATTTCAGCAGCTTCCGGATCGACATAAATGTTGAATTCGGCGGCTGGTGTTATGTTCCCAACTTCAAAATACGCGCCGCCCATCAGAACGATCTCTTGCACCCGGTCAATGATATCGGGTGCTTTCCGGAACGCTGTGGCGATATTGGTCAGCGGCCCCAATGGGCAGAGCGTTACCGTACCAGGCTCATGCGCGCGCAGGGTGTCGATGATGAAGTCCACCCCGTGACCCTCGGCCAGAGGCATCTGTGGGTCCGGCAGAACCGGGCCGTCCAGCCCGGTTTTGCCGTGGACATGTTCGGCGGTCACCAACGGGCGTTTCAGCGGGCGGTCGCACCCTGCATAGACTGGAATATCCGTGCGATCGGCCAGTTCGCAAACGATGCGGGCGTTCTTGGCGGTCAGTTCCAGCGGGACGTTTCCGGCGACGGCGGTGATGCCCAGAACCTCGATCTCTTCCGGGCTGGCCAGCGCCAGCAGAATGGCGACGGCGTCGTCCTGTCCGGGGTCGGTGTCGATGATGATCTTGCGGGGTGCCATTGTGCCTCCGGTGTCTTGAAGCGCGGACACTCGCAAGTGTCATTGCGCTTGTCCAGCGGATTCAGGCCCCGATCTTGGCATCCGCAGGCAGAACTTTGCCGTTGGCACGGTGTTCTTCGGTTTTCACCTCATCCCATAGCGCATCCATCTCGGCCAGATCGCTTTGAGCGGGGGTTTTGCCGCGGTCGGCCAGCCGCGCCTCGACCTTCTCAAAGCGACGGGTGAATTTCGCATTGGTGCGACGCAGAGCGGTTTCGGCCTCGATGCCCAAATGACGGCCCAGATTCACCATGACGAACAGCAAATCGCCGAACTCATCCTCCAGCGCGTCTGCATCCATGCTGTCGCGCGCCTCTTCCAGTTCGGCAGCCTCTTCGGTGATTTTGGCAAGCACATGACTGGCATCGGGCCAGTCAAATCCCACGCGGGCAGCGCGTTTTTGCAGTTTTTGGGCCCGCAGAAGGGCGGGCAGGTTGGCGGCCACACCGTCCAGCGCGCCTTTCTGTTCCTTGCCTGCGCGTTCGGCAGCTTTGATCGTTTCCCAATCCCTGGTTTGTTGATCAGCGGATTTTTCACGGGATTCGTCGCCGAACACATGCGGATGACGGGCGACCATCTTGTCGGACATGGTGCGGACCACGTCCTGAAAGGTGAAATGTCCCGCTTCCTCAGCCATTTGGGCGTGAAAGACGGACTGGAACAACAGGTCGCCCAATTCTCCCTTCAACTCATCGTAGGCCTCACGCTCGATGGCGTCGGCGACCTCATACGCCTCTTCGATCGTGTAGGGGGCGATGGTTGCGAAATCCTGCTCGATGTCCCAGGGGCAGCCACTTTGCGGGTCCCGCAGGCGGCGCATGATTTCCAGCAAACGCTCGATACCTGCATCGCTGTTATGGATCAGAGGATTTTCAGCCATTGCGAACCCTTTCGTTCCGGTGTCAGATGCATCCATTCCGCAGTCCCGATCAGGAGTCCACCCCAGATGCCCGTCGTCAACCGCATTGCCGATTTTGCCGCCGATATGGCCAAGTGGCGCCAGCACTTGCACACGATCCCTGAACTGGAGTTCGAATGCTACGAGACAGCCGCTTTTGTTGCCGAGCGCCTGCGGGAGTTCGGCGTGGATGAGCTGCACGAAGGCATTGCCAAGACGGGGATGGTGGCGATCATCAACGGGCAGGGGGACGGGCCAACCATTGGGTTGCGCGCGGATATGGACGCGCTGCCGATCCCCGAGGAGACGAGCGTTGAATATGCCTCGAAGAACCCCGGTAAGATGCATGCTTGCGGCCATGACGGGCACACCACGATGCTGCTGGGCGCTGCGCGCTATCTGGCTGAGACGCGGAATTTTGCGGGCCGTGTGGCGTTGATCTTCCAACCGGCCGAAGAAGAAGGCGGTGGCGCGGATGTGATGGTGCAGGAAGGCATCATGGACCGGTTCGACATCTCTCAGGTCTATGGCATTCACAATGATCCGGGAAATCCCGAGGGGGCCTTCTACACGACAGCCGGGCCTCTGATGGCTGCTGTGGACACGTTCGAGATCCACGTGCAAGGGCAGGGCGGGCACGGAGCGTTGCCGCACCAGACCAAAGATCCGGTAATGGCGGCCTGCGGGATTGCGCAGGCCATCCAGACAATTGTCAGCCGGAACCACTATGCGGTGCAGGATCTGGTGATCTCCGTCACGCAAATTCACGCCGGAACGGTGAACAATGTGATCCCGGACACGGCTTACCTGAACGGCACCGTTCGCACGTTTGACCCGTCGGTGCAGAAGATGGTGATGGAGCGGATGGAGCAGATCGTGGCAGGGCAGGCGGCCTCATATGGCGTTGAGGCAAAGTTGGACTATCAAATCGGCTATCCGGCGACGATCAATGACGCCGAGAAAACGGCCTTTGCCGCAGATGTGGCGCGCGAGGTCTCAGGTGAGGACCGCGTTGTCGACAATATGGGCCGCGATATGGGGGCCGAGGATTTCTCATACATGCTGCAGGCGCGTCCGGGGGCGTATCTGTTTCTGGGTCAGGGTGAGGGCGCCGGGTTGCATCACCCGAAATACAACTTCAACGACGATATCGCGCCGGTCGGGGCCTCGTTCTTTGCCCGGATCGTGGAAAAGGCGCAGCCGCTGGGCTGAGGGGACAAGACATGGCACTGGAAGACGCAAAACATCAGGTCGATGAGGCCTTTACCAACCCCGACCTCAAGGGCTTGTCCTATGAGAACACCTTTGGTGGCGCGACTTCTTTCCTGCGGCGGCTATATACCAAGGATCTGAATGGTGTGGATATCGCTGTCACCGGCGTGCCCTTTGACCAAGCAGTGACGAACCGCCCTGGCACAAGGCTGGGCCCCCGCGCGATCCGCGAGGCGAGTGCCTTGCAATCCCCCGACGCACCATACGGTTGGCCGTTCGATGCGCTCAGCGAACTGGCAATCGTCGACTATGGCGATATGGCCTATGACTACGCCAATATCCCGGCCTTTCCAGACACGCTGACGGACCATATCCGGACGATCCTGGCCGCCGATGTGGCCTCGGTCACGCTGGGCGGGGATCACTATATCAGTTTTCCCATCCTGAAAGCCTATGCCGAGAAATACGGGCCCATATCCCTGCTGCAATTCGATGCGCATACGGATACATGGGCCGACGATGATATGTCCCGCGTCGATCATGGGACCATGTTTTACAAGGCGGTGAAATCGGGGATCGTGGACCCGAAACGTTCGGTTCAGGTGGGTATCCGTACCAGCAACGAGGATACTCTGGGCGTCAACATCATCGATGCGCGCGAGGTTTACGAGTCCGGCCCCGCCGCCGTGGCGCAGAAGATCAAATCCATTCTCGGCGACCGTCCCGTCTATCTGAGCTTCGATATCGACGGACTGGACCCGGCCTTTGCACCTGGGACTGGGACGCCGGTTTGGGGTGGGATAACGTCGATTCAAGCGCAGATCATTTTGCGTGATATCGCCGGGATCAACATCAAGGGCGGGGATGTGGTCGAGGTCTCTCCGCCCTACGACACGTCTGGGGCAACGGCGATTGCCGGGGCCCACGTGGCGACGCAGATTATTTGCCTGCTGGGGTGGAACAGGCTTATGGCTGACAAAAAGTAAACGTGCAACGGCGCGCGTTAACCGATGATTAGCCATACTTCCGGTATGTGCTTAAGCAAGTGAATGGACGGGATGGGACCCAAACGCGCATGACTGAATACAATCAACCCATTAGCGGCAACGATCTGGCGCGGTTTTCCGGGCCGAACACGTTCATGCGGCTGCCGCAGGCGACCTCGCTGTCGGGGCTGGATGTGGCGGTGTTGGGGATACCGATGGATATCGGGACCTCGTGGCGGTCGGGCACGCGGTTCGGGCCCAAGCAAATCCGTAGCGAAAGCGCGATGATCCGACCCTATAACATGGCCACAACGGCCGCCCCGTTTGACAGCATGCAGATTGCGGATATCGGCGATCTGGCGATCAACACATTCTCGCTGTCTGAAAGCCTGAAGATCATCAAAGACAGTTATAACGCAATACTGGCTCAGGGCGTGACCCCTGTCGCTATGGGTGGCGATCATTCCATCACCCTGCCGATCCTAAGGGCGATTGCCGCGAAACACGGGCCGGTGGCGCTGGTGCATGTGGATGCCCATGCGGATGTAAACGATGAGATGTTTGGCGAACGCGAAACCCACGGCACCGTTTTTCGCCGTGCTTACGAAGAGGGGCTGATTGTCCCTGACAAGACCTTTCAGATCGGTATTCGCGGATCAGGCTATGCCGCCACTGATTTCACCGAGGCCAAGGGCTGGGGCTTCCGTCAGATTCCCGCATGGGAGTTGTGGCAGCAAAACCTGACACAGATTGGGTCGCAAATCCGAAAGACGGTTGAGGATCACCCGGTCTATATCACCTATGACATCGACAGCCTTGATCCGGCCTATGCCCCCGGAACAGGCACGCCCGAGATCGGCGGTCTGACCACACCTCAGGCGCTGCAACTGATCCACGCCTTGCAAGGGATCAATGTGGTGGGCTGTGATCTGGTCGAGGTCTCACCGCCCTATGACCCCTCCGGTAATACTGCACTGACGGCAGCAAATCTGTTGTTTGAATTGCTTTGCATCCTGCCGGGCGTGACGTCACGGTAGGGGTGTGGCCGACGCGCGATGCCGATAGGCTGGACGCAAATGGATTGAGCGGACAGATGAAGATGGTGTTTTGGTTATTGATTGCGATGGGCGTTGCAATGGGCGCCTATATCCGTCTTGCGCCTTCGGACCCTGCGCGCTGGCACGTGGCCCCTGAAGGCGCGGAGCGAGATCTGCCGGGTGGAGTAGTTCGGATCGTCGAGACCGGTCCTGATGGGCTTGCGCGCCTTGACAGCATCGCTGGTGCAACGCCGCGTACCCGCGTTCTGGCCGGTTCGGTGAGTGAAGGGATGATCACCTACATCACCCGCACTAAGGTGTTTGGCTTTCCTGATTATACCACAGCCCAGCAGGACGGAGACACGCTGCGAATCCATGGTCGGTTATGCTTTGGTCGTAAGGATTTTGGGGTGAACAAGGCCCGCGTTGATGGGTGGCTCTCACAGCTGTGGGCAGCGGTTAGGACGCGGAACTCTTGAGGGTCTGATCCAGATCGGGCCAGTCTAAACCCGAGGACAAACATCCCTCCTGCACCTCGCGCCACATCGGCACATTCAACGACATCTGGCATTGCGCCATGAACATGCGACCATCGACTTGCAGGCAAATCATCTCGCCCAGCTCCACGCGTGAACCGGCTTTGTCGGTGCAGTAGCAATCGCGAACCTTGCCGTCGGGACCAACATAGTCGGCCATGGCGGGTACGGCGAGCAGCGACAAAACGATAATCAACCCCTTCATGCAGGGCAGCTTAGCACAAGGCTGGCCCTTGACCAAAGCCCCCGGATGATAGACACCGCCCGGATGATCCCCGAAGAACGCCTTGAGCAGATAACCCAGCGATTCCAATACCTCGAAGCGGCCATGGCCGATGGTGCCTCGGGCGGGGATATTGCGGCTTTGGCTAAAGAGTATTCCGACCTCAAGCCGGTGGTCGATCAGATCATGGGATGGCGGCAGCTGGTGGCGGATTTGACCGAAGCCGAGGCGATGCTGGCCGACCCGGATATGAAAGAGCTGGCCGAAGAGGAAATCCCCGAGCTGAAGGCCCGCATCCCCGAGGCAGAACATGCACTGCAACTGGCGCTGTTGCCAAAGGATGCCGCAGATGCGCGTCCAGCTATGCTGGAAATCCGTCCCGGAACAGGGGGGGATGAAGCCGCGCTGTTCGCCGGTGACCTTCTGCGTATGTATCAACGCTATGCCGAGGCACGGGGGTGGCGGTTTGAGATTATCGAGGAACAGGCCTCGGACCTTGGCGGGATCAAAGAGGTGGTGGCCCATATCAAGGGCGACAACGTCTTTGCTAGGATGAAATACGAATCCGGTGTTCACCGCGTTCAGCGGGTGCCCGAAACCGAAAGTGGTGGGCGTATCCATACCTCGGCCGCGACGGTCGCTGTTTTGCCAGAGGCCGAGGATGTGGACATCCAAGTCGACGCCAATGACATCCGCATCGACACGATGCGATCTTCGGGCGCGGGCGGGCAGCACGTCAACACGACCGACTCGGCGGTGCGGATCACCCACTTGCCAACTGGTTTGGTTGTGACCAGCTCAGAGAAATCCCAGCACCGGAACCGAGAAATCGCCATGCAGGTGTTGAAGACACGCCTGTACGATCTGGAACGCCAGCGCATTGACAGTGAACGCTCGGCCGATCGGGCCAGTCAGGTGGGGTCAGGGGACAGGTCCGAGCGGATCAGAACCTATAACTTCCCGCAGGGCAGGATGACCGACCACCGCATCAACCTGACGCTTTACAAGCTGGATCAGGTGATGCAGGGCGACCTGGATGAGGTGATCGACGCGCTGACCGCTGATGATCAGGCCCGGCTGCTGGCCGAGATGGCGCAATGACCGGTGCGCAAACGGCAGCGCAGGCCATGGTGACCGCAACGGCGCGCCTGCGGGCGGCGGGGGTCGAAGATCCGGCCCGCGATGCCCGTGTCTTGCTGGCGCATGCCGCCCGGATCGAAGCCAGCCGCGTGACTCTGATTGCGCCCGAGGAGTTAGCCCCCGATATTGCCGAACGCTATGACCAACTGATCTCACTCCGTGCCATCCGGGTCCCGGTCTCGCATCTTCTGGGCGAGCGTGAGTTCTATGGCCGTCGTTTCCGCGTCAGCCGCGATGTGCTGGACCCGCGCCCCGAAACCGAGGCGCTGATCGAAGCCGCGCTCAGCGAGCCATTTGATCATGTTCTGGACCTGGGCGTTGGATCAGGCTGTATTCTGATCACGCTTCTGGCCGAACGCACCAGCGCTTCGGGCGTCGGGATCGACCTGAGCGAAGCAGCCTGCCTGCAAGCCAGTGCCAACGCGGTGCAGCACGCGGTGCAGGATCGGGTCGACATTTTCCGATCCAACTGGTTCTCGGCGGTTGAGGGCAAGTTCGATCTGATTGTGTCCAACCCTCCCTATATCTCGCTGTCCGAGATGACCGGGTTGTCGCCGGAAGTGCGCGAACACGAACCGCGAATGGCACTGACCGACGAAGGCGATGGGTTGAACGCCTATCGCCACCTCGCAGCCGGCGCGCCCGATTTTCTGCTGCCCGGTGGGCGCATTCTGGTTGAGATTGGTCCGACACAAGCCCAACAGGTCTCGGCCCTGTTTGATGCTTCGGGTCTGTCGGACATTCGGATTATCCCCGATCTGGATGGTCGTGACCGCGTTGTCGGAGCCCGTTTGCCGGGGTGAAAACCTGTAACTGAGGCCGAAATACGCCGGTTTATGTAAAAAACCTGCGAAAGTTTTGAGAATCCTCTTGTCTGGCGCGGCTGGACATGTTTACTCAGGATTAGTCGGCGAGGTTGACGCTGTTGCAGCGCACCCCTGACGCCAAGCCCAAAAAGTCGAGATTCCGTCGCGGCAAACGCCTAAGAGCAGTGCAAAAACGGGGTTGATCGACAGCGTATTTATAAGGCTGACGTAAGTAAGATGAGATCTTCCAAATCCCGCTCGCGGGCCAAGAATAACCGCAATCGTCCTTCCGGCGGTAACGTCGTTAACCGTGTTTTTGACAGCTCGGGCCCCGAGGGCAAGGTTCGCGGCACCCCGCAGCAGATCATTGACAAATACAACCAGCTTGCGCGCGATGCACAGCTGTCCAACGACCGCGTCGCGGCTGAGAACTTTCAGCAGCACGCCGAGCATTATTTGCGCATGCTCAGCGAAGCGCAGCGCGAGATCGAAGCGCGCCGCGAAGAGCAGGAGCGCCAGAATCGCGAGCGTCAGGCCGAACGCGACCGTGAACGCGCCGAGCGTCAGGAACGCGAAGCCGCCCGTCAGGCGGACCCTGCCGAGGCACCCCAGCCTGATGTCATGGGTTTTGACGCCCCCACAGCGTCCCCGGAATCGGGTCTGGTGGAAACGCCGGAAAATCAAGGTGGTGAGGCCGAAGCTCCTGAGCCGAAAGAGCGCAAGGAAAAAGCCCCGCGTCGCCCGCGTCAACGCAAGCCAAAGCCAGCGGCTGAAACCGGCGATGAGCCAGCGGCAAACGGCGGCGACACGCCCGAAGCGGCGGAGTGAGTTAGCGACAAAATCCGAAAAAGCCCTGCCGTTAAACGCAGGGCTTTTTTGTTAGATGTTATCATTTTGACTATACTACCAGCCGGGGGTGCGGCCGGGCCGAAACCAACGCAAGCCGCAATGCGTTTGAACGTCGGGAAAGCTTTGATAGCAGGGCCGTCGCGTATTGAGAGTTTATGCGCATTTCCGCAGGATGGCGCCTGTGCCGTTCTCTTAATCCATCCTTGGGGGCAGAGTGACAGAAGTTGCCGAAGACAAGCCATATTTCGATGTGCGTCAATCCGTTCGGGGAAGAAACCGAACACGGCTCATCATAGCTCCGGTGTTTGCAGTGGGTCTAATCTGGTTCGGGATGCGTCTGCTGTCTGAAGACAAGATCCAATCCCTCGATATTGACGCAGTCGAAGCTTGGACCGTTTGGTCCTTTTTCGGCGCAATAATGATAGGCACAGGGATTTACAGGCTGTTGAAGGAACTGATCTTTGCGCTGCGCGCGCGGTCAACGACGGGCGAGTGGCATTTCCGGCTTACCGACCGCGATCTGCTTTGGCAGGTCCCTGACCACGCACATGGCAAAGAGCAAGGTTTCGCCGCGCCATTAACTGAGATCGAGCGGATAGAATTCAAGACCATTCAAAAACATGAAGACATGGATGTGCGTCAGTATTGGGTGCATTTCCACGAGCGGGATCCCATCCAACTCAGGTCATTCTCCGGCGTCAGCCTGTCTTGGTTGGTCGACAAAATACGAGCCGTTGGTGTGCCCTATGAGGAAACGCTTGAAACCTACTAGTTTCGCTCGGGCAGAACGTACGCTTGCGGGCTGGATGAGCGACTAAGTCCATTGAAACGTCAGCCTTTGCCACAGCGACGCAAATGGCTGCTTTATCTTGCTCAGCGGAAATATGCGTGTCGGTGTATGTCGACTACCTGACGGTTCTAAAGACCGATTTCCGAGTTCGCGTGACCTTACAAATCAGGTTCTGATTGTCAGCCTTTACGGACTTCCCGGGCCAAGGCACAAAACGCCTCTAGCGGCACCTGCTCAGCGCGTTCTGTGGGTTTGATCCCGGCGGCGATCAGGCGGTCTTCGATATCCGGGGCCACACCTTTCAGAGAAGCGCGCAGCATTTTGCGGCGTTGGTTGAACGCGGCTGCGACCACGCGGGATAGGGTTGCGGCGTCTGCGGGGTAGCGTGGTTCGGGCAGGGCACTCAGGTGGACCACGGCGCTGGAGACCTTGGGTGGTGGCGTGAACGCGCCAGGGGGCAGGGACATTGCGATGCGAGCTTCAGCCCGCCATTGGGCCAGTATGGCGAGGCGGCCATAGGCTTTGCTGCCGGGTTGGGCGACGATGCGTTCGGCCACTTCGCGTTGGAACATAAGGGTCAGGCTTTGCCAGAAGGGTGGCCATTGGGGTGGCGTAAGCCAGCGGACCAAAAGCTCGGTGCCCACATTATAGGGTAGGTTGGCGGCGATGCGGATCGGAGGGGTCAGGTGTTCGAGCGGGTCGATTTCCAGCGCGTCACCGTTGATCACGTCAAGCTGGCCGGGGTAGGCGGCGGCGATGTCGTTCAGCGCTGCGATACAGCGCGTGTCTTTTTCCACCGCAACCACCTTGCGCGCGCCCTCAGAAAGCAGCCCACGGGTCAGGCCGCCGGGGCCGGGGCCGATTTCCAGCACATCGCATTGGGTCAGATCCCCGGCCTGACGCGCAATCTTGGCGGTCAGGTTGAGGTCGAGCAAGAAGTTCTGGCCCAGCGATTTGCGGGCTGAAAGCTGGTGGGTGGCGATGACCTCACGCAGCGGAGGCAGGCTGTCGATAGTGCTCATGATCCGGTTACCGTCGCGCGGATTGATGGGACAGCGCCAGAGGTTTTTTGCCTCCGGCGGGGATATTTTCAGCCAGGTGAAGGATCAAGGTGTGCGTGCCATCTGTTGGGCGAGTTTCAGGGCCTCGATCAGGCTGGTGGGATTGGCGATGCCTTGCCCGGCGATATCCAGCGCGGTGCCGTGATCGGGCGAGGTGCGGATGAAAGGCAGGCCCAGCGTTACATTCACGCCCCGGTCGAAATCCAGCGTTTTGATCGGGATCAGGGCCTGATCGTGATACATGGCGATGGCGGCGTCATAACGGGCGCGGGCGGCGGCGTGGAACAGCGTATCCGCCGGGTGCGGGCCGGTGACGGTGTAGTCGGGGCTGTCTAAGCTTTCTAGTAGCGGAGCGATCCAGTCCAGCTCCTCTGTGCCCATCTTGCCGCCTTCGCCTGCGTGCGGATTCAGCCCTGCGACGGCGATCCGGGGATGTGTGATGCCGAACTGTTGTTGCAGGCCTTGCGCAGTTAGCGCGATGGTTTGGGTCAGCAGATCCGGCGTCAGTTCCTCTGGCACGCGCGCGAGCGGGATGTGGATTGTGGACGGCACGACGCGCAGCTGTGCGCTGGCCAGCATCATCACCACATGTTGGCGCCCGGCCAGAGCGGCAAGAAACTCGGTATGGCCGGGATAGGCGAAATCGGCCCCGTCGATCAGCGCTTTTTTGTTGATAGGCGCCGTGCAGAGGGCCGAGGCCGCGCCCGATTGAGCCAAAGAAACGCCGCGCTCGATTGCGTCGATAACCGAGGGTGCATTGGCCGGTTCCGGTTGGCCCGGGATGTTGGAGACCGGGAAATCCACGTGCAGAACGGGCAGTGTTTGGGCGCTTGCGTCCAGCGCATCAGCCGGATCGGCGATCCGGGTGACCGGCGTACCTGGGGGCAGGTGGGTGGCATCGCCAATCAGGAAAAACGGGCAGTCATCGCGCAGCTCTGCCCAGGCTTTGGCGGCGATCTCCGGACCTATTCCAGCCGGGTCGCCACAGCTGAGCGCGATGGGCGCAATCATTGCTCGACGATAGTGGCGTCGGCGCGTAGCTGTTCCAGAAGGCTTTCTGAGAAGGCTTGCAAGCGCTGCTGTGTCAGGGCGTTGGCCACGTCGACGCGCGATGTATCTTCACCCAGATCGCGGGTGCGGTTGCACAGCATCAGAAACACCAGCGTTTGACCATTGTTGCGGGTCAGGGTGGTCGATACTTCGTTCCGATCCAGCTTGGCCAGTTCAACGGCGATATCGCGCGGGATATCGGAGGGGGCGGCTTCGGTCCGCTCCAACACGTCGGCGGGTTGTCCTTTGGCAATGCCATAAAGATCATCGCAGGTGTCAATCTCTTCGCTCAGGCGCGCGGCCTGTGCCAGCGCGTCCGCACTTCGACCACCAGGCAAGTAGTAGATCGCATAGTCGATCTTGGAATAGTTTGGCGCTCCGGTTGAGACTTCGCGCACGCCGCGCATTTGGAACAGCGCAATGGCGTTGGGCAAGGTCAGTGGTTCCGTTATCTCACCGTTTTTGAGGCCCAGAAGCACGGGTTGCAGCGCGGGCGGTAGGTTACTGATGTTCAACCAGTCCAGACGACCGCCATTGTTGCGGGTGTCAGCGGCTGAATATTGCGCTGCCGCTGCCGAGAAGGCGTCATACCCTTCAAGGCGCGAGATTTCTTCTGCCAGCCGCTCCGCCTGAGCAACGGTTTGCTGATTCACCGGGATAATGATTCCGGAGAGCAGAACCTGCAGACCACCACCACCGGATTGACCAAGGGCCCGGTTGATCTCGTCTTCGCTGGGGCGGGCCTGCGACAGGAAGCGTGCGCTGATATAGTCGCGCCATGACAATTGATCCGCAACAAAATCACGAACGGTTTCAGGCTCGATACCGGCTTCGCTGAGCAGTTGCAGGAACTGTTCAGTGCTGAACTGGCCGCGGGCGGCGAGCTGGTCAATACCCACCTGGACATCTTCAGGCGCGGCCTGAACGCCAGCCTCGCGCATGGCTTGCTGGCGCAGGCGGTCGTCGATTAGGGCCTGACGCACTTCTGCCTCGGTTCCACCCGGCACACCCAGCGCGTTCAGGAACTCCAGCCGTTGCTCAAGCTCAAACCAGGTGATGATATCCTGATTGACGCGGATCGCAGGGGAAAACAGGCTTTGCGCACTGGCCTGCGGGACAGAGACTGCCAAAACAACGGCAGCCAACGCCGATGAGATCGAACGGGCGCATCCGCCCCGGAGGAACCTGAAGAAACCTGAAATCAACTGCATTTTCTCTTGTACGTCTTTCCGCCGCCTTCAACGGCATATCCTGTCAGCGTAACGGTAAACCCGAATTCGGTCGAAGGCTCAATAGTGGTTGTTGAGGTAAAGCGTCTGTTTACGGACATGTTAAACTGAACGCATTCGTTCTGATAAGTCACACCCAGCCCCAGGCGGATGGGTTCGGAATTGGCAAGATCGTAGCGGGCCGAAGCACGCGTCAGCCAGTTCTGATCGATTTGGTGCCGCCCGCGCAACCAGATCTCGGACACTTCTTCATCCAGATTTTCAGCCGGATCAGGCTCTTGCCAGACATAGCTGCCTGATATTGCGCTGAACTCGCCTGTCCAGGCGCCGCGCAGCTCGGCGCGTGTAAAACTGAAATCGCTTTCGATCAAGCCGCGCCCGGCCAGCGACCAGCCATTGGCGGTTTTAATCTGGCCAGCCACCAGCAGATCGGATTTGGTACCCTGCAGGCCCGAGGTCAGGTTGAAATTCGGGTCAGCATCGGCGCGAAAGACCTGACCGATTGTGGCCAAGGCCTGCCATCCGTTCGATTTGTAACGCGCCCAATTGACGCCAACCACCGCTGTTGCCCCGTCTTCGCGCTGATCTTCGGCCGGAAAGCGAGACAGGGACAACAGATTGCCCTGATCGAATTCCTGAAAGGTGCTTTCATCGTTCGGAACATCCGTGTCCGAAACATCGGTCCAGCCGAATTGCACGATTGGTTCCAGAAACTGGGTCGCACCGGTTTGCTCGCGCCGTGTCATGGGATAGCGCAGGGTCAGCGCCGCGCGGGGCGTGGTGCGCGTGACGTTGCTGGGAAATGCGTCGTCATTACGGATGTTAAACGTATCAATTGCAGCGCCGATCTGGGCATCCGCGCGCAGCCCCGATGCAAAGGTCCAGCTGCGCAGCCATTCCGCATCAAACGTCGCGCGCGCGATATCGCGCCCGACAACATTCTCGTCACTGGTGCGTTCATGGGCATGAGCCACAAAGCCAAGCCGCATTTCGCCGCCGACCGTGTTTGGGAAGAACCGCTTCTCGTAGTTCAGGTCAAACACGCGCGAGGGGATCTCATCCTGTTCCTCACTGTCGCGTAGTGTTTTATAGTGGATCAGGCTGGTCCTGAAGGCGGTGTCGCGCTTGATCCGGGTCAGCGCGATCTCACTGCGCAGCCGGTCGAGATCGGGCAGGCCGTAATCCGCCAGATAGGCATCGTCCGACGTGGTCTTGAGATCGAATGTCAGCCGGAAGTCATTCCTGAGATTGAAGAAGCCGTTGGCAAACAGATAACCACGATCCTGATCGCGCTGCACATCATCGCGGGTATAGGCACCTTCGAACTGGATGCGCCCGTTCACGAAGGCTTGCCGATAGCGATAGCCCAGCGTTCGGGTGCTGGCCGAGACGAACGGCGTCAGCGTCAGGTCCTTGTTGTCGCCCAGCTTGATGAAGTATGGCACTTGCAGACCCAGACCCAGCTGCGAGGTTCTGCGGAAGGACGGTGCCAGAAACCCGGTCGCGCGTTCGAGCGTTGGGTCGGGCAGGCGCAGATAAGGAAAATAGAAGACCGGGTAGTCCAGTACGCGCAATTGCGCGCCTTCAAAGTAAAGCTGCCGCTCCAACTGATCATGGGTCACTTTGCGCGCCCGGATTTGCCAAAGCGGAGGTTTGCCATTTGCACAAACATGGCAGGAGGTGGCAGCGACCTTGCTGAACTGTGTGTAGCGCCCCGAAGCGCGCCGCGCCTGAACCGAGGCGACCTGAACCTGCTGATCGAACACCATTCGTGCACCGATCAACAACCCGTTTTGCAAGCCATCATCCAGCTCAGCTGAATCTGCCAGCAAGGTTGTCCGTCCGCCCTGATCGATCCGAATGGGTCCCTCAAGCGACAGTTTTCCGGTTTCGCGGTCAAAGGTGATACGCTGCGCGCTGACCTTGGCATCGCCCTGAAACGCCTCGACATTGCCTTCGGCGACCAGCACGCGTTCGGGCGTGATGAATATCTTATCCGCGACCAACAGGGCGGGCTCATCCTGTTGGGTGGCCTGATTGGTCGCGGGTGCTGGTGAAGTTTGAGCCAGCAGCGCAGCAGGGGACGTGACAGTCAGGGCGCTCGCCATCAGCGCAGACAGAATGCGCGGCATCAGCCGTCCTCCGCGTGTAGCAACAGGCCGAGCGACAGGAATATGGCGGCAACGGGCGGTGCCCAGGCAGCGACGTAGATGGGCAATTGTCCGTTTTCCCCGAGTATTTGCGCAAAGTTGCGCACGAAATAAATGGCAAACCCCAACAATACCGCAGTCAGAACCGCAACGCCGGTGCCGCCGAAGCGTACATGGCGCATGGTAAAAGCTGCGCCGATTAGAACCATCGAAACCAGAAAGAACGGGCGGGCCAGTTGGACTTGTAGCCAGACCTCATATTGTTTGGTTGAGAAGCCGGCCTCGCGCAGGTCCGCTATCAATTGGGGCAAATCGTAGACCGACACAGAATCCTGTTGCCCCAGCGTATCCAGAATACGTTGGCGAGTCAGCGTCGTCGGAAAGTCAAGCTGAGCATGCTCAACCGACTGTGTCTCGGGGTTCTGGCCATCTTCAAGGTTCCAGACTTTGGCGTTGCTCAGGACCCAGCTGCCATCGATCAATCGGGCCTGTTCAGCGGCAATCTGTTGTGTTGGTTTTCCGTCCGGGTTGAATGAAACGATGGTCACATCGCTCAATTTCAACTCATCGCCATTTGCTGTACCGCGCGCGTGTATCACGGCCTGGCCCGTCTCGGTGCTTTGGCGCAGCCATAGACCCTCGCCGCTGATCGACAGCGCTGAGCTGCCATTGTTTCGATAGGAATCAGAAAGGCGGTTGTACTCTTCCGAGGTGGCTGCTGCGATCGGGTTCAGAAGGGTCACGGCTAGGGCCCCGATCACAAGCGCCAGCAAGACCGGCGCTACCAGCGCGCGTATGCCGGATCGGCCAGTCGCGCGGGTTACCACCAGTTCCGAGGTGCGCGCCAACCCGACAAACAGTGCGATGGTAGCGAGGATCACCAGCAGGGGCAGCATTTCGCTGATCGCGGCAGGTGTGTTCAGCAAGGTCAGCTGCAACAGGCGGCCAAAAGACAGATCGACCTCGTCGAACCGGCGCACTTGTTCGATCAGGTCGATCAGAATCATCAGGGTCAGAAAGATGCCCCCAATGACCAGAAAACTCTGCATGAAGCGGCGAGCGAAATAGCGGTCCAAAATCACAAGCGCGACCCCGCTGGGTTTGCAGCGTTGGCGTTCAGGCCAATATCGCCTTTGCATAAACCCATGCGCGACGGTCTATGCCTGCCCTGTCGTGCCACTGTCGTCTCCCCCGAGCCTGCCGGATATTTTTGGGGGACCTTAATGCAATTGGCGGTCAGGGAAAACTGCTATCTGGTCAAGCCGGGCGGCGCGGGCTAGGTCTTGGGGAACACAGTTTCAGGAGCGCGCAATGAGCAGTCTAGTCCCAATCCGTTTTCAAGCCTTCGACGTGGAAGCTATGGCGCAGGCCGAAGGGCGCGTTGCCATCGTGGTTCCTGCGGACCGCAAGATGAGCCCGGCAGCCCGACGCGCCAATCGCCTGACCAAAGGGGCCGTTGCCCGGCTGGTTGAAAGCGATGCGTTTGGCAAGGCAAAAACCGGCGATGTCATCTCGCTGGCCTGGCCGGTTGGAATGGCTGCCGAGGCGCTGGATGTTCTGGTCCTGCCCCGCCGCCCCGAGGCGGATGAGGCGCGCAAGGTTGGTGCCGCATTGGCCAAACTGGCGGGCGGGCGCGATATGCTGGTGATGGCGGGCAATCAGGCACGGGCCGAGGATCTGGCGATGGGGATCGCCCTGCGCAGCTATGATTTTGATGCGCATAAAACAAAGGATAGCGACGCCGCGGGCTCGGTCACAATCTCTTGCAACAAGCCCGAAGAGGCCGAGGCCCAGTTTGCACCGATGTATGCGGTTGCGGATGGGGTGCGGATGACCCGTGATTTGACCAATGAGCCTGCAAATGTCCTGACCACCAGCGAATTTGCCGCCCGTCTGGACGAGATGAAATCACTGGGCCTTGAGGTCGAAGTGCTGGACGAAGTCAAACTGGCTGAGCTGGGCATGCGTACTTTGCTTTGCGTGGGGCAGGGTTCAGACAGCCCGTCCAAAGTGGTGGTGATGCAGTGGAACGGGGGCGACAAGGACGATGCGCCGCTGGCTCTGGTCGGCAAGGGGGTTGTGTTCGACACGGGGGGTATCTCGCTCAAGCCTGCTGGCGGCATGGAAGACATGACCATGGATATGGGCGGTGCAGGCGTTGTCGCCGGCACGATGCGCGCGCTGGCCAAGCGCAAGGCCAAAGCCAATGTGGTCGGGCTTGTAGGTCTGGTCGAGAACATGCCTTCGGGTAACGCCACGCGGCCGGGTGATGTGGTCAAATCGATGAAGGGCGACACGGTCGAGATCATCAACACCGACGCCGAGGGGCGTTTGGTTCTATGTGACGTCATGTGGTACGCGCAGGAACGGTTCGCACCCGTCGGCATGATCGATCTGGCCACGCTGACCGGGGCGATCATCATCGGGCTGGGGCATGAGAACGCAGGCGTATTCTCGAACAACGATACCTTCTGTGATGCCTTCCTGAAGTCGGCCAAGGCCGAGGATGAAGGCGCTTGGCGGATGCCGTTGGGGAATGCTTATGACAAGCTGCTGAAATCGCGTATCGCGGATATGAAAAACGTGGGCGGTCGACCTGCGGGTTCGATCACTGCAGCGCAATTCCTGCAGCGGTTTGTCAAAGAGGAGACGCCGTGGATTCATCTCGACATCGCCGGGGTGGCCTCGGTCGCGTCCGAGACCTCCTACGCGCCGAAAGGGGCCACTGGCTGGGGTGTTCGTGCGCTCAGCCGCTTTGTGCAGGACAATTTCGAGTAAACTATGGGCGCCGTCTATTTCTACCATCTGACCCAAAGGCCGCTGGAGCACACTTTGCCGGTGCTGCTGGATAAGGCGCAGCAGGCCGGGTGGCGGATTGCGGTGCGGGGTACTGATCCCGCCCGGTTAGACTGGCTGGACGAAAAGCTTTGGCTGGGCCCGGAGGAAGGGTTCTTGCCCCATGGCCGGGCAGGCGGGCCGCATGATGGGATGCAGCCGATCCTGCTGACCTCGGACAAACAGGCGGGCAATGAGGCCACCTGCGTGATGTCGGTGGACGGGGCCGAAGTGGCCCCGGATGAGGTCACCGCGCTGGAGCGTGTCTGTATCCTGTTCGACGGCAATGACGACCAGGCTGTTCAACATGCGCGCGACCAGTGGAAGACGCTGACTCAGGCGGGCTGTTCAGCGCAATATTGGTCCGAGGAGTCGGGCCGTTGGGAAAAGAAAGCCGAGGCCTAGTGCAAGGCGATTGCAGAAATCAGGAGAGTGACGGATGGAAATGAAGCCTTTGGGCCGCAGCGGCATCATGGTGTCTGACCTGTGTCTGGGAACGATGACCTTTGGAACCCAGACCTCGGAATCCGAGGCACATGCGCAGATGGACCTGGCATTAGGGGCGGGGATTAATTTTGTGGATGCCGCCGAGATGTACCCGGTCAACCCGATCTCGAAGGAAACTGTGGGCCGAACCGAAGAGATTTTGGGGAACTGGAACGCGGCAAATGCCGCGCGGCGGGGTGACTATGTTCTGGCAACAAAGCATTCTGGTGCAGGGTTTGCCCATGCCCGCGATGGCGCGCCGATTTCGGCTCAGACCATTCCCGAGGCAATCGAGGGATCGCTGCGGCGGTTGCAGACCGACTATATCGACCTCTATCAGTTTCACTGGCCCAATCGGGGCAGTTACATGTTCCGTCAGGACTGGAACTACGCCCCCTCGGGCCACAACACCGATGAGGTGCTGGAGAACATGCGGGGCTGTCTTGAGGCGCTGCAGGCGCAGGTTGACAAGGGCAACATCCGGGCTTTCGGTCTGTCGAATGAAAGCGCCTGGGGCACGGCGCAGTGGTTGCGGTTGTCCGAGCAGATGGGCGCGCCGCGTGTGGCGTCGGTGCAGAATGAATACTCACTGCTGTGCCGGCATTTCGACACCGATATGGCCGAGCTGAGTATGCATGAGGATGTGGGTCTCATGGCGTTTTCGCCGCTGGCCACCGGATTGCTGACCGGCAAGTATCAAGGCGGCGCGGTGCCCGAAGGATCGCGTAAGTCGATCTCGCCCGAACTGGGTGGACGCGACTCGGATCGGGTTTACGACGCTGTGGCGGCCTATCTTGAGGTGGCATCGACCCATGGGTTGGACCCGACCCATATGGCGCTGGCCTGGTGCCGGACCCGGCCCTTTATGATGTCGGCCATTTTTGGTGCCACCACTGTGACGCAGTTGGAACATATTCTGGCCGGTGACAACCTCGTGCTGTCATCAGAGGTTCTGAAGGAAATCGGGCAGGCCCATCGCGCGCATCCCATGCCGTTTTAGGGGGCGCTGCCCCCGCCGCGCGTTCCGCGCGCCTCCCCCGAGGTATTTTGGGCCAGATGAAAGGGATCCGGTCAGTGATGGGAGTGGGGCGCACGCTCGTGCCTGAGGTCGCGGGCCGACAGGCCATGGGCTGTGCGGAAGGCGCGGGCAAAGCTGGATTGCGAAGCGAAGCCGGTCGCCAGTGCCACATCCATCAAGGGCATGTCAGTGTCGGAGACCAGACGGCGCGCCTCGGCCAGCCTGAGTTGCAGGTAGTGATCCTGTGGCGTGGTGTTCAGGCGCAGGCGGAACTGTTGTTGCAATGTGCGCGGGCTGGTGCCCAGCTGATCTGCGATTGATGCAAGTGGCAGCGGGTCATCGAGCGAGGCCTGCATCAAGCTGTTTGCTTTTGATGTCAGTGGGGTATGGCGGTGCGGGGCGCCGGTGCGGCTTTGGGGTTTGGTCGGTTCGGGTGCGCCCTCGTAGAGGAAGAGGCCCGAAACGCGCGCAGCGAAACCCGCGCCATGACGTGCCGCTATAATGTGCAGCATCATCTCGACCGCAGGGATTGCGCCACCCGAGGTCAGCCGATTGCCGGACACGGTGAAGCGGTCTGGGCGGACGTCGATGTCAGGGAAACGGGTGGCGAAATTATCCAGATCTTCCCAATGGGTGGTGGCGGCGTGACCATTCAGAAGGCCAGCCTCGGCCAGCAGCCACGGCCCGCCATCAATCCCGGCCATAGCCGCGCCGGTGCCTGCGATGCGACGCAGACCGGCCAGCAGGCTGGGTGTCGCATGGCGAGCCAGTTGGAACCCGGCCACAACGATCATCAGATCGCAGCTTTGCAGGCGGGCCAACGGGGTGCCCGGGACGTGCAGCGCGCTGGTCAGCATCGCAGGGTCCGATGTTGCGGTCACATAGTCCCAGTCAAAAGCAGGCCGGTCCGCCAGTCGGTTTGCCGCGCGCATCGGATCGACAGCCGAGGCAAAGCTGAGCGTGTTGCATTCGTCCAGCACCAGCACCGCTGTTTTCAGGGCACGATGCTCAGGTTCCAAGATGTTTTTTGCGGATTTCATCAAGTTCGATTCGTATTCTGGCAAGTATTTTTCCAAAGCTGCGCCAGACTTGCGCGCAACGCAAATCGATAACCGGGGAGAAGTCTGGGGAAAACCTGGCGTGAAACCCGGTATAACGTGGGGAAAACAACATGCCTTTGGAAATGAACCGCGAGGTCTTTATCACCTGTGCTGTAACCGGTTCGGGCGGAACGCAGGATCGCAGCCCGCATGTGCCGCGCTCGCCCAAGCAGATTGCCGAGAGCGCGATTGCGGCGGCCAAGGCGGGGGCCGCAGTGGTGCATTGCCATGTGCGCGATCCCGAGACCGGTGCGCCTTCACGCGATCTGGCGCTGTATCGCGAGGTGACGGACCGCATCCGGGATGCCGAGGTTGATGCCGTTCTGAACCTGACTGCGGGTATGGGTGGTGATATGGTGTTTGGCGGTGTTGAGACTCCGCTGCCTTTGGCAGAGGCCGGAACCGATCTGGTTGGTGCGAGTGAACGGGTCGCGCATGTGGCTGAATGTTTGCCCGAGATTTGCACTTTGGACTGCGGTACCATGAATTTTGCCGAAGCAGACTATGTCATGACCAACACGCCCGGCGCGCTGCGGGCAATGGGGCGGATGATGACCGATCTGGGTGTGAAGCCCGAGATCGAAGCCTTTGATACCGGCCATCTCTGGTTTGCCAAGCAGTTGGTGAAAGAGGGTGTTCTGGAGCCGAATGCTCTGGTGCAACTGTGTATGGGCGTGCCTTGGGGCGCGCCGGATGATCTGAACACCTTCATGGCGATGGTGAACAACGTCCCTGATGACTGGACCTTCAGCGCCTTCTCGCTGGGTCGGAACGAGATGGCGTATGTGGCGGCCTCGGTTTTGGCGGGCGGAAATGTGCGTGTCGGGTTGGAAGATAATCTGTGGCTCGAGAAGGGTGTGTTGGCTGAGAACTGGCAGTTGGTCGAACGGGCCGGGTCGATCATCGAAAATATGGGCGCACGGGTGATTGGACCTGAAGAAGTGCGTGAGAAGTTAGGGCTGGTGAAACGGGCACCGGTGACGAAGTAGGTACAACACCAGGCCGCGACCGATCCTAGGAGGGTGCGAATGCGCCCTCCCGTGGGGAGGGTCGGGCGCGGCCGGGTTCGGGGTGCGAACCCGGCGGGAAATTTGGAGGACAGGGCAATGAAAACCGCAGCGATCATTGGTGGCGGAGTTATTGGCGGCGGCTGGGCCGCGCGGTTCTTGCTGAATGGCTGGGACGTGCGTGTGTTTGACCCGGACCCCGAGGCCGAGCGTAAAATCGGTGAGGTTCTGGACAATGCACGGCGCTCGTTGCCGGGGCTGAGCGATGTGCCGCTGCCACCTGAAGGCGCGCTGACGTTTCATGCGGACATTGCGGAGGCTGTTCGGGATGCCACTTGGATTCAAGAGAGCGTGCCAGAGCGGCTGGACCTTAAGCTGAAGGTTTACAAAAGCCTACAAGAGGCCTGTGATCCTGAGGCGATCATCGGCTCGTCGACCAGCGGGTTCAAACCCTCGGAATTGCAGGACGACGCCTTGCGCCCCGAGCAGATCGTGGTGACGCATCCGTTCAACCCGGTCTATCTGCTGCCATTGATCGAACTGGTGCCCACCGACAAGAACCCGCCCGAGATGGTTTCCAAGGCCAAGGATGTACTGACATCGGTCGGATTCTTCCCGCTGCATGTCAGAAAAGAGATCGACGCGCATATCGCGGATCGTTTCCTGGAGGCGGTCTGGCGCGAGGCGCTGTGGCTGGTCAAGGATGGTATCGCCACAACCGAAGAGATCGACGAGGCCATCCGCATGGGCTTTGGCATTCGCTGGGCGCAAATGGGACTATTCGAGACCTATCGCGTGGCAGGTGGCGAAGCTGGCATGCGGCACTTCATGGCGCAGTTTGGGCCCGCGCTGAAATGGCCCTGGACCAAACTCATGGACGTGCCTGAGTTTACCGATGAATTGGTCGATCTGATTGCCGATCAGTCCGATGCGCAGTCGGGGATGCACTCGATCCGTGAGCTGGAGCGTATCCGCGATAACAACCTTGTCGGCATGATGCGCGCGCTTAAGGCGCAAAATTACGGCGCAGGGGCCGTTCTAAACCAGCACGACGCGGCGCTGAAACCCGGTGCTTTGCCGACACTGGATCAGGCTGACCTGAGCCAGCCGATCCTGACCCTGTCGCGCGCGGTTCCTTTGGACTGGACCGACTATAACGGCCATATGAATGAGGCGAAGTATCTGGAGGCGTTTGCCGCCGCCACGGACCGCTTCATGGAAATCATCGGATGTGACATGGAGTACATCACCTCCGGCGGAAGCTACTTCACCGCCGAGAACCATATCCGGTATCTGGACGAAACCCATGCCGGAGCCCGGATCGAAGTGCGCACCCAGATGCTGTTGGGCCAAGGCAAGAAACTTCACGTGTTCCACAGCATGTATGAGGGCGACAAGCTTTTGGCGACGGGCGAGAGTTTCCTGTTGCATGTCGACCTTGAAACACGACGCCCCTCAGCACCTTCGGATCAGATCGAGGATGCGATGGCGCGGATTACCCAGGCGCAAGCCGATCTGCCTTATCCCGAGGGGGCAGGTGCCGCGATCCGGAAACCCGTATGACGCAGCGGGTTCTGATCACGGCGGGTGCCTCGGGCGTCGGGCGCGCGATGGCCGAGGCATTTGATGCAGCAGGAGCACAGGTCTGGGTTGTCGATATCGACGATGCGGCGCTGAATAGCTGCCCGGAAAACTGGCAGACATGCAAAACCGATGTCTCGGATGAGGCGCAGGTGGCTGATTTGTTCGACCAGATTACCAAGGCGTGGGGCGGGCTTGATGTGCTTTGTGCCAATGCGGGCGTCGCCGGGCCGACGGCCTTGGTTGAGGATGTGTCTTTAAGTGATTGGAGAAATTGCCTTTCGATCAATCTTGAAGGGGCATTTCTGTGTTCGAAATATGCGGTTCCCATGCTCAAGAAACAGGCGCGCGGGGCTGTTTTGATCACGTCTTCCACGGCGGGACAATACGGCTATCCGAACCGCTCGCCCTATGCCGCCGCGAAATGGGCGATGGTTGGATTGGGTAAGACGCTGGCGATGGAGCTTGGACCACATGGCATACGCTGTAACGTGATCTGCCCCGGTTCTGTCGAAGGTCCACGCATGGAAGGGGTCTTGCAGCGCGAGGCCGCCGCCAAGGGCATGACGCGCGATCAGGTCTACGAGGGCTATGCTTCGGGCACCTCGATGGGTCGTTTTGTTGAAGCGCGGGATATTGCTGATATGGCGGTATTTCTGGCCTCGGATGCGGCACGGCTGGTTTCGGGTCAGGTCATCGCCGTGGACGGACATACGGTCAATCCCGACCCGAAACTCTGACTTGGATCAGCCTTGATTCGGGCCTCTGATCTGGCGGATCGTGCTGCGGACGGCTTGCCAGTCTTTGGCTTGCTGTGCGTTTCCAGCAGCTTCAGATTCGCGCATCTTTTGAGCGGCTTCCGCCTCGGCCCGGTCTCCATGAACCGAGTACAAGGCACGTGCATATTGCGCTGTTTTGAGTGCGTCCATTTCGGTCATCCTCCGTGGAATGTCTGAGGGTTCGCGCAGTCACTATACTACACGGCCAGTCGGATCGCACGATTGGGGGATTCCCTTAAACAGTTGCCTTTTCAGCTTCGGCCCGCAATTCGCGCAGATGCTGGGGGAAATGACGGGCGGTCATATCGGCTTCTCGGATCAGCGTGTCGAAATGGCGGGTAAACACCTCGATCCGGTCCCGGTCGCGGAACGCCATATAGTGGCTGCCGGCGTAGAAGACGCACAACAGCGGGCCAAAGATCGTCACCGGCGCAGAATACAAACGTTTTGCGTCAAACAGATAGATCCGCAGACGCGGGTAGAGCTGCTCGCACAAAGCCAGAAGATGGTCGATCTGCTCCAGCCGAACTTCCAGCGGTAGGCCTTCGTAATAGCCTTCACCAAGGACAAAGCTGCGCATTTCGAACAAGGGCATCGCGATCTCATAATCCGATTGTGCGCTGCGCATCCAGGACAGGCGATCCTCGGAGGCCCCAATTGCCTGATCCGCCGTGCGGCCCAGATGCGGGGCGTATTCCCACTCCAGCACGGCGCGGGTCTTGAGCATATCGGGCAGGGTGGCCGGGACATAGCGGATCTTGTAGCCCGCAGCCTCTTGATGCCATTGGAAAATCCGTTCATCCACCAATGCGCGCGGGGCCTCTGTCATGCTGAGGGACCCGGCCAACAGTTCCGCCGCGCTCTCGGGTCGGTCTGATAGGCTGAGAAGCCAATCGGCCGAAACCCCCAGTGCTGCTGCGCAGCCACCAATCACATGGGCATTGGGCAGGCGCGCGCCGTCATCCGCCAGCAGTTGCGAGACGGTAGACCGGTCCACGCCAATGCTGCGGGCCAGGGCGCTTTGGCTGGTTTGGCGGTCTTCCATCGCGCGGGCCAAGCGTAGGCGAAACTGCGCAGCGCGCACGCGTTTGTCGAGTTTTTCATCCATGTGTTCGAAAATATCACATTTGATGAATTTTGTTAATCATATTCAGAATTCCCAACAGGCCACCCCGTAGGTAACGCTTTTGTGAGAACAATAAAAACGGGGTCCGGAATGGAGACGCGGCAAAGATCGGTCGTGAAGGCACTGATTTGGAATGTGATGGGGTTGGCGGTCATGACTGTGGTCGGTCTGATAGCCACCGGGTCAGCGGCTGTTGGCGGCGCGTTGGCACTGGTCAATACGGCCATCGGTGTGACGATGTATGTCGCGTATGAACGGGTCTGGGCAGGGATTACGTGGGGCCGCAATGGCTGAACCAACGCTGCCTAAAACGCCTGAATGGGGGACATTTGCGCTGATTGTAGCCTGTTACGCCACCTGGTTGGCGGGTTTGTTCTGGCTGGCCGCCTGGTCCCTATGGCTGGCCATCCCGGCCTTAGGTCTGGTTGCTGCCTTGCATTCCTCACTGACGCATGAGGCATTGCATGGGCATCCGTTTAGCGCCAAATGGCTGAACGAGGCGCTGATGACCCTGCCGCTGACTTTGTTCATCCCCTTTAACCGCTTCCGCGATCTGCATCTGGCGCATCATCAGGATGCCAACCTGACAGACCCCTATGACGACCCCGAAACGAACTATTTGGACCCTAAAGTTTGGGCGCGATTGTTGTGGTGGCAAAAGCGGCTGTTTGTGACCAACAATACGCTTCTGGGCCGGATCGTGCTGGGACCCGCAATCGGACAAGTAATGTTTCTGCGCGATGAATGGCAGGGGATGATCCGAGGGGACCGAGCGATACTTCTGGCTTGGGCGATGCATATCCCCGGCGTAGCGGTGGTTTTGTGGGTGGTCGCGCAATCGGCGATGCCGATCTGGGCCTTTGTCCTATCAGCCTACATCGGGCTGGGTCTGGTCAAAATCCGGACCTTTCTGGAACACCGTGCGCATGAGAAATCTCGCGCTCGGACGGTGATTGTCGAAGACCGCGGGCTGCTAGCCTTTCTGTTTTTGAACAACAACCTGCACGTTGTTCATCACATGAACCCTTCGGCCCCATGGTACCGTCTGCCTGCACTCTATCAGGCAGGGAAAGACCGATATCAGGCTTGCAACGAAGCCTATGTCTATCGCTCATACGCGCAGATTTTCAAAGAATACTTCTGGCGCGCGAAAGATCCGGTGGCGCATCCGCTCTGGCCAAAGCCCTGATTTCACGACAGAAGGGACGCCATGAGTTTATGGATTCCCGTTACCATCGCCGCCGCTTCGTTCCAGACGGTGCGGTTCATGCTGCAGAAGTCGCTCAGCAGCGTGAAACTATCCGCCGCCGGCGCAACCTTTGCACGGTTTGCCTATTCGATGCCATTGGCGGTTTTAGGGCTGCTCGTCACGCTGTGGGTGACGCAGGCTGCGATACCATCCCTGACCGCACAGTTCTGGCTATTCGTAGCCATTGGCGGGACGGCGCAGATTTTGGCGACCATCTGCGTGGTGGCCCTGTTCAAACAACGCAATTTTGCAGTTGGGATCACCTTTAAGAAAACCGAAGTGATTCAAACGGCAATCGTCGGGTTTCTGGTGCTTGGGGATGAGGTTTCTGCCGGGGCGCTTGGTGCGATCCTGCTGGGGTTGTTGGCGGTTCTGGTGCTGTCCAAAACACCGGGCGGGGACGGAGCGTGGTGGCGTCATTTGACCAACCGCGCGTCGCAACTTGGCCTTGGCTCAGGCGTTCTGTTCGCATTCTCGGCCGTCAGTTATCGCGGTGCATCACTGGAGCTTGGTGACATCGACGCGTGGTTCCGCGCCCTGATCACTCTGGCGGCGGTGGTCACGTTTCAGTTTCTCAGCATGGGGCTATGGCTGCTCTGGCGGGATCGAGCCGAGTTGCTGGCCGTCTGGGAGACACGATCTACCGGCGTCTTCGTTGGATTGACCAGCCTAGGCGGGTCGTTCTGCTGGTTTCTGGCCTTTACGCTGCAGAACGCGGCCTATGTCAAAGCACTAGGGCAGGTAGAGCTAATCCTCAGCCTTTTGGCTTCGATCCTGTTCTTCCGTGAGACAATCAGCCGGCGCGAAATCGCCGGGATGGGCTTGCTGGGTATCTCGATACTGGCGCTGGTGCTGGCGATCTAGCTGGCGCGACGCTCGTCGAAGCTGAGCGCGATGAAGCTGGGCAGATGGTCGCCCATGCCGACAACCTTTGGGCCATGGTCGTCCCGACGGCCACGCCCTTTGGCAGGCTTGTCTTGCTTGCGCTCATCCTTCTTGCGGTCGTGCTTTTTGTCGTCTGAGGATCGGGTCTTTTTCTCGGGCTTTGACACCTCTGGCTTGGGCTCTTCCTTCACCGGATTGTCGATACGCGGAATATCCTTCTGGATCAGCTTCTCAATCGCATCCAGAGCCTTTTCGTCACGACCCGAGCAGATCGTGACGGCCTTGCCTTCGCGTCCGGCTCGGCCTGTACGGCCAATGCGGTGAACATAGTCTTCGGCATGACCGGGCACGTCGAAATTAAACACATGGCTGACCGACGGAATATCCAGGCCGCGTGCGGCGACATCAGAGGCCACGAGCAGGCGTAAAGACCCATCACGGAAGCCATCCAGCGTTTTCATCCGCTGCGACTGATCCAGATCGCCATGGATCGCAGCGGCGTTATAGCCGTATTTCTTCAGTGACTTGGCGCAGATATCCACGTCCGTCTTGCGGTTGCAGAAGATGATCGCGTTGGTGCACTTGTCACCTTCGGCGTCGATCAGTGCGCGCAGAACCTTGCGTTTTCCGCTGGCCTCGCGATCCCGTCGACCGCCTTTGAACATGACGACACCCTGTTCGATGGTCTCGGACGCGGTGGCCTGGCGGGCAACCTCGATCCGGGCGGGGGCCGAAAGGAACGTGTCGGTGATCCGCTCAATCTCCGAGGCCATGGTGGCCGAGAAGAACAGCGTTTGGCGGGTAAACGGCGTGAGCGAGAAGATGCGTTCGATATCAGGGATGAAGCCCATATCCAGCATCCGGTCGGCCTCATCCACCACCATGATCTGCACGCCGGTCAGCAGCAGCTTGCCGCGTTCGAAATGGTCCAGCAGACGGCCCGGTGTGGCAATCAGAACGTCGACGCCCCGGTCGATCAGCGCATCTTGTTCCTTGAAGCTGACTCCGCCGATCAACAGCGCCTTGGTCAGCTTTACATTCTTGGCATAGGTGTCGAAATTCTCAGCCACCTGCGCGGCCAGTTCCCGCGTCGGACACAAAACCAGCGAGCGCGGCATGCGCGCACGGGCGCGGCCACGGGCCAGAAGGGTGATCATAGGCAGCGTGAAGCTGGCGGTTTTACCCGTGCCGGTTTGCGCAATCCCAAGAACATCGCGCCCTTCAAGCGCAGGTGGTATCGCGCCTTCCTGGATCGGAGTGGGGCTTTCGTATCCGGCTTCCTCAATGGCTTTGAGGACCTTCGGGTTCAGGTTCAGTTCGTTAAACTTTGTCATGTATGTCCGGTTCATGCGGACACTTGACCTGGCCCGCGCGTCTGAAAAATGCCGGGCCCGGATGGCCATGCGCTTTTTGCGCATTTCGGCTTGGGCGCGGACATAACAAAAAGGTAGGTCAGGGTCAAACAAAGACCAGCCTGTCACACATGCACGGCGTCAATGCGGGATTCTACGCAACAATTCAGCCACTTCCGGGGAAATGTTGTGCGATTTTCTGGCTCAGGTTCAATGGCCTGTGCCGGATCAGGCCGTAACGTTCCAACCGCGTGCGCACGTCAGGGTCCTGACCGCTGATCTCGGCATAGAAGGCGCGCAGACCGTCCATGCCTTGTTCATCCTTGATCCAGCTGAACAACTCATTCTTGTTCAAGCCACCTTTTTCGCGCGGCACGTTGGGCGACATGCCGGGCTGGTAAGACCCTCTGGTCATCCGAAAATCGTAATGCGCGATCCAGTGATCCCAATCCGGTGCGTGACGGTGGCAGAGTTCAAACTGAGGCTGTTCGTGCTTGCAGGGCAGTAGATTCTTGTTCTGAAACAGGTTGTGTATTCGAAAGCTGAGGTTTTCCAGCCCTGTACGCACGATCAACTTTCCCTGCACATGACTCAGGAACCCGCCCAGCACAAAGGCGCCATATGTTGGATAGATCTCTTGCACAAGCGCCTCGCGGGTGGGGCTTTTAGGGATATGCGCCTTATACAGGTCATCACCGCCTGATATCGCCTCTGACGGCCGCACGCGGACCGCCGGGATATCTTGCGGGACTGTAGCCAGCACATCCGCGACGGGCTCTGACGTCCACAAAAACTCATCCACATCGATATGGGCCATCCAGTCCAAATCCGCACGTCGATAGGTATGGGTCGCGATAAAGGTCTGGCGAATCTGGTGCTTGTCCGGGCGTCCGCGCGTGCGTTTTGACCAGAATGCATCATCGCACGACTGCACCTGCACCTTTGGATGCTGGCTGAGCGCCTGAAAGGCAGCCGGGTTCGGTTCGTCCAGAAAGATGTAAAGCCGGTCCGCCCCCAGATCGAGGTGATGCGCCGCAAAGCCGAGGATATCCTCGGCCCGGCCACGGACCATCGAGACGATACCCCAACGGGTCATGTGCGGGACCGCAGCGTCGCGCGGCGGTTGCGCATGTGTTTTAGTCGACGGAATACGGTGCCGGGATCGGCGTTTAACGCTGTAAACAAATGATCGGCGAGCGGCGCGATTGTCGGGTCATTCAGGGCTTTGGTCCAGATGGGCGCGATCAGATTGGTATCCAGCCCGCCGGTATCCAAAGAGAATGATTTCATTTGCAGGGGCAAGGGCGTGTGGACCTTGTTGCGCGATCCATAGGCAGTTTCTGGCGCCGTGCCGGAAAACAGGCGTTCGTATTCGTAAATCTTCATCAACCCAAACAGCATGCGCAGGGCTTGCCCGACCTCGCGCTGTGTTGGGGTTTGCCCGTGATCGGCGAAGGTCTGGAACGAGGAGACGAGCCAGCGCAGGTCCAGCACAGACAGAAGATGCGCGGATTGTTCAGCCCAGAGCCGCTGAAACAGATCGGGGGCCTGGCGCGGGAACGATCGTTTGCGCAGATTTGCAACAAGTTGGGCGTTCAGAAAGGCGAGTTCTGACCGTCCTATGAACTCTTCCGCGATTTTCACGCGTTTGCGATCCCATGAGGACTGTACATCCAAAGGCGGCAATTCAGTTGCGCTTTGCGGAACGGTTTGTCCGGCCAGTGCCTCAAGGTCTGCTTCTAGCGGGGGCAGCGTGTTCGCGCCGAACTCAAACGGGGTCCGGCGCTTGTCATAGCCATCCAGCATGTCGGGCAGGCCGCCGGGAAAGGTCAGGTCGTCATCGCTCATACCTGCAGGATTGCACAGCCTGAGTCTGCTGTGCAATCAACCCTTTGTCTTAAACCATCATCTCTTTGGTGGCCGTCAGGTTCAGCGCCGGATAGTCACGCACGACGCGGTCGATATCCCATTGCAGGCGGGTCAGATAGACAATGTCGCCGTCGTGGTCATGAGCGATGTGCTGTTTGTTGGCGTTGACGAATTTTTCAACCTCGGGTTTCTCACCGCTGACCCAGCGGGCCGAGGTGAACTGAGACGCCTCAAACCGCACAGGCAGGCCGTATTCCATCTCAATCCGGCTGGCGAGCACTTCGAACTGCAACGCGCCAACGACGCCGACGATAAAGCCAGAGCCGATCGAGGGTTTGAACACCTTGGCCGCACCTTCTTCGGCAAACTGCATGAGCGCCTTTTCCAGATGCTTGGCCTTCATCGGATCGCCCGGGCGGACGGTCTGCAGCAGTTCCGGTGCAAAGGACGGGATACCGGTCACGCGGATCGCTTCGCCTTCGGTCAGCGTATCGCCAATGCGCAGTTGCCCGTGGTTCGGGATGCCAATGATATCGCCGGCCCAGGCTTCTTCGGCCAGTTCCCGGTCGGATGCCAGAAACAGCACAGGGTTCGAGATCGCCATAGGCTTCTTCGACCGCACATGGGTCAGCTTCATGCCGCGTTTGAAATGCCCCGAGGCCATGCGCACAAAGGCCACCCGGTCGCGGTGCTTTGGGTCCATATTGGCCTGCACCTTGAAGACAAAACCGGCGACCTTCTTTTCGTCCGGGGAGATCTGGCGTGGCTCAGCCGATTGGATCTGGGGCTGCGGGCCATAGGCGCCGATGCCTTCCATCAGTTCCTTCACTCCGAACGAGTTGATCGCCGAGCCGAACCAGATCGGGGTCATATGCCCCTCAAGCACCGCCTGAGGGTCGAGCGCAGGCAGCAACTCGCGCGCCATTTCGACCTCTTCCAGCAGCTTCTCCAGCAGGTGTTCGGGCACGTGTTCCGCCAGTTTAGGATCGTCCAAACCGTCGATCTGGATGCTCTCGGCTACTTTGTTGCGGTCGGCGCGGTCCATCAGTTCAAGCCGGTCGCGCAGCATGTCATAGCAGCCGATGAAGTCGCGGCCCACTCCGATGGGCCATGCGGCAGGCGTGACGTCGATGGCCAGCATTTCCTGAATTTCGTCGATGATCTCGAACGTATCGCGGCTTTCGCGGTCCATCTTGTTACAGAAGGTCAGGATAGGCAGATCGCGCAGGCGACAGACCTCGAACAGTTTCTGCGTCTGGCTTTCCACACCTTTCGCACCGTCGATCACCATCACGGCGGCATCCACCGCAGTCAGCGTGCGATAGGTATCTTCCGAGAAATCACTGTGGCCGGGGGTGTCGACAAGATTGAACCGGAAATCCCCGTAGTCGAACGACATTGCCGATGCGGAGACCGAGATACCCCGATCCTTCTCCATCTGCATGAAGTCCGACCGCGTGCGCCGCGCCTCACCCTTGGCCCGCACCTGTCCCGCCATCTGGATCGCACCGCCGTACAGAAGGAACTTCTCGGTCAGCGTCGTTTTACCCGCATCCGGGTGCGAGATGATGGCGAATGTCCGGCGCCGGGCGATCTCGGGCGGCAGGCTAGGTTGGTTCGAGGCGGTATCAAGCATGAGCGCGCGTATAGGCGGGGAAACCCGCCGAGGCAAGACAAACGGGGTGGCACGAATCGGCTGCTTGTGGCAAAAAGAACAAATAGTGAACAAAATGATGGAGCTGACCGATGAATTTGAAAGATATTGCTGACGAACTGGTTGCAGGCTGCCGCGAGAACAGGGCTAAGGAAAACCTGACCAAGCTTTATGCGCCTGATGCCGTATCCGTCGAAGCACAAGATAGGCAAGGCATGGGCCGCGAAACGCAGGGCCTCGATGGCATTGGTGGCAAGCATGACTGGTGGGAAAACGCCCACGAGGTGTCGGGCGCGTCAGTGAGCGATCCATTCCTGCACGGTGAAGACCGTTTTGCCTTAGTCTTCGAAGTCCAGGGCAAAGTAAAGGAAACCGGTGAAAGCTTCGATATGCGTGAAGTGGCGATTAATCACGTTGCGAATGGAAAAATCGTGAGGGAGGAGTTTTTCTACTGACGATGGGCGACATTTCTGATCTGTTGATGCCGAACTTCATTGTTGCGTGCGCTAGCCTGTTGGCTAAACAGATCAGATCATCGAGGACCGAGCCTGGAAATGAGCAGTGTTTTCAATAAACTGGCAATGGCATTCATGGCGGTTATCATATTAGTTGCCCATCAATCGGATGTTGTGCTTGCCCATCCGGGTCACGGCCCTCCGGACCGTCCGGGTTTATCGCGCGATGGCTCGGCTTCGGCGGGGTCTCAGCGGGATGGAAGCGACCGTGATAGGCTGATGACTAAGGCTCAGCGTCTTTCGGCGGATGCCGATGATCTGGTGAAGAAAAGCACCCTGCTGCAACGCCGTATCGCGACGGTCGATGCCCGAGTTTCGAAATCTGTACACGCCCTGCAAAGCACCGGAGAGCTTAGGGACTCAGCGCGCAAACAGATTTTGCGGTCGGTGCGCTCAGCTCGTCGGGCGACTGAGCAACTGATCAGTGAATTGGGTTTGTTTCTGAAAGTATACTCGACAGATCTGACGCCAGATGTGCGCAATAGTCTGGATATGCGCCTTGCGCATCTGAATACCCGCGAGACTTATCTTGCCGATCATGAAGCGAAGCTGGCTGACGTTGATGCATGTAGCAGTACGCAGTGTGCGGAGGTTGTGCAAAATCTGTATCAGCAGGGTGATTGGACAGGCGAGAGCGCTGAACTCAACGCATTGTCTGAGATACTGAAATCGCTTGAAAAAGCGTGAGCTTTTCGCGCTGAATCTATGTGACACCGCTGGTCGATGCGAAAAGGGGAAGTGAATGGACCTGGGAATTCGAGGAAAACGTGCTTTGGTGTGCGCCAGCAGCAAGGGGCTGGGCCTGGGATGCGCCGAGGCGCTGGCCGAGGCCGGTGTCGATCTGGTGATGAATGCGCGTGGGGTTGATGCGCTGGAGGCCGAAGCTGCGCGGTTGCGTTCTGCATATGGCGTTGATGTGCAGGCCGTCGCCTGTGATGTGACCTCCGCGGAGGGGCAGGCTCAGGTGATCGACACGGCGCAAGGCGTTGATATTCTGGTCAACAATGCCGGGGGTCCTCCGCCCGGTATGTGGTCGGATTGGGACCGCGATGATTTCATCAAAGCGCTGGACGCGAATATGCTGACGCCGATTGCCTTCATGAAAGCGCTGTTGCCTGCGATGATGGACAGGGGCTGGGGCAGGGTGGTCAATATCACCTCGCAATCCGTGCGCGCACCCATTGCCGTGCTTGGTCTTTCAAACGCGGCGCGTACCGGTCTAACCGGTTACGTAGCGGGGACGGCGCGGCAGGTGGCCCCTCATGGGGTTAACATCAACAACCTGCTGCCGGGTATTCATGCAACGGATCGCGCAGATGCGCTCGACAGCGGCGTTGCCACTCAGCAGAGCATTTCGATCGACGAAGCGCGGGCTGCGCGGGCCGCGACAATCCCGGCTCGACGCTATGGCACGCGGGAAGAATTTGGCGCCACCTGCGCCTTTCTGTGCTCGCAACAGGCCGGGTTTATTGTTGGGCAGAACATCCTGTTGGATGGTGGTGCAACCAATTTGACGATGTAGCCATGTCACAAGGATATTCCCTGAAAGATCAGCTGTTTAATGATGAGAAAACCCGGTATCTGGCCGGGCTTTTTGCCCAGGCGGCCCCGTCTTTTGATCCGGATGCCTTTCATGGGCAGGTGATGTCCCGGCTCACCGAGCTGGAGCTGAAAGAGCGCATGACTTGGATTGCAGATTGCCTGCAATCGGCCCTGCCGGGAACACTGCCCAACGTCGCGCCCGTGATCCTGCGTGCGCTGCCGCCGCCTTTGGACCCGACTAAGACAGATGATGATTTCGGCGATTTCATCTTTGCACCGCTGGGCGAATGGGTGGCCGCGATTGGGCTGGATGCGCCGGAGGATGCTCTGGACCTGTTTGAGGAACTGACCCAGAGGTTTTCCATGGAGTGGGCGATCCGTCCGTTTCTGAATCGTTGGCCCGATCTGGTTCTGAACCGGATGCAGGACTGGTGCGCACATGACAGCTATCATGTCCGCCGATTGGTCAGCGAAGGCACGCGACCACGCCTACCTTGGGGGCAGGCGATTGGGTTGGAGCTGAATGATCCTATGCCTTTGCTTGATCGGTTGCATGGCGACAAAACACGCTATGTCACCCGCTCGGTTGCCAACCATCTGAACGATATCTCAAAGAAACAGCCCGATCTGGTTCTGGCGCAGCTCAAGGCCTGGCAAGGGGCGGGCAGGCAGAACGCGGATGAGCTGGACTGGATGATCGGACACGCGCTGCGTGGCCTTGTAAAGGCTGGACATCCGGGCGCGATGGCCATGCTGGGCTATGATCCTGACGCCGAACTGGCCGTTGGTATCGAGCTCTTGGCAGAGGCCCGGATTGGAGAAGCGCTGGAGTTTTCAGTAGACATGAAGGGTCAGGGCGCGCAGCCGGTTCTTGTGGATTATATCATTCACTTTCAGAGGCCTGGAGGGAAAACTTCAGCCAAGGTGCACAAGCTGAAACAGGCTGTGCTGAAGGACGGGGCGTTGCGTTTGGAAAAGCGTCATAAGCTCAAGGCCAACGCCAGCACGTTCCAGCTTGTTCCCGGTGCACATCGGCTTGAGATTCAGGTGAATGGCAAGGTGCGGGCGGGTGTTGTTTTCGACCTGCTGGGCTGAGACCTCTCACAGTTTTGTCAAATCGGGCCGGGTGGATTGCCCGGGCCGAAAAGTTGCACTAGCTGCTAGGCAGATATCGAACAGAGGACATCCACGATGAAGCATGAATCGGTCCAGAACTACTATGGTGAAGTGCTGCAAAGCAGTGCGGATTTGCAGACCAATGCCTGCTGCACGCCCGATGACATGCCGGATCATCTGAAGAAAATCCTATCGAAACTGCATGATGAGGTGCTGACCCGCTACTACGGCTGCGGCCTGATCGCGCCGCTTGACCTTGAAGGGATGAGCATCCTTGATCTGGGTTGTGGTGCTGGCCGGGATGTTTATGCCCTGTCGGCGATGGTGGGTGAGAGCGGACGCGTCGTCGGCGTCGATATGACCCAGGAACAGCTGGAAGTAGCTCGCGCGCATCAGGACTACCACGCCAAGGTCTTTGGCTATGCCACCAGCAATGTTGAATTCCACCACGGCTATATCGAAAAACTGGATGAGTTGGATCTGGAACCGGGTTCTTTCGATATCATCGTGTCGAACTGCGTGATCAATCTGGCGACTGATAAAGAGGCGGTCTTGCGGGGCGCGCATCGGCTGTTGAAAGAGGGCGGCGAGATGTATTTCTCGGACGTCTATGCGGATCGTCGCATCCCGCAAGCCATGGCCGAGGATGAGGTTCTTTATGGGGAGTGTCTTTCTGGTGCTTTGTACTGGAACGACTTTCTGTCCATATCGCGTAAGGCGGGCTTTGGTGATCCGCGCCGCGTGACACATCGGCCCCTGACCATCGAAAACCCGGTGCTCGAAGAACGCGTTGCCCCGTTGAACTTCTTGTCGGCCACGTACCGTTTATTCAAACTGCCCGCGCTGGAGCCTGCCTGCGAAGATTACGGTCAGGCCGTGATCTACAAAGGTACCATCCCCAACGCGCCCCATCTGTTCGAACTGGACGACCACCACGCCATCGAAACCGGCAAGGTCTTCCTGGTGTGCGGCAACACGTGGATGATGCTGAAAGATACCCGATTTGCCCGCCATTTCGATTTTATCGGCGATTTCTCGACTCACTATGGCATTTTCGAAGGCTGTGGCGGCGAAAGCCCGTTTGAAGCAACCGGTGCTGCACCCGCGTCCGGCGGCTGCTGCTGATCCCTTGCGCCCAAGGGGCGGGGTTGCTATCCCCGCCCAAGCCCGATGGTTTTGATCGGGAAAGGTTACGGGGTCATCGGTGACAGCAGAGGCAACTCCACCACGTTTGGAAATTCGCAACATGACCCGCCGGTTCGACGGGCGGGTTGTGGTGGATGACGTCTCGCTCAGCGTACAGGCGGGGCAAGTTACGTGTCTGCTTGGGCCGTCCGGTTGCGGCAAATCAACCACGCTGCGGATGATTGCCGGGGTCGAGATACAGGATTCCGGCGAAATCTACGTCGATGGCAAGCTGATATGCGATACGGTGTTTCGGGTGCCGCCGGAAAGGCGTGAAATTGGTCTGATGTTTCAGGATTTTGCGCTGTTTCCGCATCTGAGCGTCGCCAATAATGTGGCCTTTGGCCTGACTGGCAGCAAAGACCAGAAACGCGCCCGCGTCGAAGAGCTGCTGCGCAAAGTTGATCTGATGCGCTTTATCGATGGCTACCCACATCAGCTGTCAGGGGGTGAGCAGCAACGGGTTGCCTTGGCCCGTGCGCTGGCACCGCGTCCCCGGATCATGCTGATGGACGAGCCGTTTTCGGGGCTCGACAATCGGTTGCGCGACGGTATCCGGGATGAAACGCTGGCGATCCTGAAAGAGGAAGACGCCGCGGTGTTGCTGGTCACACATGAGCCCGAAGAAGCAATGCGGATGGCGGATGAGATTGCCCTGATGCGCCGGGGCAAGATCGTACAACAGGGCGCGCCCTACAACGTTTACACCCGGCCCGCGGATAAAGAGGCGGTGGCCTTCTTTAGCGATGTCAATGTCTTGCGGTCCAATGTGAACGGCGCCCTGGCAGAAACACCGTTTGGCCAGTTCTTGGCCCCCGGCATTCCGGATGGCACTGAGGTCGAGATCGTGTTTCGCCCGCAGCACATCAAGCTGGATTTCGACCGCAATGGCAAAGGCCCATCGCCCACGCCCACCGAAGGGGTTGCCGCGCGCGGCGTTGTTGAACGTGCCCGCTTTTTAGGCAATGAAAGCCTGGTCGAGTTTCGCATGGATTACGACGGTTCGATCCTCAAAACTACGGTGCCCAATGTATTTGTCCCCAATCCGGGGCGGGTTATGTGGCTGACGATCCGCCGCGATCGCTGCTTCGTTTTCCCTCTCTGACGCTCAGTTTCCGCCAAAGTGGTGCGCGAAAGCCTCAGAATGCGTGCGCGCCTTGCTTGCCGCAACGCAAGGGCCCGTCTATCAAGGGCCAAACGTGGGGATGATCGGGCAGATGCGTATACTTTTAACCAATGATGACGGGATCAACGCGCCGGGTCTGACGGTGCTTGAGGCGATTGCGGCCGAAGTGGCAGGGGCGGATGGCGAGGTTTGGGTCGTGGCCCCCGCATTCGAGCAATCGGGCGTCGGGCATTGCATCAGCTATACGCATCCGACCATGGTGGCCAAACTGGGCGAACGTCGCTATGCCGCCGAAGGCTCGCCTGCGGATTGCGTATTGGCCGGGTTGCATGACGTGATGAAAGACGCGCCGCCTGATCTGGTGCTGTCTGGCGTCAACCGGGGCAACAACTCGGCCGAGAATACCGTCTATTCCGGCACAATCGGTGGCGCGATGGAGGCTGCGTTGCAGGGTGTGCCCGCGATTGCATTGTCGCAATACTATGGCCCGCGCAACCGGGATCTGGCCGATCCGTTTGAGGCCGCCGTACGACACGGCACTGATGTGGTGCGCAAGATATTGGCGGCCAACCCTGCGGATCAGACGGATTACCGGTTGTTTTACAATGTGAATTTCCCGCCCGTTCCTGCGGATGAGGTTCTGGGTATTCAGGTCTGTACCCAAGGGTTCAGACGCGAGACGCGCCACACGGTTGAGCCACAGACATCACCCTCGGGTCGGCGGTTTCTGTGGGTCCGGGGTGGGCCGCAGGACAAACCGACCGAGCCGGGCACTGATGCGGCGGCCAATCTGGCCGGGTATATCTCGGTCACGCCGATGCGGGCGGATCTGACGGCCTATGATGCGCTAGAGGCGTTGAAGTCGATCGAATGAGCGGACTGGACCCGGAAACCGTCATGCAATTCCTGTTTGCCCTGCGCAAACGGGGGGTGACGGACGCGCGTGTGCTGGCCGCGATGGAGCAGGTTGATCGCGGCCGCTTTGTCACAGGGCTGTTTGCGGATCGCGCCTATGAGGATATGCCACTGCCCATCGCCTGTGGTCAGACGATCAGCCAACCCTCGGTCGTGGGGCTGATGACGCAGGCGCTGGACGTGCGCCCACGCGATACGGTTCTGGAGGTCGGGACAGGCTCAGGCTATCAGGCCGCTGTTCTGTCGAAACTGGCGCGACGGGTCTATACGGTTGAACGCCACAGGCGGCTGGTGAACGAAACCGGCCAGCTGTTTCGCGAGATGGGATTGACCAATGTGACGGCGATGCTGTCGGATGGGTCCTTTGGTTTGCCCGAACAAGCCCCCTTTGATCGGATCATTGTGACAGCCGCGGCAGAGGACCCTCCGGGACCGCTCTTGGCGCAGCTCAAAATCGGGGGTATTATGGTGCTACCCGTAGGACAGTCGGATGCGGTGCAGCAGTTGATCAAGGTCACGCGCACTGAGGATGGTCTGGACTACAACGAATTGTCGTCCGTCCGTTTCGTACCCCTGCTTGAGGGGCTCGGGAAGGATGAGACATAACAGGTATTGAAAGTTTGGTCACCGGAACCCCGGAAAACAGGGGCAGGTGTTGAGGGCAAACGTGATGAGAGCAGTTTCCAAATCGGCAATGCGCCGTTGTGCGACCGGGGTGGCCGCTCTGGCCATATTGGCTGGGTGCGAAGGACCACTGGACTATGACCTGCGCGGTCAGATTGGCGGGTTTTCGACCACAGGGGCGGCGCAATCCGCCACCGCCAGTCGCCCGACGCCCGATGCGCGTGGTGTCATCAGCTATCCGAATTATCAGGTGGCTGTTGCCCGACGCGGCGATACCGTCCGTGATGTGGCTGCCCGAGTGGGGTTGCCGGAGGGTGAGCTGTCGCGGTTCAACGGCCTGCAAACCACCGACACACTACGCGAGGGTGAGATCCTCGCGCTGCCGCGTTCGGTGGGTGCGGCTAGTGGGGTCGACATCGCCTCGATCGCCGGGTCCGCCATCGATCAGGCCCCCGCAACGGGCGGCGTGCAGACTACAACACTGGAACCTGCCAAACCGGCAGCAGCCCCGGCACCTGCGCCGACCGGGCCCGAACCAATTCAGCATAAGGTGAAGCGGGGCGAGACGGCCTATACGATTTCGCGTCTGTACCAAGTACCTGTTGAATCGCTTGCCGAGTGGAACGGGCTGGGTCCGGATTTCGCAATCCGCGAGGGTCAGTATCTTCTTATCCCGGTCAAGAACCAGCCAGCTCCTCGCGGGGCCGCTCCGGCAGCGCCAGCGGCGGGTGCGACCAATGTTACGCAGCCAGGAGAAGGCTCCCCAACACCAACGCCCCCGAGCGCCACGCAACCCTTGCCGGACGAACAGGTCGAACCCCGCAGCGAAGCACCGGAGGCCCCTGATGTAACAGCAGAGGCCCCCAGCAACGCAAGCCGTTCCGCATTGGCCCTGCCGGTGACGGGCAAAACCATTCGCACCTACGAAAAGGGCAAGAACGAGGGCATCGACATCGCAGCTGCGCCGGGCACGCCTGTAAAGGCCGCGGAAGCCGGAACCGTTGCCGCGATCACTGCAGATGCAGATCAGGTGCCGATCATTGTGGTCAAGCACAAAAACGACTTGCTGACCGTCTATGCCAATGTCGACGATATCACGGTTAAGAAAGGTGATCGGGTCAAGCGTGGACAGCAGATTGCCGCGTTGCGGGGTGGGGATAATGCTTATGTGCATTTCGAGGTCCGCAAAGGGTTCGAGTCGGTCGACCCAGAGCCCTATCTGCAGTGAATCAAATGGCCTGTACCGGGCCATGCCTCCGGCGGGGATATTTTTAGCCAGATGAAGCTGGGATCACGCCTGGGGGTCGTAGTCACTAAGCCGTTTGCCGGGTTCATCCGTGAAAAGTTCGGGCTGGGGCGTGACCGTTTTGATCAGGTCAATACGGAAAACGCGAAAGCCATCGCGCAGCTCGCACCAGGCGGTCAATGTCCAAACGCGGCCCCAGTATTCCATATGGAGGGGGCGGATCGTGCGGTCGGTCAACGTGCCGTCGATACGGCGATAGGACAGGTGCAGTTTCTGACGTGATTTGATCGCAGCACGGATTGGGGCCATATGGGCCAAACCGCGCGCGGCATCGGCGAAGGGGTAGACAGCGAATTTCCAGGCATCTGCCTCGGCTACGACTTGTGTAGGCAGGACCGCGTCGATCTTCTCGGCAAGGGACTCGGCTGCTGCCTTGAGATCCGGGTCGGCGGCTTCGGCGACGATGGCCATGCCAAGATTCAGCGCCTCCAGTTCGGACGGGGTCAGGTTCAAGGGGGGCAGGGTGATCTGCTCACGCACCATATAGCCCACGCCGCGCTCTCCCTCGACAGGAACGCCAGAAGCCACCAGCGTGTCCATATCGCGGTAGATCGTGCGGACCGACACCTCAAGCCGGTCCGCGATGTCCTGCGCACGGTGCAGTTTGCCGTCGCGCAGGATCTGGATGATATCGAACAGGCGATCAGTGCGGCGCATGGCGCGCCATTCTGACCGCGACTAGGCGGTCATGTTCCATAGTACATTCTCATGCCGCATCTGTAGGCTGTCTGGGTTGATGGCTGCCATCAGGGCGGGGGCGAAGTCTTGTTCCGGGAACTGCGCGGCGGCGTTTTGCGCCGCCTGCATATCCTGCCAGACCACATAATCGGTCCAGCGCCCGTCATCGCCCTGGCTGAGCTGGCGATGGGCAAAGCCGGGAGCCGCGCGTACAAAGGATTCGGTAGATTGGCTAAGCGCGACAAACGCCTCGGGCGAGGTGCCGTCGTTCAATGTGAAAGTAACGATTTCTGCGACATGGGTCATGTGAGTCTCCGTTGACCAGGTTGCGATATCGCCGTTGTAGTTAAGTACAACTGACATAAACCTGTCAGTTGTGAAAGGCGAGCCCTGTAAAATCGCAAGTTTGGACCGGATTTTGGAGGCGCCACCGTGAAAGCCCCCTTTTTGTGTTGGGGGTTTGGGGCGTAAACACGAGGCCAGATCATATTCCCGGCGTGCTGCGCCGACGTCAAAGGAGAAGAAACATGCTCAATAATATCGGCCTTCCCGGCCTTCTGCTGATTGCTGTTGTGGTGCTGGTGCTGTTTGGTCGTGGTAAGATCAGCTCGCTGATGGGCGAAGTTGGCAAAGGCATCACGTCGTTCAAGAAAGGCGTCAAGGAAGGCGCAGACGAGCTGGAGCAGGATGCAGCCGAAGTTGCCAAGGACGTCACACCGGAAACCGAAAAAGACAAGGTCTAAGCGCAGATGTTTGATCTGGGCTGGACCGAGCTTCTGGTCATCGGCATCGTTGCGCTGATCGTTGTAGGCCCCAAGGACCTGCCGGTGTTGTTTCGCAATGTTGGCCGCTGGGTTGGCAAGGCCCGCGGTATGGCGCGCGAGTTCAGCAGTGCGATGAACGAAGCTGCGGACCAGGCAGGCGTGAACGAGATCAAAAAGGGTTTGAATGCGGCCGCCAATCCGGTGAATACCGCAATGGATGGCGTGAAACAGGCGGCTCAGGATCTGGGTAAGAGCATCGATCCCACCAAGTTCGATCCTGAGAGCGAGACGGGCAAGTTGGCCGCTGAACGGGCCGAACAAGCCAAGAAGATTCAGGCAACAAGCGCGCGCGCGACGGCCGAGCGCAAAGCCAAAGAAGCCGCAGATGCTTTGGCCAAGGCCGAAGAGGCCGAAGCCGCTTTGAACACTGAAGGCAAAACATGAGCAAGACCGACGAAATCGAAGACAGCTCAGCCCCATTGATCGAACATTTGGCCGAGCTTCGCACGCGTCTGATCCACTGCGTTGTGGCGTTTCTGATCGGTATGATCATCTGCTTCACGGTGGCCACGCCGATCTTCAATTTCCTGACGCACCCGTTGTGTGAGGTGCTGAATGAGCGGGGACAAGATTGCGGGCTGATTTTTATCTCGCCGCAAGAAGGCTTCTTTGTTGCCATCAAGGTTTCGCTGTTGGGCGGGTTCATCCTGGCCTTTCCCTATATCGGAATGCAGATGTGGCGGTTCGTTGCTCCTGGGCTCTACCGAACCGAAAAGAACGCGTTTTTGCCGTTCATGATCGCGTCGCCGTTCATGTTTCTATTGGGCGCGAGCTTTGCTTTTTATGTCGTAACGCCCTTGGCGTATGATTTCTTTCTAGGCTTCCAGCAGTTCGGAGCCGAGGGCGAGGTGGTAACCGATGGAGCGACAGCCGCACCGCTCAGCGTGGTGTTCCAGGGCTCGGCGCAGGAATACCTGAACCTGACGATCAAGTTCATCGTGGCCTTCGGTCTCTGCTTCCAGCTGCCCGTGTTACTGACCTTGATGGGTAAAGCCGGATTGGTCAGCGCCGAAGGGCTTGGCTCCGTCCGCAAATATGCCGTCGTCGCAATCTTGGTACTCGCGGCGCTGGTCACGCCTCCCGATGTGATCACTCAGGTCATCCTGTTCGTCGTGGTCTATGGCCTCTACGAGATATCGATCTTCCTTGTCGCCCGTGTCGAGAAGAAGCGCGAAGAACAGCTGCGCGCCGATGGTTACTATGATGACGAGGCTGATGCGGATGAGGAGATCATCCAGGAGGAAGAGGGCAAGTAACCCGCTCTGAAGACAAAGATAGGCGCGTCGGGTTCGGCGCGCCTTTTTCGTTTGAGGCCCTTGTTGCATCGCTCGGATCATGGTTTGACAGCGCCACACCAAGATCCGGAGGCCCCGATGGATGACCAAGCCCTGAACCGTATCGCCGACGCACTGGACCGCATGGCCCCTGCGCCTTTGGCTGCCCCGGATTTCAACGCGGCCCCCGCCTTTGTCTGGCATGTCGGCCCGGATCGGTTAGAGCCTGTCACACAAGTCAACCGGGTCGATCTGAACCTGCTGGTAGGTATCAACCGCTCCCGCGATACGTTGTTGGACAATACCCGTCGCTTTGCTGAAGGCTTCAAAGCCAATAACGCTCTGCTCTGGGGCGCGCGCGGGATGGGGAAATCCAGTCTGGTGAAGGCCGTGCACGGCACGCTTCAGGATGATCACCCAGACCTGAAACTGGTCGAGCTGCAACGTGAAGACATGGGCTCGGTCGCGCGCCTGCTAAACCACCTGCGCGCGGCGCCGCACCGGTTCATCCTGTTCTGCGATGACCTGTCGTTCAGCCACGATGACCAGCACTATAAGTCGCTTAAGGCCGTGCTGGATGGCGGTATTGAAGGCCGTCCTGAAAACGTAGTGTTTTACGCCACTTCAAACCGCCGCCACTTGATGCCGCGGGATATGATTGAAAACGAACGTTCCAGCGCCATTAACCCATCGGAAGCAGTCGAAGAAAAGGTCTCCCTTTCTGACCGGTTCGGTCTGTGGCTGGGCTTCCACCCATGCGATCAGGATGAATACCTGGCCATGATCGACCGCTACTGCGGTGCCTACGGGGTTTCAGTCGACCCGGAAACCCTACGTGCCGAAGCCATCGAATGGCAGGCCACCCGAGGCGCGCGCTCGGGCCGCGTCGCCTGGCAATTCTTCGTCGATCTGGCAGGGCGCACCGGCGTCAACATAGCCTGATCCCAGCTTCATCTGGCTAAAAATATCCCCGCCGGAGGCATGGCCCAGAACGGGCCATTCTCTTAAAGCAGCGCCACAATCCGCGCAGCCTCATCCGAGGTGCTGGTCAAAGCATCCCGATCTTCGCCGGGATGGAACCGGGCCCGTACGGCGGTGGGCATCGGCGCGGGTTCCACGATAGAAACGCGCGGCCCGGTGCGTTCGGTCTCGACCTGCCAACTGCGGGCCAGCGCCATTTGCGCGGCTTTGGTGGCGCCATAGATGCCATAGAACTTCTCGCCTGCTTTGGGGTCATCAAAGAACACCGCATGACCCGTTTCGCCCAGCAAAGGCGTCACATAGGGGATCAGGACCGAAGTGGCATTGGCGTTGGTGTTCATCGCCTTGGCCCATTCTTTCGGGTCGACAAAATGCGCGGGCGTCAGGGCCGAGCTATGGACGGCTGTGTGCAGCCATAGATCCACTTTGCCCCAGCGATCATGTATGCCCCGGCACAGGGTGGCCATGGCATTGGGATCGGTGATGTCCATTGGTGCCAGGGTGGCAGATCCGCCTTTTGCCTTGATCCGGTCGTCCAGCTCTTCCAGCCCACCGGTGGTGCGGGCGACGGCGACGATATGATATTCGAGGGCCAGCGCCTCGGCCAGGGCTGCGCCCAGCCCGCGAGAGGCCCCGGTGATGAGGGCGATTTTGGTCTGATCGGTCATGGCTGCGGTTTGAACCCCATCGCGCAGGCCGTCAAGAGGCGTCAGCCCCCGGGGATCGCGATCCGCCGGGTCTGGCCGCTTTGTCGCAGCATCACACCGTGCTCGTCTATCGCCACGATGGTGCCCGATCCAAGGCGGCTGCCGGTTTTCACCTCTTTAACGCGACCAGAAGACATTCGCATCAGCGCGCGCAATTCCGCCTTGGGACCAAAAATCCCAAGCACAGACACAGAGTTTTTCTTGAGCGCGCCTTTTTGCGTTGCCGCGCCTTTGACGGTGACATTGGACATAAGCTGCGGTCGGGCAGGGCCCAAACCCCTTTGGTGAGTGGTAGCAGCGGGTTGGTTAACAAAGGCCAGAAAGGAACAAAAGACTGCCGCAACGTCGCATGGCCTGACATGAAACTCAGGGTTTGCGAAGTCTTTGCATTCGCTACGATTTCGCGATCACGTCCGTGCGTCACGTTTTTATGAATGATAGCGAGCTGGCGAAAAACGCGAAACGCGATGTCTCAACCAACCCATCTGATTCGAAGCGTCGGGTTAGCCTGAGGCCAGTTTGGCCCCGTTCCACGATCCGCCCACAACCTCCATGTCTTCGCGCTTTTTGCTGACACGGCTGCTGTTTTCCAGACTGTCGAGGTAATCGTTGCTGACGCTGCCGGTGATGTAATCGCCGTTGAAGCACGAGCAATCGAAGGCCTCGATCTCGGGGTTGCCTTCCTTGGCGGCCCAAACCAGATCATCAAGATGCTGGTAGAACAGAGCATCTGCGCCCAGCTCTTCGCGAATCTCTTCGATCTCTTTGCCGTTGGCGATCAGCTCATGTTTTGTGGGCATATCGATGCCGTAGACATTGGGGTATTTGACCGGAGGAGACGCGCTGGCGATATAGACTTTCTTGGCACCGGCCTCACGACACATCTGTACGATCTTCTTGATCGTATTGCCGCGCACGATTGAATCGTCGATCAGCAGAACATTGTGGTCTTTGAATTCCAGCGGTATGGCATTTAGCTTGCGGCGCACGGATTTCTGTCGCTCTTCCTGACCCGGCATGATGAAGGTGCGGCCGACATAACGGTTTTTGACCAGACCCTCGCGATAAGGGATGCCGGTGATTTTCGCGGCCTCAAGCGCCACAGGGCGGGCGCTGTCCGGTACTGGAATGATCCGATCAATATCCAGCCCCGAGTCCTGAATTTGCTTGGCTAATGTCTGACCCATGCGCATCTGGGTTTTGTAGACGGATACTCCATCCAGCAGCGAATCCGGGCGGGCCAGATAGACATATTCGAAGATACAGGGCGTCAGCTTGCCCTCGACCGCCTGGAATTCATGCATGTTGCCATCCAGATCGATCAGGATCGCCTCACCGGCGCGCAGATCGCGCAGCTTGTCGAACCCGTTGATGCCAAAGGCTACATCCTCGGACGCAAAGGCGTAGTCATTGCCGCCGCCTTCGGTCTCACGAACGGCGACAGACAACGGGCGGATACCGTATGGATCACGGAAGGCCAACATCCCGACTCCAGCAATCAGGCAGATGACGGAATAGGCACCCTGCACCCGCTCCATCGTCATCTTCACGCCCGCGAAGATGTTGCGGATGGGTTCGACATTGCCGTTGACCTTGATCGCATCGGCCACCTTGTCAGCCAGCACGTTCAGCAGAATCTCGGAATCCGACGTGGTGCGCAGGTGGCGGCTGTATTTGCCTGTCACCTTTTCGCGCTGCTCAGCCGTGTTGGTGATGTTGCCATTATGGACCAGATAGATCCCGTAAGGCGCGTTCACGAAGAAGGGCTGCGCCTCAGCCGCGCTGAGTGAACCGGCGGTTGGATAACGTACATGCCCCATGCCGACTTTACCCAGTAGGGTTTCAGCATCCGTGGCGTTGAAGACATCCTTGACCAGACCGTTGGCCTTTTTCTCGCGGAAGAATTCACCGTTATATGTGACGATCCCCGAGGCATCCTGGCCCCGGTGTTGCAGCATCAGCAAGCCATCATAAATTTCCGCAAACACATCATGTGTCCGGCTTGCGATCCCCAAAATCCCACACATGTACGGGCTCCAATTCCTATGGCGTTGTGACGAGAGGTTTGACCGACTGTCGGGATCGATAAGGGGATGCTACCTGCATCTTGCGCGCGATTGTCTGTGTTTCATAAGCCAAATGGCCAATCATCGATGCGACGCACGCAGATGAAAACACAAAGAACAAGACCGGCAGCTCCGATTCCGTGGCGGGTTGGCCCTCACATACTGCCTTAGGACGCCCCTGTCATCAAAGGATCACAATTACACAATGCCGCAGGTGAGATTTGTGCTGTCTCGACCGCGCAGCAAGTCTGATGACATATGAATGCAATTATGATGACATGATGGAAACCGGATTAAAACACGCATGTTGAGCGGAAAAGGGGGCGTGATGTGGCAGAACAGGCCGCCGCCTAAGAAAGAAGAAATACCCAAGCGGCGGTGCCACCGGTGTCGCGGTATGGGGCGTGCACCTTGCCAGATTTGCAATGGCGCCGGACAGGTCGTCAAAGGCCGCGATATTCATGGCAAACCGATTTTCGGCCGGTGTGAAGGGTGTTTCGGACTAAAAACGATCCGATGCACCGTGTGTGGTGGGGAAGGATTTATCTAGTCCATGAAAAAAGCCCGGACGATGCCGGGCTTCCTTAGATGCGGGTCTATTCGTAATCAGTTGCCAGTGCTTTCCGCAGCAGGCGCGGCTGCATTCGAGGTGCAGCTACCGACAAGCTCTTCATACTGTGCGGTCACCCAGCCCAAGGCTGCTTCGGGGTTCTGCTCTTCGATCTGCGTGCTGAACTGTTCGAACACTTTGGCCGAGCGGCTTTCGTCCACGATGGTGTAAGACTGGCCGGTCATGACCGTGTCGTAGACAAAGAAGGCGATGGCGACCAACAGAATGCCACGTGCGATGCCGAAGAAGAAACCAAGCGCTTGATCCAGACCACCCAGAGCCGAACGCTGAACCAGCGACGAAAACAGGGGTGTGAAGATGCTGACCACGATCAGCGCGATGGCGAACACAGCGGCAAAACCCGTGATCACCGACAATTCACAGCTGTCACGCAGGAAATCTCCGACAACCGGGATTTCTTTGACCAGTGGCACAGCCTGCGGCGCAAAGATGAAAGCCAGGACCGCCGCTGCGACCCAGCCCGCGATGGCCAGAACCTCGCGCATGAACCCGCGCGAATAGGCCAGCAGACCTGACAGCACGATGATCAGGGCCACAACCCCGTCAATTATTGTAAAACCTTCCATGGCCCTCGCCTGTTCTTTTTCTGCCCCTCGCGGCGCGACTTTAACCTGCTCCGAAGGTTTCGCCAACAAACCCAACCAAATCAGAGGGTCGGGTGAGTGTCAGACCTGCCACAGTGCCGGTTTTGCCACCTGCCGGAGCAATCGCCGATGTGAAACCAAGTTTTTGGGCTTCTTTCAACCTATTTTCGGTCTGCGGGGCCGGTCTAAGTGCCCCGGATAACGAGATTTCTCCGAAAACAACGGTGTCAGCGGGCAGGGCTGTATCTTCTCGCGCACTCAGCAGGGCTGCGGCTACCGCCAGATCGGCGGCGGGTTCACTGACCTTGAGCCCTCCGGCGACGTTCAGATAGACGTCGAGCCCGGCAAAGGGGATGCCACAGCGCGCTTCGAGCACGGCGAGGATCATGGCAAGGCGCCCGCTGTCCCAGCCCACAACCGTGCGGCGGGGTTGGGAGTGAGGGGAGGGTGCCACGAGCGCCTGAAGCTCAACCAATACGGGCCGTGTGCCTTCGATCCCGGCAAAAACAGCCGATCCAGGGCTGGGTTCGCCGCGTTCCGACAGGAACAGGGCCGAGGGGTTGGTGACTTGCGCCAGACCTTTGCCGGTCATTTCAAATACGCCGATCTCATCAGCTGGGCCAAAGCGGTTTTTGACCGCGCGCAGGATGCGGAACTGGTGGCCGCGCTCGCCTTCGAAATAGAGCACGGTGTCGACCATGTGTTCGACAACGCGCGGCCCTGCGATCTGACCTTCTTTGGTGACATGGCCGACCATAACGATCGAAACCCCGTGTCGTTTCGCAAACGTGGTCAATTCATGCGCTGCGGCCCGGACTTGTGACACCGAACCCGGTGCGCTGTCCACGTTGTCGGCCCACATGGTCTGAATCGAGTCGATGATGGCGAGGCCGGGCTTTTCGGTTTCCAACGTTGTCAGGATATCGCGCAAGTTGGTTTCCGCGGCCAGTTGAACAGGCGCATCTTCCAGCCCCAATCGCCGTGCGCGCATGCGGACCTGCGCGCTGGCTTCCTCGCCCGAGACATAGATCGTTTTGACGCCTGCACGGGCAAAGCGCGCAGCGGCCTGCAACAACAGGGTGGATTTTCCGATACCGGGATCGCCGCCCACCAACAGGGCCGAGGCAGGAACCAGACCGCCGCCCAAGACGCGGTCCAACTCATCCACCCCGCTGAGTGTTCGGGGTGGCGGTGTCTCCTCGGTCGACAGGTCCGTGAGCGTGACAGACTGTCCCCGCTTGCCGCCGAGGGATTTCTTGGCCGGGCCAGAAGAAAGCGGCACGTCCTGGGTGATGGTATTCCATTCCCCACAGCCATCGCAACGCCCGGACCATTTGGTGAAGCTCGCACCGCAGGCCGAGCAAGAGAAGGTTGGTTTTGCCATTCCGCTTTGGTGCCCGAGGATGGGCGGTTCTTCAAGCCCTTGCGGGCTTTCATCTCCGCCGGTGGCGCGCTGCGGGTTCGGGCCCCGCGGGCCGTCACCCACAGCGGGCGCATGCGCGCCGGGCCTTAAGGAGAGGTTTGGGTCTTTGCCTGACGTTCGGTCAGCAGGCCCAAGACGAGCGAGGCGAGGATGCAGAGCGTGAAGAGGTAGAGGCCCCAGGCGGTCTCAATCGTGGCGTAAGAGATGCCTTTGGCCAGCGTGATATAGAGCGCGATCAGGAAGATATCGGCCATCGCCAGCTTACCGAGGACGTTGAGCGCAGGTTGGACGCGGGCGTCGAGCAGGTTCCACTGAATCAGCGCGGTGCCGATGGTTTTGATATACGGGGCGAAGAGGGCGAAGATGGTGACAATCAGTGCGAGGAAGACGTCGGATTTCCACAAGGACTGAAGGCCGGTGATGACGCTGATCTCGCTGAGGCCGAAAATTGGAAGCAAGCCGGCGCGCATTAGTGGGGCGAACCATGCGATGGGATAGAGGATCAGGAGGGAGAGGGTGGCGAGGCGGAGGGGCATGGCTTTATATTTGTTTCACAAGAAAAAGCAAACAAATCAGAAGGCACGCAATGTCCAGAGTTATTCGGGAGCCGTCCCATTCGCGTAGATAATCCCTGCGCATTGACAGACCGCATATGAAAAAAAGCGCTCCAACGGCAAAATTCAGTGAAGAGATTTGTGCGTTGGTAACCCATTTCAAGCCGACCAAAGCAAGCGAGACGATTGCTAAGATAACGGACCACCCGATCACGGTTCTTGTGAAACTGAACTTGGTCTTAGCTTCATCCTTGGAAACAAGACCCGTCGCAGCGCTTTCGAACTGAAGGCTACTACCGCCGGTTACGCCGCTTTTGGCAGACGGTCGACTGCCCTGTTTTATCCTGCTCACGGCACCGACGATGACAAGGCTTAAAACGTAATAGGTGCCCAAATCTCTGACAAGGTTCGAGATTTCCAGTAGTGTTGCCACTTCAATCACCGAACCGCCTCAATCGGTCCCTCAGCGCTCCCGCTGATAAACTGCTCCATATAGGGATCGCCCGAGGCATCCATCTGACTTACCGGACCGGTCCACTGGATCACCCCGCCATGCAGCATGGCCACGTTGTCGGCGATTGCGCGGACCGAGCTCATGTCGTGGGTGATGGTCATGGCCGTTGCGCCCATCTCTGTCACGATTTCGCGGATCAGGTCGTTGATGACGCCGGACATGATCGGGTCCAACCCGGTTGTGGGCTCATCGAAAAAGATGATCTCGGGCTCGGCGGCGATGGCGCGGGCGAGGCCGACGCGTTTTTGCATGCCGCCGGACAGTTCGGCGGGCAGGCGGTCGGCCACGTCAGGTTTCAGACCGACACGGCGCAGTTTTTCGATGGCGATCTCGCGCGCCTCGTCCACCGGGCGTTTTAGTGAACCGCGCAGCAAGCGGAAGGCGACGTTTTGCCAGACGGGCAGGGAGTCAAAGAGCGCCGCGCCCTGAAACAGCATGCCGAACCGTGCCAGAAACGCATCTCGGTCGCCCTTGGTGGCGTCTTTGCCGTCCACATAGATCATGCCGCTGTCGGGCTGGATCAGGCCCAGAATGCATTTCAGCGCCACCGACTTGCCGGTGCCCGAGCCGCCGATGATGACCATCGAGGTGCCCTTGGGGATCTCAAGGTTCATGCCTTGAAGGACGCAGTTGTCGCCAAAGGCTTTATGTACGTTCTCCATCCGGATCATAGCGAGAAGAACACCCCTGTGAGTACGAAATTGGCGGCCAGGATCAGCACGGCTGCGGCCTCGACCGAGCCTTTGGTGGCGCGGCCCACGCCCTGCGCGCCACGACCCGAGGACATGCCGTAATAGCAGCCCATGATGGCGGCGATCATGCCAAAGGCGGCCCCTTTGACCAGGGACGAGACGATGTCGCGGGCCTCAAGAAAATCCACGGTGTTTTTGAGATAGGCCGCCGGGTTGAAGCCCAGATTTTGCGTGGCAACGGTGTAGCCGCCCATGATGCCGATGATATCTCCAACCGCAACCAAGGCAGGCACGGTTATCAGCGCCGCCAGCACGCGCGGTGCGGTCAGGTATTTCATCGGGTGGGTGGACAGGGTGACCAGCGCATCAATCTGTTCAGTCACTTTCATCGTCGCGATTTCTGCTGCGATGGAAGAGGTCACGCGGGCGGCGATCATCAGGCCGACCAGCACCGGCCCAAGCTCTCGCACCATGCCGATGGCAACGATCTGGGGCACTACAGCTTCGGCATTGAAACGCGCACCGCCTGCGTAGATTTGCAAGGCCAGCGCGCCGCCGGTGAAGATCGCGGTCAGGCCGACCACGGGCAGGGACAGCCAACCGATATTCAACAGCGCCATGGCGAATTCACGCGGGTAGAACGGAGGGCGGAAGATATGAGAGATTGCGTCCAGCGCAAACAGTGCCACGCGTCCAAACGCGGCCAGCACGGTCAGGACAGCGCGACCCAATCCGCTGAGCAGTAAGACAGGGTTCATTCCACATAACCCCGCGAATACCGGCGACCCATCGAGGTCAGGATTTCATAGCCAATTGTGCCCGCTGCCTCGGCCAGATCATCCACCGTTTGATGCCCGTTCAGAATGCGCAAGCGTTCCGGGCCCTCAGGCAGGTCGGTGACATCGACCGTGATCAGGTCCATTGAGATGCGTCCCACGACGGGACAGGGCTGATCGCCCGCAAATGTGTCGATCCCGCCACCGATGGCGCGGTGCAGGCCATCCGCATAGCCCGCTGCAACCGTTGCGATGCGCGACGGGCGTCGGGCGGTCCAGCTGTTGCCGTAGCCAACGGTTTCGCCAACCTCAAGCGCGCGCACCTGGATCACCGGCAGATCGACCGTGACAACCGGTTTGGCCCCGGCAAAGGGCATCCCGCCGTATAGGCCGATCCCTGGACGGCAGAAGTCAAAGTGAAACTCTGGCCCCAGAAGCGTGCCACCGGTGGCCGCCAGCGAGCGCGGCGCGGTTATGCCATCAGTCATTTCCCGGAAGGTCTTCAGCTGTTGCTGGTTCATCGGATGATCGGGTTCGTCCGAACACGCCAGATGAGACATCACGACAACCGGGTTCAGCACCTCGACCTTTGGGCGCAGATCGGCCCAATCGGCCGGTTCAAGACCCAAGCGGTTCATGCCGCTGTCCAGCTGAATGCCAAAGGGATGATCTGGTAGCGCCTGCATATGGCGCTGGAACTGCTGGGGTGAGTTGATCAGGGGCGTCAGGTCATGGGCACGCAGCAGGTCCGCATCCCCCTCCATATGGCCGGAAAACACACAGATCAGCGGCCCCGGCCCAATGGCCTGACGCACGGCTGCGCCTTCTTCGGCCACCGCGACGAAGAACTTGCGCACGCCTTCTTCGGCCAATGCACTGCTGACCGGCCCAGCGCCCAGCCCATAGCCATCGGCCTTGACCACGGCGGCGGTTTCAACATCGGTCTGTGCATCCAGTGCCCGCCAGTTGCTGGCAAGGGCTTGAAGATTGATTGTCAGTCGTGCGGTACTCATGGCGTTGTTCATGACATTGCGCCGTATAAGGTCAAGAGGGAATGACGCTTTTGCGACGCCGTTTCAGCGTTGTATGCGCGGCAACCGGCGAAATTTGCCAAGTTCTTGTGAATTCTGGCAGTTTGTTGCTGTGATCATGGTATGTGAGATCGCGAAGGCGCGCTGCTTTGTTCAGGTGCGGCCTTCCAGTTTTTAGCGGCAAAGCAGATGCAATGCCCGGAGGGGATCATGGAGTTTTCGAACGGTAAAGGATCAGATGTTCAGGCTGTGGTCGATCTGTTTCAGGACGTCTTTTCAGCCTCGGAGGGCGCTGATGAAGGTGCGCTGATCGGCGCGTTTGTGCAAGATTTGCTGAGCAGGACGCCTGAGGCAGATGTGATGCTTTCCACCGCGTATCAAGACATGGAACTGGTGGGCGCTGTTGCGTTTTCCAGGATCACCTATCCGCAAAACAGCCGAGATGTCTTTATCCTGTCACCGATGGCGGTGCGAACGGACCGGCAGAAATCGGGGATCGGGCAGGCTTTGATCACATACGGGCTGGACCAGCTGCGAAACTTCGGTGTCGATGTGGTGCTGACCTATGGCGATCCGAACTACTATTGCAAAACCGGGTTTCTAGCCATTTCAGAAGAGATCGCGCAGCCGCCTCTGAGGCTCAGCTATCCGCATGGTTGGCTGGGGCAATCTCTGGACGGGCGCGAACTGACCCCGCTAAAGGGGCCATCGCATTGCGTTGCGGCGCTGAACAATCCTGCCTTGTGGTAGGGGTCAGTAGCCCTCGATCTCGCCGCCCTGTTGCCAGGGTTTGACGAGATTGCCAAAGCGGGTGAACTGGGCCTCGAACGACAGCTCGACCGTGCCGATGGGGCCGTGGCGTTGCTTGCCGACGATCACTTCGGCCTTGCCATGCAGGCGTTCCATGGCTTGCTTCCACTCTTCCATCTTGTCCAGCTCATGATCGCCGGGCTTTTCGCGTTCCTTGTAGTATTCCTCTCGGAACACGAACATCACCACATCCGCATCCTGTTCGATCGAGCCCGATTCCCGCAGGTCGGACAGTTGCGGGCGCTTGTCATCGCGGTTTTCAACCTGGCGCGACAGCTGGGACAGGGCGATAACCGGGATGTTCAGCTCCTTGGCAATCGCCTTCATGCCCATCGAGATCTCGGCGATTTCGTTAACACGGTTGTCCGACATGCCCCGGCACAGCTGCAGATAGTCGATCACCAGCAGGTCCAGCCCGTGGGTTCGTTTCAGCCGCCGTGCGCGGGCGGCAAGCTGCGCGATGGGCAGCGCCGGGGTGTCGTCGATGAACAGCGGACAGGCTTCCAGTTCCTTGGCGGCATCCACGAAGCGCCGGAACTCGGCCTCGGTCATGTCGCCCTGACGGATCTTGTGAGACGAAATTTCAGAAGCTTCGGCCAGAACACGGCCCGCAAGCTGTTCGGCACTCATTTCCAATGAGAAGAACCCAACCACGCCGCCATCAATCGCGCCTTCGCTGCCATCAGGCTTGGTGCCGCGTTTATAGGCTTTGGCCACATTAAACGCCACGTTGGTCGCAAGCGAGGTTTTACCCATAGAGGGACGGCCGGCAAGAATGATCAGGTCCGATGGATGCAAGCCACCCAGCTGCTTATCCAGATCGGCCAGACCGGTCGAGATGCCGGCCATCCCGCCCCCACGCTGGTATGCTTCGTTGGTAACGTTGACGGCTTCGGTGACCGCCTTGAGGAAGGATTGAAAGCCCTGTTCTGTCTGGCCTTGCTCGGACAGCTGATACAGCTGCTGCTCGGCCTCGACGATTTGTTCCTTCGGCTCGCTGGACACATCAACCCGCGCGGCCTTGTCCGAGATATCTCGACCCAACCGGATCAGCTCGCGCCGGATGGCCAGGTCATAGATCATTTGGGCGTAGTCATGGACGGCAAAAGCACTGATCGAGGCCCCGGCCAGTTTGACCAGATAGGCCGGGCCACCAAGCTCTTTCAGGCCCTCATCTTCGGCCATGAAGGATTTCAGCGTGACGGGCGAGGCGAGTGCGTTCTTGGCGATGCGCGTCGCGGCGACCTCATAGATGCGCGCATGGACCGGATCATAGAAATGCTCGGCCCCGATGATCGAAGCGACGCGATCATAGAGATCATTATTGGTCAGAATCGCACCCAGTAGCTGCTGTTCGGCCTCAATGGAATGCGGCATTGTTTCGGCGTTTTGAATCTGTGCCGCTGCCTGTTCGATACTGCTGATCTCGTTCATTGCTGCTCTCACCGTCCCTTGGGACAAGGTCCATAGCTTAGCCCTGCGAGTCGGGGCAAATTGTATGTTTTCTGGGGATATGCTGTGAATATCTCCGGGCCCCATCATCTTGAAGCATGAGGGGGCTGGACGTCAACATATTGTGCGGATTAAGTCCGCGGACCTGCCACTGTTCCCGCTCAGAAAACAGATTTCGCGACGTCAGCTTTTGCGCGCGTCCTGCCAACCGCGCGGGTCATTCAGGAAGGCCTCGACGCCGCTAAGGGTCTCTTCGTCAAAGGCCTTTTGCGCCTTGGCTTCGGCCAGAACATCCCACCAGGTGCACAGCGAATGCAGCTTTACACCGTGATCGCCCAGGGTCTTTTCGGTCTCGGGGAAAATTCCGTAGTAGAAGATCACCGCGGTATGGCCACAGGTAGCGCCCGTTTCGCGGATCGCATCGACAAAGGACAGCTTTGATCCGCCATCGGTGGTCAGATCCTCGACCAGAAGCACGCGTTCCCCTTCGCTCATCGCGCCTTCGATCCGGGCGTTGCGGCCGTAGCCTTTGGGTTTCTTCCGCACATAGGTCATGGGCAGGCCCATCCGCTCGGCGACCATGGCGGCAAAGGGGATGCCGGCCGTTTCACCACCTGCGATATTGTCGAACGCCTCGAACCCGGCCTCGCGCATAACAGTAACCGTCAGGAAATCCATCAGGGTCGAGCGGATGCGCGGGTATGAGATCAGCTTGCGGCAGTCGATATAGGTGGGGCTGGGCAGGCCAGAGGCCAGCGTGAACGGCTCGCGCGCATTGAAATGCACAGCCTTGATCTCCAGCAGCATCCGCGCGGTCAGGCGGGCGATTTCGGTGCTGTCAGGAAAAGAACTGGGGATCATGGCGCAAACCTCTGGGCTGAAAGAGTGTTGCGGGCTGATAGCCTGTCCCTTGGGCTGGAGTCGAGAGGGCGGCAAAAGAAAAGCGGACCCTTGCGGGGTCCGCTTTTTGCCCTTCCGGGCAGTGCGACCAAGGTGGGCTTGGCCGCTTGGGTCTTCGGGCCGGTTACGGTCTGCTGACTGATCGAGCCCGTGTTCCGGTCACCGCGTGTATGCGACCTAGGGCGAACCGTGCAACCGGTTTGATCGGTGCAAGGGGCGCAATTGACGCCAAGGCATCCATGCCATTTAGGTGAATTTTGAAAGCGCGTTATGCAACAGGTTAAGCGCATGATTGCGCGCTGCCCGCCGCACAGCGTCGCGCCCTGGTGCGCCGAACTCCACCGTTTCGGTGTGGGTGGTCAACCCCTCACCAGCCAACCCGAAACACACACGCCCCTCGGGTTTGAATTCGGACCCCCCGGGACCCGCGATGCCGGTGATCGAGACCGCCAATTGCGCCTGAGAGTTTCGCACTGCGCCTTCGGCCATTTCGCGCGCGACCTGTTCTGAGACTGCACCATGGGCGTCCAACGTCTTGGCCCGGACACCTAGCATGTCCTGCTTGGCGCGGTTGGCGTAGGTGACAAAGCCCCGGTCAACCACGGCGGAGCTGCCGGGAATGTCGGTTAGCGCGGCGGCGACCATACCGCCCGTGCAGCTTTCGGCAGTGGCGATCATCACGCCACGCGCCTTGGCCAAATCGAGCAGAGCAGCGACGGTCATAGCCCCAACACTCCGTGTGCGATCCCGGCCAGAACCATTACACCGATGGCGGCAAAGACCCCGGCGATTACATCGTCAAGCATCACGCCCATCGCGTCTCCTTTGCGATCGGCCCAGCCGACCGGGCCGGGCTTGGTGATGTCGAACAGTCGGAACAGCAGGAAGCCCGCGACCCAACCGGGCCAGAGCGCGGTGATCTCGATCCCATGTGCCCAGCTTGGATAGGAAATGGCCCAGAGCGCGATGAACTGGCCTGCGACCTCATCGACCACGATCTCGGACGGGTCGTGATCCTCTTGCCCGGCGGTCATCACCTTTGTAGCCCAAAGCCCTGCGATGAACACGACGAGCGTCGCGAAGACGAGCAGGGGGAATCCGCCCAGAACGTGCAGGCTCCAGACCAGAGGCAGGGCCACAAACGATCCCCACGTGCCGGGGGCAGGGCGCAGATAGCCAACGCCACAGACGGTTCCGATCAGACGCGCGATGCTCATGCTTTCACCAGACATGCAGTGGCGAGCGACGCGATACCCTCGCTACGGCCGGTAAAGCCCAGACGCTCGGATGTGGTTGCCTTGACCGAGATCTGATCGGCACGCAATCCCATGATTCTAGACATTTCTTCTTTCATTTTTGCGGCATGAGGACCGATCTTTGGGTATTCACAGACCAGCGTACAATCGACGTTCGAGATGCGGTAACCCATGGTTTGTGCAAGCTCGACAGCGTGGCGCAGGAAAATCTCGCTGGCGGCCCCTTTCCACTGCGGATCTGAAGGGGGGAAGTGCTGGCCGATATCGCCCTGCGCCAAAGCGCCATAGATCGCATCCGTCACAGCGTGCATGCCGACATCAGCATCGGAATGACCTTGCAACCCCCGGTCATGCGGTACTTTCACACCGCACAGGATCACATGATCTCCGTCACCAAACCGGTGCACGTCATAGCCGTTGCCCAGTCTTACATCCATATTCAGCCCCAATATCCGTTCTGCCCGGGCAAAATCCTCGGGTCGTGTGATTTTGATATTGTCCGGATCGCCCGGCACGATGGTCACGTCCAGCCCGGCGGCACGTGCGACCTCGACGTCATCCGCCGCGCTGCTTGAATGGGCCGCATGAGCGTCCGTGATCGCATCATAGTGAAAGCCCTGCGGCGTTTGGGCCGCGAACAGGCCGGTTCGATCCTGCGTTCCGGTGACCGAGTTGTCATCCCCGGTCCAAAGCGCGTCTGTAACGGCCAATCCGGGTGCGGCAGCCTGGCTTTTGCTCAGCGCGTGCAGCACGTTCTGAATGACGTCCGCACCCACGCAGGGGCGGGCAACATCATGAATCAAAACGTAATCTACTTCCCGGTCCGCCAGCGCATCCAGCCCGTTGCGGACAGATGTCGCTCGATCCGCGCCACCCGGGGCGAGGATCAGATCACTGTCCCGATAGGCCTCCCAAGCACCCGAATCGTCGGGTGATAGCACGAGTACAATATGTTCGACTTGTGTGCGAAACCTGTCGATCGTCCAGTCGGCTACCACGCGCCCGGCCAGCATGCGCCATTGCTTGGGCGTGCCTCCGCCTGCGCGGGTTCCGCGACCGGCGGCAACGATGATGGCGGCGGTTGTCATACTGACGTTTGCTCCGTTGATTTTGACCATTGTTTAGGGGGCGGTGAATGCAGAGGCAATCACCCGCGTCAATCTGCCTAAAAATTAAGCGAGTGATGATTTTGCAGGCTTGTGGGTGGTCGTTTTGTTGTTCATATGCACTGGATTCGATATCAAAACCCCAACTGCTCAAGGATTAGGCACGTTGACCCTGCATCTTGCTGACAAAACTCTGAACCCACCTGTGCTGCTGGCGCCGATGGCTGGAATCACGGATCGCCCGTTCCGCGATCTAGTGATGCGGTTTGGGGCGGGCATGGTCGTCAGCGAAATGGTCGCGAGCCAGGAGATGGTGCAAGCCAAGCCGGGCGTGCGCGAACGGGCGGAACTGTCGGCAGATGTGGAAAACACTGCGGTTCAACTGGCCGGGCGCGAGGCGCATTGGATGGCCGAAGCTGCCCGTCAGGTCGCCGATCGCGGCGCGCGCGTAATCGACATCAATATGGGCTGCCCGGCCAAAAAGGTGACCAATGGCTATTCCGGCTCGGCCCTTCTGAAAACGCCAGATCACGCCCTGACCCTGATCGAGGCGGTGGTTGAGGCGGTCGACATACCCGTAACTCTTAAAACGCGGCTGGGCTGGGATGATGCGCTGCTGAACGCGCCTGATGTGGCGCGCCGGGCCGAATGGGCGGGGATCAAGATGGTCACGATCCATGGGCGCACACGCTGCCAGTTCTACAAAGGCCACGCCGATTGGCAGGCGATCCGAGCTGTGAAACAGGCGGTGTCGATTCCCGTCATTGCCAATGGCGATATTGTTGATACCAAAGCGGCCCACACGGCGCTGGATCAGTCTGGCGCAGATGGCGTGATGGTCGGGCGGGGCGCGCAGGGAAAACCCTGGCTTCTGGCGCAGATATGCCACGACATCTACGGCACCGAGGCACCTGAAATCCCCAAGGGCGCTGAATTGGTCGCAATGGTGCGCGCCCATTATCAAGCCATGCTCGAATTCTACGGCACCGATCTGGGCCTGCGCGTCGCCCGCAAGCATCTGGGGTGGTACATGGATGAAGCCGGAACACCCGCGCCCCTGCGTCGGGCTGTTTTGACCTCACGTGATACGCAAGAGGTACTGCGCCTGCTTGATGAGGCGCTGGATTGCGCAGCCGAGGTGGCCGCATGAATTCGGATCAGAGCATCTGGAACTCGCTACCCGTTCCGGCCTTCATCATAGACCAGGCGGATCGGATTTCCGATGTGAACTCCTCGGGCGAGGGTTTCCTGAACGCGTCGCGCAAATCGGTGATCGGTCATCCGGTCTGGGACCAGATCGCTGTGGATGCCCCACTGGAAGAGGCGTTCCTGCGCGCGCGTCATCAAGGCACGCCGCTGTTCGTCAACGATGTCGATGTCGGGTCGGGTAACCGCGCACCGCTGCAATGCGCGCTACAGATCGCGCCGCTGGTCGGGCATCCGGGATCAATGATCATGATCATCTCGCCACGCGAATTGGCGGGGCGCATGACACGCGGCAACACGGTTAAGTCAGCAGCGCAATCCGCCATCGGTATGGCAGAGATGCTGGCGCATGAAATCAAGAACCCGCTGGCTGGTATCACCGGTGCAGCGCAGCTCCTCAGCATGAATATCTCAGCGCAAGACCTTGAACTCACAGATCTTATCGTGGCCGAAAGCCGCCGCATCGTGAAGCTGTTGGAGCAGGTTGAGCAATTCGGAAACCTGCAGCAACCCGACTTCAAACCGGTCAACATCCACGACGTTCTGGACCGCGCGCGCCGTTCGGCCTTGCTGGGGTTCGGCGCGGATATGACCATTATCGAGGACTACGACCCATCGCTGCCGCTGGCCTATGGTGATCCCGATCAAATCCTGCAAGTGGTTCTGAATCTGTTGAAAAACGCGTCCGAGGCCGCTGGCCCGAATGGCGGCACGATTCGCCTGCGCACCTATTTCGAGCACTCGTTCCGCCTGCGCCGTAGTGACGGTTCGGGTCATTCGCTGCCGTTGCAGATTGAGATCATCGATGATGGCCCCGGACTGCCGGAGGATATTCGCAGCGACATTTTCGACCCGTTTGTCTCGGGCAAGGAAAATGGAACGGGTCTAGGGCTGGCGCTGGTCAGCAAGATCATCTCGGACCATCGCGGCTGGATCTCGGCCGATTCCGTTCCGGGACGCACTGTTTTCAAACTGTCGCTGCGCCGCGCGCCGGCAGAGAGCATAACGAAGGAGAGCACCTGATGGATGGCACCGTTCTGGTTGCAGATGACGATCGCACGATCCGCACAGTTCTGACTCAGGCCCTGACCCGGGCCGGATGCAAGGTGCATGCCACCTCTTCGCTGACTACGCTGATGCGATGGGTAGGTGAAGGCAAGGGGGACGTGGTGATTTCGGATGTCGTCATGCCGGATGGGAACGGGTTGGAAATGCTGCCGAAAATCGCGCTAGACCGCCCCGGTTTGCCGGTGATTGTGATTTCGGCCCAGAATACCATCATGACTGCGATCCAGGCGGCTGAGGCGGATGCCTATGACTACCTGCCCAAACCCTTCGATTTGCCCGATCTGATGAAACGCACCGCGCGCGCACTGGAACAAAAGCAGCGGCTGCAATCAGAACCCGAGGCAGACGCAAATGAACGCCCGGATGAGTTACCTCTGGTCGGGCGCACATCCGTTATGCAATCTCTGTATCGACTGGTTGCACGTGTGATGAACACCGATCTGTCGGTCATGATTTCTGGTGAAAGTGGAACCGGTAAGTCCCTGATCGCGCGGGCAATTCACGACTTCTCAGATCGTCGTACATTGCCCTTTGTAACCGCCACTGCTGCAGACCTGCGTGATTTGGAGGGGCCCGCCCGTGTCATGGCGCGCGTGCGTGGAGGTACGCTGTTGATTGATGAGATCGCCGATCTGGATGATGAGCTTCAGGCGCGCATCGTGCGCATGATGGACACCCCCGGCGATCACGTGCCGCGTTTCATGGCCACCAGCCAGTCGGATCTGGCCGAGGGCATGGAAGGTGGCCGCATCCGGCAGGATCTGTACTACCGCCTATGCGGCGCGACGATCCATGTACCGGCCCTACGCGAGCGTGTGGATGATATCACCTTGCTGGCCGAGCATTTTCTGGCCCGCGAAGAGCGTGATAGCGGCACTAAGCGCTGGCTCAGCCCGGATGCGGTTGAACTGATCCGTCGCTATTCCTGGCCCGGCAATGTACGGCAGTTAGAGAACGCAGTTCGCCGCCTTAGCCTAACCAGCCGGGCCGATGAAATCTCAAAAGCCGAGGTTGAGATGGTGCTGGGCAGCCAGCCCGAGGCCGAACCTGTGCTGGGTGGGGGCGAGCGCGAGAAGCTGTCCACCTCGGTGGAACGGCATCTGCGGCGGTATTTTGATTTGCACGGCAATATGCTGCCGCCTCCGGGCCTGTATCAGCGCATATTGCGTGAGGTTGAGGCCCCGCTGATCGAAATCGCATTGGAGGCAACCGGTGGCAATCAGGCAAAATGCGCTGATTTGCTTGGGATTAACCGAAATACGCTGCGGAAAAAGATCACAGACCTCGATATTCAGGTGACACGCCGTCGCAAACTGATGTAATATCGCCACACAAGCCGTGGCATCCGGGTATCTCCGGGGAAACGACCACGACATATGGCGGTCAGTCGCACAAGCGACACATCAGGATGAGGGCAGACGGTGGCAACCCGAGCACAGAGCGGGATTATCCCATCGATTAGTCGATGGCGAAAATCCCGAAAACTGCGCAATTTCGGCACCTTGGGGCTGGTTCTTCTAGGGCCAGTGCTGGCGCTTGCTACCTATCTGGTCATTGGTCCCTTTGACCTGGGCGCGACCGCTCCGACCCTGCGCCTGATTCTGCTTGCCGACCTTGTTTACGTCCTTGTCGTGGCGGCCCTGGTGCTCAGCCAGCTTGGTTCGCTAATCGCAGCCAGACGCGCAAAATCGGCGGGGTCTCGCCTGCATTTGCGTCTGATCGGGGCGTTTACGCTCTTGGCGCTGGTGCCGACGGTCACGGTTGCCATCTTCGCAGGTCTGACTGTGAATATCGGCCTTGAGGGCTGGTTTTCGGACCGTGTGCGTCAGGTCGTCGGGTCATCGCTGACTGCGGCTGAGGCGTATGAGCTGGAACACCGGCAGGGTCTGACCCAGGATGCCGCTGTTCTGGCGCTGTTTCTGGACAATGCGCGGGCCCGCGATTTCTATATCTCGGACGCGGAATTGCGTGAGGTTCTGGCGCAGGGGCAGGCGCAAATCCAACGGGGGCTGCGCGAGGCTTACGTGATCGATGGCAGCGGCGAAATCCGGTCGCGCGGGGATCGATCCTACCTGTTCAGTTACGAAAAGCCCACGCCCGAACAGATGGTCGAAGCGGCAGACACCGGTTTGTTGATCATCGCCGATTGGGAGAACAACGAATTCCGCGCGCTTGTGCCGCTGCAGGCCTATCTGGACCGATACCTCTATGTCAGCCGTGAGGTCGATGGTCAGCTACTGACCCTGCTGGACGATACCAAGGAAACGGCGCAGTTCTACCAGCAGCTTGAAAGCGAACGCGGCAGGGTGCTTTTCAACTTTGGCCTTCTATATTTGGGGTTTGCCCTGATCCTTATCCTTGCCGCGATGTCTTTGGGCATGTGGTTTGCCGAACGCCTGTCGCGACCTGTCGGCCGTCTGACTACAGCCGCGCAACGCGTCGGCGCCGGCGACCTGAGCGTACAGGTCATTGAAGAGGCCAGCGACGACGAAATTGCGATGCTGGGCAGGTATTTTAACCAGATGACCCGGCAGCTTAAAGGCCAGCGCGATACGCTGCTGGAAAACACACGCCAGATCGAAAGCCGCCGCCGATTGTTCGATTCCGTGCTGAGTTCGGTCACATCGGGCGTTGTGGGTGTTGACCCCGAAGGCGATGTAACCTTCGTAAACCGCTCAGCCGAGCGTCTGCTGGACTGGTCGCGTGGCGAACAGCATCTGTCGATCGGTATCGCAGTGCCCGAATTCCTGCCGCTGTTTGAAAGCCTGAAAGAGGGCGGTCAAGAGGCCGTACAGGGTGAGATCAAGGTAACCCGCAAAGGGCAGTTGGAGAACCTGCTCGTGCGCATGGCCACGCGGCGGGGTGAGGATGGCTCGCTTGAGGGCTACGTGGTGGCCTTTGACGATGTCACCGATCTGGTCAGCGCTCAGCGTATGGCCGCCTGGGGTGACGTCGCCCGGCGCATCGCGCATGAGATCAAGAACCCGCTGACACCGATTCAATTGAGCGCGGAACGGATCAAACGTAAATTCTCATCCAAACTGGATGAGGCAGATTGTGACACCCTAGAATCGATGACCGATGTGATTGTGCGACAGACCAACGACCTGCGGCGCATTGTCGACGAGTTTTCAAAATTTGCACGTATGCCGGAACCAGAGAGGCGACAGGAGGATGTGGTTGCTCTGGTGCGCGAGGCCGTTTTGTTGCAGCAGGCGGGGCAACCGGATGTGCAAATCGATGCGGACTTGCCGGAACAGCCGATCACGGCTGATCTGGATGCAACCATGCTGAACCAGGCCTTGACGAATTTGATCAAGAACGCGGGCGAAGCTATTGGAACTTTGAAAGAAAAAGGCGCACCTGAAAACCTGAAACCACAGATCAAAGTGTCCGTTTCCACGGATGATGCGGGAACGATTGTCACGATTGCCGACAATGGTATCGGCCTTCCTGAGGATCGTGCGCGGTTGTTTGAGCCTTATGTGACCACGCGCGACGAAGGAACCGGGCTGGGCCTGCCCATCGTCAAGAAGATAATCGAAGAACATGGCGGAGCGCTGACTTTGGAAGACGCGCCCGTATTCAACGGACAGGACCATTTCGGCGCAATGGCCGTGATCCGTTTGCCGGGAGCAAATCTCCCACCAAATTCAGCGCCACAAAAACAGGCGATTAAAACCAACAAACTGAAAGCAGGCCAAAGATGAGCGACATACTGATCGTAGATGACGAACGCGATATTCGCGAACTGGTGTCCGACATTCTGGAGGACGAAGGCTATTCAACGCGGCTGGCGGCGAACTCGGATGAGTGCATGTCGTCGATTAATGCTGAGCCGCCGGGGCTGTTGATCCTGGATATCTGGCTGAAAGACAGTCGGATGGACGGTATCGATATCCTGAAAGCTGTAAAGCGTGACAACCCGGATGTGCCGGTGGTGATCATTTCCGGTCACGGCAATATCGAAATCGCCGTCGCTGCGATCAAGCAAGGGGCTTATGATTTCATCGAAAAGCCCTTCAACATCGACCAGTTGATGGTGGTGATCCGCCGCGCGATGGAGACCTCGCGCCTGCGCCGCGAGAATGCCTCGCTCAAGCGCAAAGAAGTCAGCAGCTCGGACATGATCGGCAAATCCGCGTCATTCCGGGCGATGCAGGGCCAGTTGGACAAGGTTACCAAGTCCAATGGTCGTGTGATGCTGAGCGGCCCGGCCGGGTCGGGCAAGGAAATTGCGGCTCGCTATATCCACGCGCATTCAAACCGCGCCAATGCGCCTTTTGTGACGGTCAACTGTGCCGGGATTGAGCCCGAGCGGGTCGAAGAGGTGTTGTTCGGGCGCGAAAGCTCTGAACGCGGGGTGGAATCGGGCTTGCTGGAAGAGGCCCATGGTGGCGTTGTCTACTTCGATGAGGTCGCCGATATGCCCCTAGGCACGCAGTCCAAAATCCTACGTGTGCTGGTGGATCAGCAGTTCCAGCGTGTCGGCGGCAGCGACAAGGTAAGGGTGGATTTGCGCGTCATATCCTCGACCAACAAGGATCTGGACGAAGAGATCGCAGCCGAACGGTTCCGGGAAGAACTGTATCACCGTCTGAACGTTGTTCCGGTGGATGTTCCCTCGCTGGAAGACCGGCGCGAGGATATTCCGGTTCTGGCCCAGCATTTCATCGAAATGTGCAACGAAACCCAAGGCCTGCCAATGCGTGAGCTGTCGGAAGAGGCCGTGGCTCTGCTGCAAACCATGACCTGGCCCGGCAATGTGCGTCAGTTGAAGAACCTGATCGAACGTGTTCTGATCCTTGGTGATGGCACCGGTCCGATTGAGGCGCGCGAGCTGCCAAGCGACGAAGACAAAACCGAGGATTCGGGCCGTGTTGTCCTGTCGGGTGCTCTGGCGACCCTGCCGCTGCGCGAAGCGCGTGAGGCGTTCGAGCGGGAATACCTGCTGACCCAGATCAATCGCTTCGGTGGCAATATCAGCCGCACCGCCAGTTTTGTCGGGATGGAGCGCAGCGCGCTGCATCGCAAGCTGAAGTCGCTGGGTGTCGTGACCTCGAACAAGTCCGGGGCGCGTGTGGCGCAAATAGATGAGCCGGAACCGGCAGAGTAATCCGCGGCTCTCATAGGGTAGGGACCGATGCACACAGCTTCGCCAAGATCGGGCAATTTCAAGCTTAGGTCCCATGCCTATCCGGGTTTCGGCAAACGCCTGAAGCGCCTGCGCCAATCCATTGGCTATAAGCAAGCGCATCTGGCCGAGTTGTTGCAGGTCGATCAGGCGACCATTTCCCGATGGGAGCGAGGCGGACAAACCCCGCCACCGGAAACGCAGCAGGCGGTCTTTGCTTCGTTCGGACCGACGCGCGTAGATGACAGCGCCCTGCGACGACTGGTTGAGACCTCATCGGATTGCCTTCATCTGGTCGAGGAAGCCAGCCATAGATGCCTTGCCTATTCCGCCAGCCGGGCAGGGGACTGGAAAACCAGCCAGAACGCGTTGTTAGGCGTGTCACTTTGGCAGTTTGCAACCGAGGAAATCCAGCAAGCCGAGGCTGAGCTGGACCAGGAAGGGTGGTGGGAGGCCCACACACCAACCCCAAAGTCCTTTCTGACCTCCGAGGCTGTGCATGATCGCATTCGCATCAGCGCCGGAGAGATCATTTGGGAAAGGCTGTATCTGTCGGATGGAACGCCCGTGCGGCTGGTCAGCGGGTCGCGGCGCCAGGCCGCATAATTTATGCGTTCCCGGGCGTGACGAGGCGCTGTAGAAGCGCCTTATGATTCAGCTGTTTCAGGTTCTCTTACTTTGGCTGGCCGGGTTGGGTGCGGCGACGCAGTTTGCCAAGATTGCTGTGCCATTCCCAGAAGTATTGCAACTCTACCCCGATCACGCCGAAACCATGGGTTGGCTGCTGTCGATCATCAGCCTGCTTGGAGCTGTTCTTGGCGCCGTATCCGGGTCAATCGTGGGCCGTGTGGGGCCGATCAAACTGTTGATATTCGGCCTTTTGCTTGGTGGTGCACTTTCGATCTTTCAGGCGACGGGGCCGGGGTTTCAGATCATGCTCGCCAGCCGGTTTGTCGAGGGCCTATCCCATTTGGCAATTGTTGTGGCGACACCAACCTTGATTGCGCAGATCACAACCGGCAAAGCGCGCAACATGGCCATGGTTTTGTGGAGCACCTTCTTCGGCGTGGCCTTTGCGCTGAATGCCTGGCTTGGGCTGCCCTTGGTCGAAATCTATGGCCTGTCCATCTACTTTGCGTTGCATGGCATCCTGATGATCGCAATCGCGGCATTGATCCCGATCCTTCGGCTAAAAGTCATACAGACAGACGAGCCCTCACCGTGGCTTTGGCGAGAGCTTTGGGCAGTACATCTGCGCACCTATCGCTCGCCATTCGTATCGGCGCCGGCAATAGGCTGGTTTTTCTACACCCTGACGTTCGTTTCACTGCTGGCGATCCTGCCGGGGCGCTTGCCGGATGACATCAGCGCGACAGTTGCGGGTCTGATGCCGCTGGCCGGAATTGCGCTGAGTCTGGTTGCGGTGCCGGTTTTGCTAAACCTGATGTCCGGCGTTGCGGTGGTTAATCTGGGGTTTGCGCTTGCGATCCTGTCTATCTTGGGCGTTTTTGCCGGTCTGCCGTTGGAGTTGGCTTGTATCGCACTGTTTGCGGTGTTGGGCCTTGTGCAAGGCGGTAGCTTTGCGGCTGTGCCAATTCTGAACCAAACCGCTGAAACGCAGGCGCTCGGTTACGGGGCGATGGCGCAGATGGGCAATGCGGGCAATTTGCTGGGTACCCCGGTTTTGCTAGCGGTTCTGTGGCGGGTCGATGAGGCCGGTATGCTGATAAGCGTGATCGCGATTTACGCCCTTGCCATCTTGGCGCATTGGGCGCTGGCCCGCGGGCGTGCCGCTAACAGGGGGTCAGCCTGATTGACCGGGCGAAATGATCTGGAACGAGCCGTCATCGAATTTGACGAAACAGGATTGTGTTGTCAGCGGTGGCAATGTCGTCGTGCGCTGCACGGGAACTCCTGATTTCACAGCCCGTTTGCAGGGTGGTAGGCTCACAGGGCGATAGCCCTTTTGGGCCATGCATTGTGCCTCGACCTTGTTGCGCAGGTTCTTGTTCACGTCGACCGTGTAGATCTGACCGGGCTCCCACCAGCCGGGCGAGCGATAGCAGGACCCACGCCCATCGCAATATGTTCTGCCCGGCCAATAGGTTGGCGGCCCTTGCCGGACCTGATTTGCAACCGGCGCATCCTTGAGCGCCTGAACCTGACATTGCGTAGCCTCGGTCTGCATGCGCGAGACGCTTTCGCCTTCTTGATAATACAGTGATAGCGGTCCACAGGCGGTCAGCGCCATCAGTGAAATCATAAGGGGACCAAGCGTTTTCATGTGCTTATCTTGCCCGACACCGGTGGGGATGACAATTCAATTGACCGTATCGGGGGCATCTGTCATTCAAAGATTTCAGGCAGAAGGGCCAGAAACATGAAGGTCATCATTTGCGGTGCGGGTCAGGTGGGCTGGCAGATCGCACGGCATCTTTCCGGCGAATTGAACGACGTGACCGTGGTGGATAACAATCCTGATCTGGTGCGCCGCGCGACCGAGACACTGGATGTTCAGGGTATCGCAGGTTTCGCCAGCTATCCTGACGTGCTGGAGCGGGCAGGGGCCCGTGATGCCGATATGATCATCGCCGCGACCCACTCGGACGAGGTGAATATGGTCACCTGTCAGATGGCCCATTCGGTTTTCGCCATCCAGCGCAAGATCGCACGGTTGCGGTCGAAATCTTATCTTGAAGCGATCCATTCCGACCTCTACCGCCGCGATCACCTGCCCATTGATGTTGTGATCAGCCCCGAACGCGAGGTGGCCGCCGCCGCCATGCGTCGCCTGTCTGCCCCGTCGGCCTTTGATACCGAGATGTTCATGGACGGCAAGGCGCAGCTGTTGGGCATCCGCATCGAAGAGGATTGCCCAATTGTCAACACACCCCTGCGCCAGCTGACGGATTTGTTCTCGACCCTGAGTTCGATTGTTGTGGGTGTTCGGCGCGAAGGAACACTATTTGCTCCAGAATCCGAGGATCAGCTTTTTGTCGGCGACGAATGCTATGTCTTTGCCAGTGTGCAAGATGTGGATCGTACGATGGAGGTGTTCGGCAAATCGCAGAAACGCCAGGACCGGGTGGTGATCGTTGGCGGGGGTAATGTTGGTCTGGAAGTCGCACATACCTTAGAAGAGCGTGAAAGCCGTGTTCGCGCGAAGATCATCGAACGTGATCGTCACTGTGCTGAAAAGGCCGCCGAGGCGCTGGAACGGACGATTGTTCTGAATGGTGATGGGCTGGATTCGAACCTGCTGAGAGAGGCCGGGATTGACCGTGCAGATGCGATGCTGGCCGTCACGGATGACGATCGCACCAATATGCTGGCGGCTGTACGCGCCAAGGCCGAGGGCTGTGCCTTGGCGATTGCGCTGATCAACGATCCGTCGATGGTGGCTTTGATGGGGCCGCTAGGCATTGACGCCTATATTAATCCGCGCGCGACAACTGTCAGCTCGATCCTGCGCCATATTCGCCATGGCCGGGTGCGGCAGGTCTATTCCATCGGCGATGCCGAGGCCGAGGTGATCGAGGCCGAGGTTCTATCGACCTCGCCCATGGCCGGACAGAAACTGCGCGACATTGATTTCCCTGAAGGCGTTTTGGTTGGAGCAATTCGCAAAGGCGATGAGCTGTTGCGCCCCACCGGCAGTCTGCGGATCGACGAAAAGGATGTGGTCGCCATCTTTGCCATGGCCAAGGATGTGCCCGAGGTGGAACGGCTGATGCAGGTCTCGATCGATTTCTTCTGATGGCGCGCGTTAAATCACAACGGGTCGGGGTATTGCGGCGGTTGCCGCTGTTTCTGCTGATCTGGGGATGCGTTTCGGTTTCGATGTGGATACCCGCGATCTTTGCATTGGTGCTGGACGACCACGCCACGTCCCGGTCTTTTTTGTATTCCGGTCTCTTGGGCCTGTTTCTCGTGGCGACGATCGCATTGGCGGCGTCCAACCGAGTGCCTCGGCGAGGTACATTGGGCCAGTTGGCGGTGCTTTTGGGATGTTTTACGATCCTGCCGATCTTTCTGGCGATCCCGTTTCACGACGCGCTTGGCAACACAACCTTTCTGAACGCCTATTTCGATATGGTCAGCGCGCTGACGACGACCGGCGCCGATTTGTTTCCAAATCCGGATCGCCTGAGTGCTCCGCTGCATCTTTGGCGCGCACTTGTGGGGTGGATGGGCGGCTTGCTAATGTGGGTTTCGGCTGCTGCGATCCTGGCACCCTTGTCGTTGGGCGGGTTCGAAGTCACGGCGCAGGGCCAACCCGGACGCCCGGTCTCGGGCGTGGCGCAAAGTGAGAAGATTGATCCGCGCGGTCGTTTGATCCGAGTGACCATGACCCTGACGCCGATCTATGCCGGGCTGACCGCCGTAATCTGCGTGCTGTTGTTGATCGCCGGAGAGCGGGAACTGACCGCCATTTGCCACGCAATGTCGATCATGGCGACTTCTGGTATCTCTCCTGTGGGTGGGCTTGAAGGCGCACAGGCCGGTTTCACGGGTGAGGCGATCCTGTTTCTGTTCTTGTTCTTCGCCTTGTCCCGGCTGACTTTCTCGACAGACACAGCGACAAGCGGCTTTTCGCGGTTGGACAAGGACCCGGAATTCAGGATTGGCCTGATGATCGTGCTTGGGGTCGCCGTTTTGCTATTTGTTCGCGTCTGGGCTGGTGTGAGTGAAATCGGAGGCCAGATGCAGCCTCTACAAGCCCTTCACGTCATATGGGGTATGTTGTTTACTGCTTTGTCTTTTCTGACAACCGCCGGGTTTGAAAGTGCCAATTGGAATGATGCACAGCAAATTTCTGGGCTGGGGACACCAGGCTTGATCCTAATGGGTTTGGCGCTGGTTGGCGGCGGCGTGGCTACAACGGCCGGTGGGGTCAAACTGTTGCGGGTTTTTGCGCTGTACCTGAATGGCGCGCGCGAGATCGACCGCCTAATACATCCCTCATCGGTCAGCAGCGCCGATGGCGGCAATCGGCGGATCCAGAGTGACGGCGCCTTTATTGCGTGGATCTTCCTGATGCTGTTTGCCCTGACGCTGGCGGTTTTTAACCTGTTGCTTGCCGCAATGGGGGCGGGATTTGAACAGGCCATGGTTCTCAGCGTTGCCGCGCTGAGTACAACCGGGCCGTTGATCGAACTGGCGACCGACGTGCCGATCCGCCTGATCGATCTGTCGGCGGGGGCGAAACTGACCCTGTGCGCCGCAATGGTAATTGGCCGGTTGGAGGCTTTGGCCATCATCGCGTTGATCACCCCGTCGCTCTGGCGGGATTAAGCCAATGCGCGGTTGCGGCGTTACTGCCTGATTTTTAATCTGGAATATCTGAGCGCAGCACTCCATACTCCCCCGGAGGGAGCGCGTTGGTCCGCAGCGCGTAGCAAGAACAACGGCGAGTTAATAAAATATGGCTTCGGACAGACAGAATCTTCAGGACGCGTTCCTGAACAATGTACGGAAAGCAAAGGTCCCGGTCACGATTTTCCTGATCAACGGTGTAAAATTGCAGGGTGTGATCACCTGGTTCGACAATTTTTGCGTATTGTTGCGCCGCGACGGACAGTCGCAGTTGGTATACAAACACGCGATTTCGACGATCATGCCATCGCAGCCGATCAGCCTGTATGAGGGCGAAGACGCCTCTTGATGGAACATGAAAGGGCGCGCACCCGGGCCTGGGTGCTGCATCCTGAAATCAAATCAGATGAACAGCGCCGCGTTCCCGAACCAGCGCTGGAAGAGGCGGTGGCGCTGGCTGCCGCATTGCCCGATCTGGATGTGATCGGGTCTGAGGTTGTGCGTCTGCAACGTGTCCAGCCCGGATTGCTGTTTGGTAGCGGAAAGATCGAGGAGCTAGCGGAGCGTCTGCATGATTCTGAGATCGAGTTGGTTCTGATCGATGGTCCCGTGACACCTGTACAGCAACGCAATCTGGAAAAGGCGTGGAAGGTTAAAATACTCGACCGGACCGGTTTGATCTTAGAGATTTTCAGCGACCGTGCCCGCACCCGGGAAGGTGTGTTGCAGGTCGAAATGGCAGCGCTCAGCTATCAGCGGACGCGACTTGTGCGGGCCTGGACCCACCTTGAACGTCAGCGCGGCGGATTGGGTTTTGTCGGTGGTCCGGGTGAGACGCAGATCGAGGCCGACCGGCGCGCCATTGATGAACAACTGGTCCGGCTGCGCCGCCAATTGCAGAAAGTGGTTAAAACGCGGACCTTGCACCGCGCGGCGCGGGCCAAGGTGCCGTATCCGATTGTGGCGCTGGTGGGCTACACCAACGCGGGTAAATCGACGCTGTTCAACCGCCTGACCGGGGCCGAGGTGATGGCCAAGGACATGCTGTTCGCCACGCTGGACCCGACCATGCGACGGGTCGTTCTGCCTGACGGACCCGAAGTGATCCTGTCGGATACGGTGGGGTTCATCTCGAACCTGCCGACCGAACTGGTTGCGGCCTTCCGGGCCACGCTGGAAGAAGTTCTGGGTGCCGATCTGATTGTCCATGTGCGTGATATCAGCCATGAAGACTCGCAAGCGCAGGCCGAAGATGTACAAGCGATTCTAACCGCGCTGGGTGTAGATGACGAACGCCCGATGCTTGAGGTCTGGAATAAGACCGATCTGCTGGAGACTGACGAGAAAGAAGCGACGCTGGCGCGGGCCGAGCGTGATCCGGCGATCTTCGCAATCTCCGCTGTGACCGGCGAAGGGGTCGAGCCGTTGCTGGCAGAGATTGCGCGGAAACTGCAAGGCGTGCGCCATCAGGCCACGCTGTCTCTGGGCTTTTCCGAGGGCGACAAGCGCGCCTGGCTGTTCCGTCAGGATGTGGTTCGATCTGAAGAACAAACTGAAGACGGGTTTGAAATCAACGTCTTATGGACCGATAAGCAGGCCGCGCAATACGCAGGGCTCTAAGTTCCGTCGCGGCCAACTTGCCTTTGATACTCTGCCAGATCAAACCACCAGTTTGAGGACCGTATCTTGTGGCTTGGGTCCAGTTCCCATTCCTCCCACCCGCGGGTCACGACCGCATTGCCTGTTTCTGTATGTTTGCCTTCCAGCGTCCAGACGAATAGAGCCCGGGGCCCGGCCCATCGCAGCATGTCGCATCTGAGGTCAAGATCGGGGATCTCGGCAAACAGGTCTTGCGCCATAGCAGCAATCGCATCGCGGCCTTCCAAAGGTTCGCCGCCGTTGATCACCATCTGGCAATCCGCCGCGAAATAAGCTGCAACGGCAGCAGCGTCGCCAGAGCTCCAGGCGATGGCATAGTCGCGCGCAAGGTTGTTCAGGACATCCCGAATGCTGGCCATGATTGCCCCCTTGGTCCCAGAAGATCGGTGTCGGGATGGTAGGGGAAATTCGTCAATCGTTCCATGACGCCCCGCCAAACAGGGCGGGGAGTCGCCGAATGGGCGGATTATTGCGGGATCAGGTTGGTCACACCAACGGCGGCGGCGCGGGCCAGATCGATATCCAGCGACATCGGGATATATTCGCCGCGCCGCCAAAGCTGTGCCTGATCATCGTAGTAACGTGACAGGAAATGCCCGGATTGCCCGGTTGCGGTGATGAAGACCGAACTGTCAGGATCGGCGAAGTCATAGACACCGCGATAGCCTGCGCCGTGCACGTTCTGGAACGGGTCAGGCCCTTCGCCCGAGGTGCGACCGCGCAGCAGTGTATTGTCCCCTCCGCTGGTCGATTGGCGGATGTTCACAAAATAGCGCAACACCGGCACCTCTCCCAAAACGGGGTGGTCGTGGGTTGCCTGATGGGCATCGCCCCAGCGCAGCGTTTCCAGCGCGCGGCCATAGTTCTCGGCGATCCAGATCAGGGCATCATCCAGCGCCAGTCGCGCCATGTCTGTACAGGTTTCAACCGGCGCACTTTGGCGCACATCACACCAGACAGAGGCGCCGTCGATATCGCGGTAGACACGTTCAATGAACAAAGGTTCGACATGTTTGTATTCGCTGGCTAGTGGGCCAAGCTCATCGGCGATCAAACGGATCTGCAGCGCGCGCAGCCAGGCGGCGTAAATCAGCGGTTCGGGCAGATGTTCATTCATCTCACCATTCCAGTCGGCCAACAGGGACAGAGCGATTTGGCGCTGACGTTCCGGCGTCCCCTCGGGGGCGGATTCGCCGGTAAACCACAGGTCAGCCCCGATCAGGGGCAGCAGTGACCGCGCCGTAAAGCTGACCGTGTCCAGTTGCGCTTCGATAAAGCTGTCGCGGGTGTGAACCTCGCGCGATTGCATCAGGCGTTCCCAACGATGGACGCGCTGGGTGTCGCCCCATTCGTATGAGACATGGTTGGGGAAGGGCCGGTCGATGATCTTGTTGTTGGTGTTGCCCAACAGCCCGCCGACCGGAGACACAAATTCCGGGTTATTGGCGTAAGGCAGGCGGCCTTGCCATCGGTTGGCCTCGATCCAGCCAGGTGTAGGGATGCGACCCTTGCTTTGATTGCGCAGGGCGCGCTGGGGCATTGCACCGATAAGCTTCATGCCAATGGTGTCCGTGTCGACCAGTGACAGGTTTTGCGAGGGTGAGATAAACAGTTCGGCGGTTTCGATGGCCTCTGATACCGAGTTCGCGTTCATCAGACCCATCGATGCGGTCATTGAAGTGTCGTTGGGGCTTAGCGCCGTCCACGACAAGGAGACGACATGACCTGGTGGTGTCACGGTTTCAAGATCGTAATGGCTGCCGGGCAGCACAGGACCATTCTCGGTCCAGCGCAAGGTCAGGGTGATTGGCGCCTCGTCTTTGATCTCAATGATCGAGGGGCGAGTGCGGAATTCCTTGTGTCCGTCGGGTGTCAGGTATTCTTCCGGGTTGTCTGGGTTCAATTGCTCGATATGCAGGTCCTGATCGTCCAGATAGGACGAAGTAAGGCCCCAACCGAGTTGATCGCTGCGTCCGCTCATGACGGCGGGAATGCCGGGGATCGTAGCACCTATCACGCCACCGTTTTCCAGCCCCAAATGGGCCAGATACCAGATGCCGGGCGCGGTGAACCCCAGATGCGGGTCGTTTGCCAATAGGGTGCCGCCGCTGGCTGAACGTGCGAGCGCTGCGGCCCAGGCGTTTGAGGCTCCCGCTAGCCCGCGTTTCGGGAAGGGCGACAGGGGCGTATCGGGCATCTCGGTGCCGGCCGCGTACCGGGGCAGGCCGGGGAACAGCTCGGCATACTCCGGCAAGGCTGCGATGCCGGCACCCGGAACGTCCGGCAAGATGTCAGCTAGGCGTGCTGGGTCGTTCAACATCAACGACGTGCGCGCGCGTAGAACTTCGTCTTGCAAGTGGCCGGAAAGCTGTAGTCCCATCAGCTTGATCACAGCGATGCTGTCGCCCGGTTGCCAAGGCGACACCGGCGCGTTGAACAGGAACATCTCAGGTGCGCCGCGCCCCAGCGCGTCTTCGTTGATTTGGCTCAGACGGGCGTTGACGCCTGCCGCATAAGCGCGCAACGCGGCTTTGGTATAGTCATCCTGGGCATCCAACGAACGATGGGCCAAGCCATACAAATCAAGGCGGCGCAGCAGCTTGTCGATGGGCACGGTACGGGCCCCGAAGATCTCGGACAAACGGCCCTGCGCAGTGCGGCGCATGACCGTCATTTGCCACAGGCGGTCCTGAGCATGGGCAAAACCCAGGCCAAAGAACACATCCGGGTCCGTTTCCCCAAGAATATGGGGGACGTTTGCGGTATCCCGTACGATCTCAACAGGGGCGGATAACCCTTGTACTTCAAGGGTTTGATCATAATCGGGCAGGGACTGGCTAGCCAGGTAATAGATCAAACCTATCGCTGCAAGCACCAGCAGGATCAGGCCTGAGGTGATGCGCACCAGCCAGCGAAAAACAAGACCCATAGTTGCCCCACTTACCCGTTCAGTTTCTGTTTGCGCAAAGACTAAAGGATGGGACCCTCAACCGAAAGAGGAACGCGGAGGGAACTTGCGTCAAACCCGGACAAAGACAAACCCCGCCGCAAATATCACGACGGGGTTGGCCAAGGGGGGTGGTGTAACTGGTTCAGGGAATGATGCGGGTGTACTTGGTGCCTTCGACCGTGGCACCGATTTGCAGACCGGCTTGCCCGAAGACGGCGGCCAGAACCGGTGAACGCAGCGTTGTGGTGTCGGTCGACAGGGATTCACCCTGATCGCTGACCACATAACCCACATCGGCCCCGGCGGTCCAACCGCTGGAACGGCGGAAATCATTCAGCGCGTCTTCGGTCATGAAGAACAGCACATGGGCGTATTGCTGGGCCCCGATCTGCAGACCCGCAGTGCCCTTGACGGCCGAGTAGTAATCAACCGTTGCATCATTGATGCGCAGTGCGCCGCGGCCATATCCACCGCCAAAGACAAACCCGGCTTCGGTGATCAAAGGCATGACCAGCAAGCCATTGGCTTTGTTGGCAATTTCAACCGTATTGGGGTAACGGCTATACATTTCGGTCAAGGTTGCATCGACGCGCGCATCAATCGTGGCTGCGTTCGAGTTGCCTACTCCGTTGCCGCAAGCGGCGGTCACGGTCAGACCGGCCATGCCAAAGGCAAAGCCGCGACGGCTTAGTCGGGGGGATTGGGAACTGCTCATGTTTCCTGTCTCTTGTACTATGTGCCTGATATGTCGGGTGATCCCGATCTTATGTGCAAGAATACGCCGATTGCCGCGTCATGTCACGGGAAAGCTTTGGTCTGTGCAGTGGAGATCGGCGAAATGCCGCGACAAACTGGGGTTTTAGCCCTGTAGGGTGCGCGCGACTTGTGGGGCGAAATAGGTCAAGATGCCATCACATCCGGCGCGTTTGAACGCCAGCAAGCTTTCCAGCATCACCTTGTCGCCATCGATCCACCCGTTTTGCGCTGCCGCCTGGATCATCGCGTATTCACCCGAGACCTGATAGGCATAGGTCGGTGCGCCAAACGTGTCTTTCACGCGCCGACAGATATCCAGATAGGGCATGCCGGGCTTGATCATCACCATATCGGCCCCTTCGGTCAGATCGCGTTCGATCAGGCGCATCGCTTCGTTCGAATTGGCCGGGTCCATCTGGTAGGTTTTCTTGTCACCCGTCAGCGCACCAGATGCGCCCACCGCATCGCGGAAGGGCCCGTAAAAGGCGCTGGCATATTTTGCGGCGTAGCTGAGGATCATCACGTTGTGGTGGCCTGCGTCCTCCAGCGCTGTACGCATCGCTCTGATCCGGCCATCCATCATGTCTGACGGCCCGATGATATCGGCCCCAGCCTCTGCCTGAGCGAGGGTCATCTTGACCAGTGCCTCAATGGTCTGATCATTCACGATCTCGCCATCCACCACATAGCCGTCATGGCCGTTGATGTTGTACGGATCCAGCGCCACATCGGTCATGACTGCGATGTCCGGCGCCGCAGCCTTGATCGCGCGGATGGCGCGGTTCGACAGGTTGTCAGGGTTCCAGGCCTCGGCGCAGTCTTCGGTTTTCAGCGTCGCGTCAGTATAGGGAAAAATGCAAAGCGCAGGGATACCAAGCGCTTGCGCTTCAACTGCTGCCTTCGCAATCAGATCGACCGAACGGCGCATGACGCCAGGCATTGACGGGACAGGTTCTTCGATCCCTTCACCATCGCGCACGAAGACGGGCCAGATCAGATCATCTGTGGTCAGCGTGCTTTCGCGCACCAAAGCCCGGATTGCACCAGATTGCCGCGCCCGACGAAAGCGGGTCAGAGGGTAGGGGGCGATGGTTGGTTTCATGGCGCGTGCTCCTTGAACATTGCCGCATTGGGTGGCATGAATTCGCCAAGGGCTCAAGGGTACCAATGAACGCGCCGCTGCGATAGAACCCCCTGAGGATTTGAATAAAGGGCTGGGTTTGGACTGGTACACCTCGATCTTCGAACTCATCGACATGCGCAGCTTTTCGAATCTGTGGTTCTGGATCGTCCTTGCAGTGATATGGTCGACGGCCAGCCATTGGGTGATGGGGGTGCCCTATGATCTGGTCGTTCGCGCGCGTCGGGTTGGTGGCCAGGTCGAAGTTGACTTGCTGGATATCGTGCGGATCAACACCAATCGTTTACTCTATTTCCTTGAAATGTCCGGGGTTATTATGCTGGCGTTGGTTTGCTTTGTATTTACCGGCATGGCGACGATGGGCTTTTACTATGGGGTCGAGTTTGCGCAGGCCCTATTCCTTTTGATGTTTCCAATGGCCATCGTCACGCTGATTAACATCTTTCACGCCCGCCGCTTACGGCAGCATGAATTGACCATGGACAGGGTCGCAAAGACTCTGTCGCGATGTCGCTTGTACACGCAGATCATCGGCATGATCTCGATACTGGTCACTTCGCTCTGGGGCATGTATCAGAACCTCTCGATTGGCGTTCTGGGATAGCGAAATCTGAAAGGCAAGGCGATGAAGGCTCCGAACCACGTGACAGTCGGCGGCGCCCCGGAAGGGTATGACGCGCAGCTTGTGCTGAACGAGATTGCGCGTTCCGGCGGGCCGGTCTGTCACGTCGCCCGGGATGACAAGCGGATGGAGGCGATGCGCGCCGCATTGGCCTTCTTTGCGCCCGATATGCCCGTCTTTGTGTTTCCCGGATGGGATTGTCTGCCCTATGACCGCGTCTCGCCCAACGCCGATATCGCAGCGGCGCGGGTGGCGACCTTGGCCGCCTTGGTGCACCAGATGCCCGACCGGTTTGTGCTGTTGACCACCTTGAATGCCGCGACTCAGCGGGTGCCTGCGCGGGATGTGCTGCGCGAGGCTGCGTTTACGGCGCGTGTGAACCACCGGGTAGATGAAGATGCACTACGGCAGTTTCTGGTGCGCATGGGGTTCACTCAAAGCCCAACGGTCATGGAGCCCGGTGACTACGCTATACGTGGCGGTATCATCGACATCTTCCCGCCGGGTGAATCCGGCCCCGTCCGGCTGGACCTGTTCGGCGATGTACTGGACGGCGCGCGTCGGTTTGATCCGGTCTCGCAACGTACTACCGAAAAGCTTGAAGTGGTCGAGCTTGCCCCCGTATCCGAAGTCATTCTGGACGAGGCAGCCATCACACGGTTCCGTCAGAACTATCGCATCGAATTCGGCGCGGCGGGCACAGATGATCCGCTCTATGAAGCCGTCAGCGCGGGTCGCAAACATCAGGGCATCGAACATTGGCTGCCGTTCTTTCACGAGAAGCTTGAGACCTTGTTCGACTATCTGCCCGGCGCAACCATCTCGCTGGACGATCAGGTCACACCGGCGCGGTTGGCGCGTTGGGACTCGATTGAGGACCAATATGAAACCCGGCGTCTGGCGCTGGAAAATCGCTCGCGCATGGATACGGTTTACAAGCCGACGCCGCCCGGACTGCTCTATCTGGACGACGCGGAATGGGAGCAAGTCGTAGGCGACCGTCGGGTGATGCAGTTCAGCCCGCTGCCGCAGGCCAGCGGGCCGGGCGTCATAGATGCAGGCGGTCGGATTGGGCGCAACTTTGCCCCGGAACGCCAGCAGGAAAGCATTAGCCTATTTGGCGCTCTGGCTAGCCATATCACCAACAAGCTTACCAAAGGCCCGGTCCTGATCGCGTCATACTCCGAGGGTGCGCGTGAACGTCTGACAGGCCTGATCGAGGATGAAGGTTTGGCCGAGGCCATCCCGGTCACCGTCGGCACTCGCGTCGGCAAGCGTGGGCTGCATCTGGCGGTCTGGGCGCTGGAACACGGGTTCGAAACCCCTGACCTGACGGTGATCGCCGAGCAGGATGTGCTGGGCGACCGCTTGATCCGGCAACCCAAGAAACGGCGCAAGGCCGAGAACTTCCTGACCGAAACCCAATCGCTGTCCCCTGGTGATCTGGTCGTGCATGTGGACCATGGCATCGGGCGTTATATGGGGATGGAGGTCGTCACGGCGGCCGGTGCGGCCCATGAATGCCTGCTGCTGGAATATGCCGAACAGTCCAAGCTGTATCTGCCGGTTGAAAACATCGAACTGCTGTCGAAATACGGCCACGACGAAGGCCTGCTGGACCGTCTGGGCGGCGGCGCATGGCAGGCCAAGAAGGCCAAACTGAAAGAGCGCATCCGCGAAATGGCGGACAAGCTGATCCGCATTGCTGCTGAGCGTGCCTTGCGCAAAGCGCCTGTCATGGACCCACCAACCCATGCTTGGGACGAGTTCAGCGCGCGCTTCCCCTATCAGGAAACCGACGACCAGCTGCGGGCGATCTCCGAAGTCATGGAGGACATGAATTCCGGCGCGCCGATGGATCGCTTGATCTGCGGCGATGTAGGCTTTGGCAAGACCGAGGTCGCCATGCGCGCCGCCTTTGTCGCCGCCATGTCGGGCGTGCAGGTGGCGGTTGTTGCGCCAACCACATTGCTGGCGCGCCAGCACGCGGCGTCGTTCAGGGAACGGTTCCGAGGCTTCCCGCTGGAAGTGCGCCAGCTCAGCCGCTTTGTCTCGGCGAAAGAGGCGCAACAGACCCGCGACGGGTTGGCGCGCGGCACGGTGGATATCGTGATCGGCACCCATGCCTTGCTGGCCAAGGGGGTGCGGTTCCAGAATCTCGGCTTGTTGATCATCGACGAAGAACAGCATTTCGGTGTCGGCCACAAGGAACGCCTGAAACAACTGCGCTCAGACATCCACGTCCTGACCCTGACCGCCACGCCGATCCCACGAACGCTGCAATTGTCCCTGACTGGTGTGCGGGACCTTTCGATCATCGGAACACCTCCGATCGACCGGCTGGCCATCCGCACCTATGTCAGTGAGTTCGATGCAGTGACGGTCCGCGAGGCGTTGCTGCGTGAGCACTATCGCGGCGGGCAAAGCTTCTACGTGGTGCCGCGCATCTCGGACCTGCCCGAGATCGAGGAGTTCCTGAAAGAACAGCTACCAGAGCTAACCTATGTGGTTGCCCATGGTCAGATGGCTGCGGGCGAGCTCGACGATCGGATGAATGCGTTTTACGACGGCAAATATGACGTGCTTCTGGCCACCACGATTGTGGAAAGCGGGCTCGACATTCCGACGGCCAACACGATGGTCGTGCACCGAGCCGATATGTTCGGCCTTGCGCAGCTTTATCAAATTCGCGGCCGGGTGGGGCGGTCGAAAACCCGCGCCTATGCCTATCTGACCACCAAGCCGCGCCAGAAACTGACTGCTACCGCCGAAAAACGCCTGCGGGTTCTGGGCTCTCTGGATACGCTAGGGGCTGGTTTCACTCTGGCCTCTCAGGATCTCGACATTCGCGGGGCTGGCAACCTGTTGGGCGAAGAACAATCCGGCCAGATGCGCGACGTGGGCTATGAACTCTACCAGTCTATGCTGGAAGAAGCGATCGCCAAGATCAAAGCGGGTGAGATGGAGGGGCTGTCGGATGCCGACGACCAATGGGCCCCGCAGATCAATCTGGGCGTGCCGGTTCTGATCCCCGAGGATTACGTGCCCGATCTGGATGTGCGGTTGGGCCTTTATCGCCGCCTGTCCTCGCTGTCGACCAAGGTCGAGCTGGAAGGCTTTGCAGCTGAACTGATCGACCGGTTCGGTTCATTGCCGAAAGAGGTCAACACTCTGATGCTGGTGGTGCGGATCAAGGCGATGTGTAAACGGGCCGGGATTGCCAAGCTGGACGGCGGGCCAAAAGGCGCGACCATCCAGTTCCACAATGACAAATACGCTTCGCCCGAGGGGTTGGTTGAATTTATTCAGAACCAGCGCGGTCTGGCTAAGGTCAAAGACAACAAGATTGTGGTCCGGCGCGACTGGAAGAAAGACAGCGACAAAATCAAAGGAGCCTTCGCCATTGCCCGTGATTTGGCGGAAAAGCTGATGGCCCAGAAGAAAAAGGCGAAAGCCTAGTCGCCGGTTACAAAGGTGCAAAGCTGCCAGTCGCCTGCGTCGGATTTCACAAAAGCGGCGCGGTAACCGACCATGGACCACAGAAAATCGCTGTGCATATAGCCAAGTGTGCCATCGGTCAGTCGCACCAGCTGGTATTCAGCCGCTTCCTGATAGTCGGGGATCAGGACGACCTCGTGGCTGATGAAATCCACGATGGCCCCGCTCCGCGCCGGTGAGCGCCGCAGGGTGACCCGGTCTCCGGTGACAAAATAGGCTAGAAACGGGTCCAGCGTAGCGGGCAGACTGATCCGCCATTGATGCGGCATCCAGAACTCGCCCTGATCGTCGAAGTAACCGGGTTTTGACAGGGTGTTTTCTAGCGCGGACCAATATTCTGCGCGCATATCGTCGGCCTGATCCCGGTATTCCTCCTCCAGAGTTTCGGGCGGCACCGTCAGGCTTTCCCGAAAGGCTTCGGGGCCGCTTTCTGTGCCGTGGCTGATATAGATATCCGGGCAGGCGACGGCGATCACGGCCTCGGTATCGCGGGCGGCGACTTTGGTCAGAAGGTCTTCTCGGAACGCGGCGAGCGACGGGTCATTGCCAGCCTGATCCACGGGGGGGAAGCTTTGGCGGTCGGCCCAGGCTGGCCCGCAGATCAGGACGGCCAGAGCAAATATCAGTGATTTCATTCAGCAGCTCTCATCGCGGCTTGGGCGCAGAAACAAGATGCGCCGACAGCACCGTCAGCCCTTGCTAGTGCGAGGTCAAGCCGTTGTTTGATCTGTTTGATCTCAACCGTCTCGCCGCGTGCTTTCAGGCAGTCATGCAGGCCCTTCAGGCTCCAGACATTGTCGGGGTGGATCGAGGCGCGGCTGAGGTTGCCGCCCAGACCCAAATCCTCGCGATAAACCGCTTCTGCCTCGGCCACATGGCCCTGTTCGAACAGCAAGGCCCCAAGGGCATGGCGCGTGGGCTGCATCCAGCCCCACGGCTCATCATAGGGCAGGGTGTCGTCCAGCTCGACCGAACGGTGTAGATGGGCAAATGCCATCTCGAAATTGCCTTTGCGATATTCGATCTCACCGCGCAGCATTTCGGTTGCCACGTCCAGCAGGTCGATCACGCGGTTGTTGTGCAGCCGCCGCGCCTCGGGCACGCAGGCTTTGGCGCTGAGGAACAGCTGTTCCTCGGCCTCGGCCTGCGCCACATCGCCGGTTGCGGCATGGGCAATCGCGCGGGCGTAATGCGTGGTTGCCGTCAGCGTGCGGAACAGGTCGGGGTCTTCGGGCAACTCCAGCGCCTTGGCCTCTTCCCAGCGGCCAAAGCGGATCAGGATATGAGGGCCCATCGACATGTAGCTTTCGAAGAAATCCGCCATGGGCGGGCTTTCGACGCGCAGCATTTCTTCGGGCGTGGTGTCCCAAAGCCCCTGATTGGCGTGCAGTGCGGGCTCCATCTGGCCCAGAAACAGCGCGCCATAGATGGTGAAGTGATAGTTGTGCTGGCGATAGCCGGTATAGATGTTGAACGCGCCCTCGCGCTCATAATACTTAAGATCAGCGACCGAGGCTTTTTCGTTCCAGTGCACCACATTCTGATAGTGCCCGCAAAGCACATCGATATGGGTGGGCATATGCACCAGATGCCCGGCATCGGGGACCAGCGTGCGCAGCACGTCGCCTGCTTTCAGCGCTTTTTCCGGGGTTGGCGACATCTCCATCAGATGAACGTATAGATGCAGAAGGCCGGGATGAGACATCGCGGCGGGATCATTTTCCATCGCCCATTCCAGCGCCTCTTTCGCCTCTAGTGTGGCGGCCCCCTCGGCGGGTTTGCCGGTGCTCAGATCCCACATTTTCCAGGGGGTCAGGTTCAGCAGGGATTCGACGTAGATCGTGCGTAGGTCCAGATGTTCTGGCTGGGTGGCGAAGGCTGCGCGCATGGCGTCGGCGAAGTCGAAATCCCATCGATGCATATCCTCGACCGGGTCCCGTTGCGGGTAACGAGCGGGCAGAGCCTGGATCAGCGCCTTTTCAACTTCGTTGCATCCATCTATGAGCGCTAAGGCTTGCCGTGTGGCATCGTAAGCCTTAGCCAGCGCTTCTTGCCGCCCTCGGTCGTCCTGCAAATCCCAAGGCAGGTTATAGTTCGGCCCGGCAGCATAAGCGACGCCCCAATGGGCCATGGCGCAATTGGGATCATGCGTGACAGCCTTTTCGAAACATGCCACCGCTTCAGTGTGATTGTAGCCATAAGTCCAGACCAGACCATGGTCGAACCATTGTTGCGCTTCGGTTGAGGACGTGGTCACAGGACAGGTATGGCTGCCTAGATCATAATCATAGCTCATTGCAGAAGCTCCCCCGAATTTGGCAGCAGGGTACCGCGATTTAACCTGTCTGCACAGGGTCAGGCGGAAATCTGTTTTCGATCCGACCCATGTGAACCATCAGGCCAAATGCCGTGATACACATGGTCAGAATGCCAATTGTCAAAGGCGTGATCGAGCCATCGAACAGCAACCCGATCGGGGCGGCAATGGCGGCGGCCAACACGGTGGCGACCGATCCAATCACCGAAGCGGCCATGCCCGCGATATGGCCCATCGGCTCCATCGCGATGGCGTTGAGATTGCCCATGGTCACACCGGCCATGAAGAAAACAGTTGTTTGCCATGCCACAAATAACGCGAAGGACGCATTGGGTGACATGGGGATTGCGCTAAGTACGATCACAAGCGCCGTGATCAGGATTTGCCCCCCAAGTGCCCATGTCACCATGCGGCGCATTCCAATACGCACCACCAACGCGGCGTTCAGCAAACTGGCAGAACCTGAGATCAAAGCCACAAACCCAAACCAGAACGGAAAGCTGTCCGCGCGATCATGGATCACGTCATAAACAGGCTGCACCATGGTCAACATAGTGAACAAGATGCCCATGCAGAGGGTCTGCACCAGGATCGAGAGGCGCACAGTGGGGTGGGCAAACATCTCTTTCGTGGCAGTAACCATCAGCGGCAGGCGGAACGGGCGGCGGTTTTCTTTCGCCAGCGACTCGGGCAGGCGGCTGCCCATCCAGATGCACACGATCACGGCGAACAGAATGAACAGGGCAAAGATGCTGCGCCAGCCGAACAGGGCGATAACGCCTGCGCCCAGCATGGGGGCGACGGCAGGCACCAGCGTGAAGATCATCATTGCGATCGAGATGATCCGAGCCATGATCCGACCGGAATAGAGATCGCGAATGATCGCCATCGCCACTACGCGCGGACCTGCGGCGCCAAGGCCCTGCGCCACGCGGGCGGCCAGAACCAGCTCGAGCGACGAACTGGCCCAAGCCACGGCAGAAGCTGCGATATACAGCGCGACGCCGCCATAAATCACCGGCTTGCGCCCGAACGCATCTGACAGAGGGCCGGTGAAAAAGGTCCCAATCCCCATACCCAACACAAAGGATGTCAGGATCAACTGCGCGCGGTTGATATCATCCGGGCTGAGCTGCGCGCCGATCTCGGGCAGTGCGGGCAGCATCGAGTCGATGGAAAAGGCGATGGTCGAGAACATCATTGCGATCAGCGCAATGAATTCCCCTCGGGACATACGATTGGCCATGGGCGCTCCTTACCTGTTCGCGCTATCACGGCAGAACAGGTTGCGCCAGACCGGAATTTTGCACAGAGCTCTGTGCTTCTATGCAGAGGAAGCCTCAAGTTGAGACATGATCTCGCCAATCACTTTCTCCCACATTTCAGGGGGTTGAGCACCTGGAACGGCGTGTTGATTGGCAACGATGAAGGTCGGAACAGAACCAACACCCATTTCGCGTGAATGGGTATCGCGGTTGCGGATATCTTCGCGGTCGGCGTCGGATTTCAACAGTTTCAGCACCACTGCCGCATCCATACCCGCACTGTCGGCAATGTCAGACAGAACCTCCGGGTCGCCGATATCGCGGGCCTGAACGAAGTAAGCGTCGAACAGTGCATCGACGACGGCGTTCTGCTTTCCCTCGATCCCGGCCCAGTGGATCAGGCGATGTGCGTCCAGCGTGTTTGGCGTGCGCTTCATCCCCTCAAAGTCGATTTTGAGGCCCGCATTCTCGGCATGTTCAACCACGGGTGCATAGGCGCGCACCGCACTGTCCTTGCCGCCGAATTTCCGTTCCAGATATTCGCGCCGATCCATGCCTGCGTCGGGCATATCGGGGTTCAACTGGAACGGGTGCCACTCAATTACAAAGGGGTGGTCCGGCACCTTTGCCAAGGCTTTGTCCAGATGGGTTTTGCCGATATAGCACCACGGGCAGATCGGATCGGACAGGATATCAAGCTTGACGGTCTGGGTCATTCGGTGGTCGCCTTGAAATAGGCCGGCAATGCGCGGCGCAGGAGTTTGCCGTTGCCGCCGGTCGGCAACTCGGGAAGGTGAACGAAGGCACGCGGTTGTTTGTAGCGTGCCAGATTGGCTTGGACATAGGCGCGCAAAGCGTCTTCGTCCAGCCTTTGGGGCCCAGTATAGAAGGCTGCTATCACAAATGTGTCCGGTTTGACTTCAACCGCTGCGGCGCCGACCTGTGTGATGCCGGGATAGTTGGACAGGACGGATTCGACCTCTACCGGTGAGACGCGATAGCCGCCTGCATTCATCATATCATCGCCCCGCCCCAGATAGTTGATCTGCCCATCCACGGCCATGGCCCCATGATCGCCGGTCAGGAACCAATCGCCCTGCATACGCTGCGCGACCTCATCCGGTGCGTTGAGATAGGTCAGCATCAGGCCTGGGTCAGATCGATGGATGGCAATGGTGCCGTCCTGTCCTTGTGGAACGGGACCGTCCGGCCCAAGGATCGCAACGCGGCGACCGGGTTGTGGCTGTCCCAAAGCTTCTCCACGTGCGGGATGCGCAGGGCTGGAGGAGATGAAGGTCGAGCATTCCGACATTCCATAGGCCTCAAACAGGTCAGTGCCGGTGGCGGACTGCCAGCGCGTATGTAACTGCGGAGACAGCTTTTCTCCGGCGCAAAGCCCATGACGCAGATCTGGCAGATCGATCTGTTCCGGGCCTTGCAGCATCTTGCGGAACACGCCGGGTGCGGCGGCAAAAATCGTGGCGCGGCTGCGCCCTAGCAATCCGGGCAGCGCGGCGAGGTCGGTGCCGGGTTCCGGGATCAGAGCCGTTGCGCCGATGGTCCACGGGTCCATCAACCCCGTGCCCAGCGTGTAGGTCCAGTTGAACGCACCGGCGTGGCACAGCCGATCCTTCTGTGTCAGCCCATACCAGCCATCCACCATCATCTGCCGCGCCCATATGGCACGATGGGCGTGCGCTACAGCGCGCGGTTTGCCCGAGGTGCCCGACGTATAGACCACATAGGCCAGCCGCTCGGGATCACCCAATTCAAATTCGGCGGGGGGTAGGTCGCGCATCGCTTTGAGCGCCGACAGGTCGATCTGATGCGGATGCGTAGCGCAGGCCACAGATGTATCACGCAGGATGGCAGACGGGGAAAGATCGGAAACGATGCGGGCCGTTTCCGGTTCGGTCAATTGCGACGAGGTCGGTACCGGCACGATCCCCACCGCGATCGCACCAAGGTAAGCGATGGGGAAATCGACGGTGTTTCCCAACCGCATCAACGCGATGTCACCGGGTTTCAAACCCGCCCGCAACAGGCCGGCGCCCGTTCCCAGAACGGCGCGTTTCAACCGGCTGTAACTCCAATCATCCGTGTTGTTTGCGCCCAGAACGGACAGCGCCGTTTTGTCTGGCAAGCGATCCGCATGGCGCAGCACATGGGCGGCCAGATTGAACGGAGTGGGGCAGGGCACGGGTGGCCCCTGATCAAAGATCGATAACATGCAGTCTGGCTAACGCGGCGTCTGCTGCGTTGCAAGCAGGGCTGGCTGGTCCTATAGAAAGGCCATGAGCACGCAAGATCCCAAATCCCTAATCCGCATTGCCCGCGAATCCGGTGTTGAGGCAGAGGTTGAACCTCTGGACCTTGGCGTGCGTGTCCGCGAACTGCGCAAGGCACGAAACTGGACGCTGGAACAGGCCGCGACGCAGGCCGGGTTGGCGCGCTCGACCCTCAGCAAGATCGAAAACGGGCAGATGTCACCCACCTATGATGCGCTGAAAAAGCTGGCCATCGGGTTGGAGATTTCGGTGCCGCAGCTGTTCACCCCACCACAGCGCGATCAGGTGATCGGGCGCATGGCGGTGACCCGGGTGGGCGATGGGACGGCCCATGCCACCGCAACCTACGAGCATGAGTTGCTGGCCGAGACACTGACGAAAAAGCAGATGCTGCCATACCGCGCACGGGTGCGTGCCCGGTCAATGGACGAGTTTGACGGATGGGTGCGCCATGATGGTGAAGAATTCTTATATGTGCTGACGGGTGTTGTGCGCCTGTACACCGAGTTCTACGAGCCTGTTGAAATGCGCCGGGGGGACAGTGCCTATTATGATGGCAGCATGGGGCACAATGTCGTGTCGGTCAGCGACGAAGATGCCACGATCCTCTGGGTGACGTCACTTGGCTAAGGCTGCATGCGCCAGTTCGTGGTTCAGGCGTTCGGTGAACAGGAAATCCTCGACCTCTTCATGGGCTTCATTCACCGTCAGATGATGACGTTCGGCCAGATAGGCCTCGAACCGTTCACGATTGTTCCAGACGCTGTCCATGTCCTGATCTCTCAGGTTTGGAAAACGCCGTTTTGCGCGGGCATAAGTGGCGCCCAGCTCTTTTGTAAGTTCTGCCCAGTTCAACATGTGCGAGCCTCCCGTGATCCGACCTGGACTGCTCTCCCCCACCGATAGGGTACGAAGCAGTTACAGTTACCTCAGACATGACAAAATGTCGCAGGTGGTGTGCGGGTTGTTTGCCAAAGAAAAACCCGCTGCGGGTCGTCCGCAACGGGCCTTTGGACCTGAGTTTGTGAGTGAGTGGTAGCCGGTCCGATGTAACTAGGTCAGGGTCAATGTCCCGCCTGTTTAGGTGTCTGATATGAAAGAGCTAATTTTCTGCCGATCGTATGTTTCCCTGCACTCAGGCTATATCACTAGAATATGATGAGTAAAGTGAATTGATGATTATGATCGGAAACCTACCAAATTTAGATGTCCGAGACGTATGTTGCCGATCTTTCTTCGCCACCACACTAAACATGGGGCGTATTTCACCCTGTGCTGATTATTGCCGAAGTAGGAAAGCAAAAGGGTCAAGGCGCGATCTGAGCCTCGCATTCGGTGTTCGGTTCAACAGGCCATTCGCTTTGTCAGGCTTTCGCGCGGCGCAAGAGGGTTTAACCTTCGTACCACCAGATCTCCGGCATGTATTGCGGCCCGTCGCCGTAGATCGGCAGCGTTTCAGGGAATTTCAGTTCCTGGATATGCGCGATACGGCCAACATCGAAATTCCAGATCGGAATGACATACCGACCTGCTGTCAAAACCCGGTCCAGTGCGCGGGTCGCTGCGACAAAATCCTCGCGAGACTCCGAGGCCAGCATGGCATTGATCATCCCGTCCACAGCCGGTGAGACAACGCCCATCAGGTTTCGAGTTCCTGGAGTATCAGCGTTTTCGCTGCCCCAATACAGGCGCTGTTCATTACCCGGAGACAGGGACAGCGCGCGACGGAACGGGGTCATGTCAAAATCCAGCTCGGCGATGCGACCCGTATATTGCGCATTATCCACCTGTTCGGTGAGGACCTGAATGCCCAACCGCTCCAGCGCGCGGGCGTAGATCTCGACCGCTGTTTGCATCTCGGTATCGCCTTGTTGCAATAAAACGCCGATCCGGAAAGGCTCACCATTCTGGTTCTGTAAAACACCGCCCTGAATGGTCCATCCGGCCTCAGCCAGCAGCCTGGTTGCTTCGCGGATATTGCTGCGATTGCGGGCTGAGCCGTCCCCTTCGGGCAATACATAGCCCTCAAGAGTGCCAGGGGTCAGGTCCTCCTGAAACGGTTCCAACAGCGATTGTACTTTGCCGGTGGCGGGTCCGGGCTGCATCGCCAGATCGGAGCCCGAGAAATATGAGGTAATTCTGGGCTGCGCGCCGCCCGTAATCGTGTCGTTGATAAATTCGAAGTTGAAGGCCAGCGTCAGCGCCTCGCGCACGCGCCAGTCATCGAACGGGGCTTTGCGGGTGTTCATGACAAGCCCGGTCATGCCCGAGGGCTTACCGTGTGGGATTTCGGTTTTGATCACGTCGCCACGCTGGATGGCGGGGAAAGCATACTGGTTGTCCCATTTGTCGGCGTTGAATTCACGCACAGCGGATAGCTCTCCGGCCTTGAAGGCCTCAAACAAAACTGTGGCATCGCCGTAGAACTCAATCCGCATCTCATCCAGGTTCATCGTACCGCGGCGGAATGGGATGTCTGCGCCCCAATAGTCAGGGTTTCGGCGCAGATTGACGTATCGGCCAGCCTCAAAGTCATCGATCACATAGGGGCCAGTGCCGATCGGGATGTCTTGCAGCGGGGCGTCGGCAAAGCTCTTGCCCTCCCACTGAGCTTTTTTGAGGATCGGCCGCAGCCCAGCGATCAAGGCCAATTCGCGATCGGGTTCATTGAACGAAATCCGGACCGTGCGCGGGCCGGTTGCTTCGATACTGTCGATCTTGGACCACAGCCCGCGGTAGCGCAGATGACCTTCGGTGCCCAATGTCTGGAACGACCAGATCACATCCTCGACCGTTACAGGTGTTCCGTCGGAAAACGCTGCCTCTTCCCGCAGCGTGAATTCGACCCAGGACCGGTCCGGCGCCGTCTCAACCGATTCGGCTAACAGTCCGTAAAGAGTGAAAGGTTCGTCCCAGGACCGGCCCATCAGGCTTTCATGGGTCCAAAATCGCAATTGCCACGGAGAGGTGCCTTTTTGCACAAACGGGTTCAAACTGTTATAGCCGCCCGTATTCCCAAAAACGACCTTGCCACCTTTGGGCGCATCCGGATTTGCATAGGGCAGAGACACAAAATCCGGTGGTAGAGCCGGATCGCCATACATAGCTATGCCATGTGACGAATCTGCTTGCGCTAAAGGGGCTGCCAAAATGCAGGCGATTCCCGCTGCGAGTAAACGAAGAGGGCGTAGAAAATCCGGGCTCATTTTGGAAACAATCCTGCTCTGGCCTTATTTTGTTGGGTATCATCGTACCGATGATTTTTCTTATTTTCAAACTTTTAGCTTGGATGAAGGCATGGAATTGCTTATAAAGGTCTCACTGCTCGATAGGTTTCTTGCCTGTATGAAACCTGCCTCAATAACTTAACGCCCGCTTCGTGCGGGCGTTTTTTTTGGCTACGGCAAGCCGTATCAGCGCGAGACTTTAGCAGCGTCTTTCCCCGTTTTCTTTGCAAGTGCAGCATGGCATGCTGCGTTTGAACAGAGGTCAGCGGAGAATGGTTATGAGCCTGTCGGGAAAAACAGCGATCATCACAGGATCGAATTCGGGGATCGGTTTGGGCATTGCACGCGAACTGGCCAAGGCCGGCGCAGACGTGGTCTTAAATTCATTCACGGATCGGGATGAGGATCATGCACTCGCTGCCGAGATCGCAAAAGAAATGGGAACCAAGGCGCGCTACATCAAGGCCGACATGTCCAAGGGCGATGAATGTCGGGGCCTGATCGCGCAGGCCGGGGCTTGCGATATTCTGGTGAATAATGCGGGCATTCAGCACGTCTCGCCCATTGATCAGTTCCCGGTCGAGAAATGGGATGCGATAATAGCGATCAACATGAACTCGGCCTTCCACACCACAGCGGCAGCTTTGCCGTTGATGCGTGCTGCGGGCTGGGGACGGGTCGTCAATATCGCGTCGGCCCATGGTCTGACGGCTTCGCCCTACAAGACGGCCTATGTCGCGGCCAAGCACGGGGTTGTAGGGATGACCAAATCGGTTGCTCTGGAGACAGCGCAGGAGCCGATCACCTGTAATGCGGTTTGTCCGGGCTATGTGCTGACGCCGCTGGTTGAGGCGCAAATCCCCGACACGATGAAGGAATACAACATGAGCCGCGAGGACGTGATCAAGAATGTCATGTTGGAGCGGCAACCATCCAAAGAGTTTGCGACCGTCGAGCAACTGGGTGGCACAGTGCAGTTCCTGTGTTCCGACGCGGCGGCGCAGATCACAGGTACGACGATCTCGGTGGATGGCGGCTGGACGGCTTTGTAATTTTCACGGGGGCTCTGCCCCATACCCCCGAGGTACTTTTAAACAGAAGAAGGGGCGCGATGGTGAAACAGATCAATCTGGCATTGCAGGGTGGTGGGGCGCATGGGGCCTTCACCTGGGGCGTTCTTGACCGAATTCTGGATGAAGAGGATATCGAGGTTGCGGCGATCACCGGAACCTCGGCCGGGGCGTTGAACGGGGCGGCGTTCAAATCTGGGATGGTGCATGCAGGCCGCGAAGGCGCGCGGGCGCGATTGGATGAGTTGTGGAAACAGATGGGCGCGGTGGGTGACATGCGCCTGACCAACTGGTTTCGCGGGTTGGAGCCGTCCAGCATCGCGCAGGCTATGGAATATTCGCTGCCCTATTCGGTGGGCGAGGCCTGGTCGCGGATGGTGTCGCCTTATGCCTATGGGCCGTTCTATACCAACCCGCTTGAGCCCGTTGTTGACCGGTTCAACTTTGAAGAAGTCTGCGCCGATCAGGGGCCAGGCCTATTTGTCTGTGCAACCTGCGTGCGCAGCGGCAAGATCCGTGTGTTCACGGGCGGCGAGATATCAACGGATGCTATTCTGGCCTCGGCCTGTTTGCCGACCTTGTTCAAGGCGGTTGAGATTTATGACCCAGATACCGACCGGACCGAAGCCTATTGGGATGGCGGGTATACGGGTAACCCGGCCTTGTATCCTTTGTTCGGTGATGACCTGCCGGATGATGTGGTGATTGTGAACATCAACCCACTGGAAAGGGACGAATTGCCCATCACGCCGCAGCAGATTCAGAACCGGATCAACGAGATTAGTTTTAATTCTTCGCTGTTTCGCGAGTTGCGGGCGATCAGTTTTGTGCAGCGCCTGCTGAAAGAAGATAAACTGAAAGCGGGTGAGATGAGCCGTGTATTGGTGCACATGATCGCGGATAACGAGCTGATGAACAGCCTGTCTGTTGCCACCAAGACCGTGCCCAACCCGGTGATCCTGCATAAGCTGAAACAGGCGGGGAGGGATGCAGCGGATGGGTTCCTGTCGCGGCATAAGGGTGATCTTGGGCAGAACAGTACCGTCGATCTGCCTGCGATGTTCGGCTGATCACTCGGGCGACTGGGTCGGATCTTTTTCGTTCGGATAGACCAGCCCAGCCGAAATCACCAGTTTGGCCGCATCTTCGATGCTCATATCCAGCAAGATGACGTCTTCTTCTGGGAAGAACAGCAAGAAGCCTGAGGTCGGGTTGGGTGTGGTCGGGATGAAGACGCTCAGCAGGTCGCCGCCGGTTTCGGCCCTGACATTGACTTCGCCCTTAGCTGTGGTCGACACGAACCCTATCGCCCAGATGCCGCGGCGCGGGTATTGAACAAGACAGGCTTTTTCAAAGGACCGCTCGGTCTGGGCGAACACGGTTTCCGAGATTTGTTTGATCCCGGAATAGATCGACCGCACGATGGGCATCCGGTTCACTAGGCTTTCAGTGAACGAGATGAAGGATCGACCAAGTATGCCCTTGGCGATCCAACCGACTAGAATCGTGAAGATCAGGAAGATAATGACGCCGACGCCGCGCAGGTTAATACCCACATATTGCTCAGGCTGGAATTGATGTGGCACCAAAGGCAGTACCGCGCTGTCGATCCAGCCAACGACGGACCAGATCAGCCATACGGTCAGCCAGACCGGCGCAATCACAACGATTCCCGTTAGGAATGACGCACGCAGGCGCGCGAACAGGCCGGGGCGGCGATGGGGTTTTTCGTCAAACGGTGTATTCATTGCGGATCCGAGTGGCTTGCCGGACTAGTTAAGCAGTCCGGCGGGCCGGTGCAATAGGGCAGAATTACGTGCTGTTTGCCAGTGCTTTAGCGATATTCGCAGCCAGTCGCGCGTTGTTGCGGACCAATGCGATATTTGCGGTCAGCGACCGGCCTTGGGTCTTCTCAAATATCCGTTGCAGCAGATAGGGCGTGACGGCTTTTCCGGTGATGCGGTGCGCATCCGCGTCGGCCTGCGCCTCGGCGATGATCGGCGCCAGTTCCTCGGCTGGGATTTGATCGGCGGCGGGGATCGGATTGGCGACCAACTGACCGCCGGGCAGACCCAGCGCGCGGCGGGTGGCGTGGGCCTTGGCGATGGCCTCGGCGCTGTCCATCCGCAGGGGCGCAGCATAAGGGGATTTGGCCGACCAGAAAGCCGGGAACTCGTCTTGGCCATGCGCGATGACGGGCACACCCAGAGTTTCTAGCACTTCGAGTGTTTTGGCCAGATCAAGGATGGCTTTGGCTCCAGCAGCCACAACAGTGACTGGGGTTTGGCCAAGCTCGTGTAGATCAGCAGAGATATCGAACGAGGTTTCGGCCCCTTGGTGTACACCGCCAATACCGCCGGTCGCAAAAACCTCGATCCCTGCATAATGCGCTGCGATCATCGTCGCGGCGACGGTGGTGGCACCGGTACCACCGGTTGCAATGCAGGCCGCCATGTCCGCGCGTGACAGCTTGGCGACGCCCTGAGCTTGACCCAAAGACTGCAACTGATCCGGTTCAAGACCTACGTGTAGCGCGCCCTCGATCACCGCCATCGTGGCCGGAACGGCGCCCGCATCACGAATATCTTGTTCAACCTGGGCCGCGACCTCGATGTTCTGGGGGTAGGGCATACCATGGGTGATGATGGTGCTTTCCAATGCCACGATGGGCTGACCTGCGTCCTTGGCGGCGCGGACCTCGGTGGAATAGTGGATGTTGATCACAGGGGAGTTTCTCCGGAAACATAGGTTGCGGCGGCGTTCAATGCGCGGGTGAGGGCCGTTTGTTCATCGGCCCCGTTTGATTCCGAAGCGATATGCGCCGCCATGAAAGTGTCGCCCGCGCCTGTAACGCGGGTCACCAGAACGGATGGGGGTGTCTGGGTCAGAACGCCTGTTGCTGATCCCACGGTCGCGGAACTGCCGCCATCGGTGACCAGGACCCGCAGCGCACCGCGATCCAGCAGGCCTTTGGCGGCGGATTCGGAATCGGTGAACTCGCGTTGGCAGAGCAACCCAGCCTCTTCCAAATTCACATAGAGCGTCGCACGGGCGTGTTTCAGGAAGGGCAGCAGGCGTTCGGCCTTGCCGGGCGAAGCCGGCGCAACCCGCAGGTCTGCCTTGGCAAAGGCCGGGCTCTGCGCGATTTCTTCCAGCAGGTTCAGTGTCAGGTTCCCATCCAGCGCAATCGGGCCTTCAAAGGGCGCGTTTTCGTATCCCAGAGGACCCTGCATCAACGGGCGCAGGATTTTGGCCCCGGCTGCCTCAAGCGAATGCGCATCGGCGATGGCGGCAATTAAGCCATTCGCCCCTTCGACCGCCATATAGCGATCAGTGGGCAGGTCTTGCGAGCGGTAGATATGCTCGGTCACCATACCGAGCCGTGCGCAGGCGTTTGCCAGTTCGTCACCTTCGGGGTCGCGTCCAATCGCGGTCAGCAGGGTCGGCGTCATGCCAAAGCGCACCAACGTCATGGCGATGTTCATCGCAACGCCACCGGGCAAACGGGTGATCCGGCCTGGCACGTCCGATCCTTGTCGCATGGCACTGGCGGATCGTCCGATCACGTCCCACAAGACGGAACCGATACACAGGATTTCGCTGTTCTGAGTCATGCTGCTGTCATGCCGCAGCACCGGGGGGCGTGCAAGAGGGTGCTCGCAGATAAAGCCGCGCGCTCAACTGTTCGGGCTTGCGATCCGAAGCATTCGGCGGGAAACTTGCCGCATATGGTTTCTGATTTGATTTTATTCGCAGAGTGTCACGCATGAGCGGGTTGGTCCGCCTTATCCTGATATTGCCGGTCGTTTTGACCTTGTTAGCTGCGCCAACTAGGGCGCAAACGCATCCGCCGAGCATTGTCGAGTTCTGGACCAAAGCAGAGAGCCTTCTGATTGAGATCAGCCTGAATGCCGAAATGTTTCTGGCCGGGCTCGACCCCGACACGCAACCGGATGTTGCGGGCAATGCGCGCTATCGAGAACTCCGCCGGCTGGTCTCATCCGAGTTGGAGGTCGAGGTGCGGGGCTTTGTCGATGACTGGGCGGCCTCTTTGCAGGTTGAGATCGAAGGACCGGTTCGCCTTTCCTATGAAGGCGTGCGCATCCCCGTGGTTGGGGATCCGGACGAGCCCCGTCTCTCAAAGCTTTTGCTGACGGCACCCCTGCCCGAGGGGGCATCGGCGCTGCGGCTGACCTGGCCATCCGGTCACGGCCCCGTTGTGATCAAACAGCAGCGTGTCGAGGCACCCTATACCGGCTACCTGATGGCCGGAGAGACCAGCCCGCTGATCCCGCTGCAAGGCGGCGCGGCGCTGAGCGGACAACAAACGATACAGGTGTTTCTGGTCAAAGGTGCAGAGCAGATCGTAACGGACGGTATGCGTGTATTTGCGTTGGCCCTGGCTTTGGTCTTTCTGTCGCTGTCCCCAAGATCACTGGTCCTGCAATTGGTCTTTTTGTCCCTCGGCGCGGTTTTTGGGCTGGCGTTGTCAGCATACGGAGCATTGGTGCTGTCGTCCGTTGTTACGACGATGTCGTCGACGGCAGCGGTTGTGGTGCTGGCGCTTTGGAATCTGATCCTGCGCGGTATTCATGTGTTTCGCCTGTTGGCGGTGTTTGCCATTGGCTTGTTGTTGGGCAACGCTCTAAGCCAGTCGTTGAGTGCGATCGGTGCGCCGCCGGATCACCTGCCGCCGGCGCTTTTGGGATATGCGATTGGCTATCTGGCGGTCCTGTCAGCGGCTGCTGCGACCGCGTTGGTTGTTGTCACCGTGATTGCGGGCGGATCCCATCGCCTGCGCAGTCGCATCTCGGTTTTGGGCTCGATCCTGATTGCTGGTCTGGGCGTCTATTGGATGATCGAGCCTTGGTTGTTTAGCTAGCTATGCTCTCAAGTAGAGTGTTCAGCGCCGCCAACGGATCCTCGGCAGACCAGATTTCGTTGCCGATGCCAAAGAAATCTGTGCAGGGAGACAGGATGCGGATAAGGTCGGGGGTCAGGCCACCCTCGGCCACCACCGGAACTTCGATCATTTCGGACCACCATTGGAACAAGTCTTTTTCCGCCAAGGTACCGTCACCCAGAGACGACGCACCCACTGGGCCGAAGGCGACATAGTCGACGCCTGCCTCACCTGCGGTCATGCCGTCATGGCTCGAGGCCCCGCAGAAACTGCCAACAATGGTATCTGCGCCCAGTTCCTTACGCGCGGCGCGCACGGATCGCGCCGCGTCATCCAGATGCACGCCATCCAGCCCCAGCCGCTGCACCATCAGAACATGGTTGGAAATCACAATCGCCACATCGCGCGCATGGGCCACCTCGCGGCAGGCATCAGCGGCACGGGCAATGGTATCTTCATCATTCCCGGCCAGAGCGAGGCGAATGCACGCGATCTCGAACCCGTCGAGCACCCGCGCCAGTTGGTCCGGAAAGGTACTGAGCGTGATGGTCGGGGGCGTGATCAGGTAAATCTGCGGCTGCTCTGGAGTGTCCATGTGCGCGTCCTTCGGTATTCAGTTCCTCGCGCGGTTTAGCGGATTGCCGTTGGGAAGCAAACTTTTTTGCCTGCCGAGCGGGTATTTGGAAACAGAAGAAGCATGGGGCGGCTTGCCCTTCGTCTATGCGGCGACTAGAGCAAGCGGAGTTTTTCGGAGACAGTCATGCCAAGCGATACATACCAGCCCTCTTTCGTGCTTGTGCGCCCGCAGATGGGGGAAAACATCGGTGCCGCCGCGCGGGCGATGTGGAATTTCGGGCTGGATCGGATGCGGATCGTGGCGCCGCGAGACGGGTGGCCGAACCCGAAGGCGGTGGCAATGTCCAGTGGGGCGGGGCGCCTGCTGGATGAGGCGCAATTGTTTGACGATCTGGCGGGGTCGCTGTCCGACACCACATTTGTCTTTGCGACGACGGCGCGGCAACGCGGGCTAACCAAGCCGGTCTACAGCCCGGAACGCGCCATGCAGATCGCGGCGGAGAAGGTGGCGGCAGGCGAAAAGGTCGCCGTTTTGTTTGGGCCCGAGCGCGCAGGGCTGGAAAATGAAGACATCGCCAAAGCCAACGCGATCATCTCGGTTCCCGTGAATCCGGAATATGCCTCGCTGAACCTGGGCCAATGCGTCTTGCTAACTGCTTATGAATGGATGCGCCAGACCGGTGATGTGGTGCATGAGGCCACCGATCTGGGCAAGGGCGACTGGGCGACCGGGATCGAGGTCGAGAAGCTGGTCGAACATTATGAAGACCGGCTGGAAGAGGCTGGTTTCTTCTACCCGCCGGAAAAGGCCGAAGGCATGAAGACCAATCTGCGCAACCTGTGGTCGCGGATGCGAATGACGCGGGCGGATGTGCAGATGTTGCACGGTGTCATGCGTCAGATGGTCCGTTGGAAAGACAAAGGGTAAGGCTGGACCTTGCCCCTCACTGGCCCTAGCTTGCGACGAAATCCAGGACATATGAGGACAGCATGAGCGCCAAGCGCAGCATCTTCGAAGACGTCTCAGACACCGAAAAACAACAAGCCGTTCAACCCGGTATGATCGACAAGGGCCGTGGCGGGGCACGCAAGGCGATCCGGGCGTGGCTGATGATCCTGTTCGCTCTGGTCGTTGTGATGATCGCCGTAGGTGGCCTGACCCGGCTGACCGATAGCGGGCTTTCGATCACCGAATGGCGTCCGATCACCGGGGCCATTCCGCCGATGACCGAGGCGGACTGGCAATCCGAATTCGACAAGTACAAGGAAATCGACCAGTGGCGCATTCAGAACCAGTGGATGGAGCTGGATGATTTCAAATTCATCTACTGGTGGGAATGGGGCCACCGCCAATTGGGCCGCGTGATCGGCTTGGTTTGGGCGCTTGGTTTCTTTGGCTTCCTGATCGCGCGCAAAATCCCCACGGGTTGGACCGGCAAACTGCTGATCCCCGGTGCCTTGGGTGGCGTTCAGGGTGCGGTCGGCTGGTGGATGGTCGCCTCGGGCGTGACACAGGGCGAGGGGATGACAGCCGTTGCCAGCTATCGTCTGGCGACACATCTCGGCTTGGCCTTCGTGATCCTTGGGTTCCTCGCGTGGTATATCTTTGAGTTGGGCCGGGACGAGCGCGACCTGATGCAGGCGCGCCGCGCGAAAGAGGCGAAACTGTTCTCGCTCTCGACCGGCCTCCTGCATTTCACCTTTTTACAAATACTCATTGGTGCGCTGGTCGCCGGGATTGACGCTGGGCGGTCCTACACCGACTGGCCTCTGATCGGTGGGCAGCTCTTGCCGCCAGATGCGACCATGCTGGAACCGATGTGGCGCAACTTCTTCGAAAGCCCCGGTCTAGTGCAGTTCATCCACCGTTGCGCGGGATATCTGCTGTTCATCTTCGCCATCATCATCTGGCGTCGGGGGCAGGCCAGCGCCCACCCGCAGACCCGTTTTGCTTTCAATGCAGCCTTTGCGGCCCTGTCGCTGCAGGTGGTGGTCGGGATCGTCACGGTCGTTTATGCAGCCCCGTGGCAGATCGCCATTTTCCACCAGTTTATGGCCGTTGTCGTCTGGACCCTGATCCTGCGTGCGCGCTTCCTGGCGGCCTACCCAATTGCAACTTCAGTGCGCGGAGTTTGATACCATGACCGCATTCAATGACCTGATGGCCTTTCAGCGTGAAACTTCGGCCTTAGCTCAGATCGCAGGGCGATTGGGCTGGGATCAGGAAACGATGATGCCGCGTGGGGCTGCCGCGCAACGGGCCGAGGAGATGGCCGCGATCGAGGCTGTTCTGCATGCGCGCCGGTCTGATCCACGCGTGGCGGATTGGCTGGATCAGGCCGCCCCTCAGGATGAGGCAGGCAAGGCCCAGCTGCGCGAGATCCGTCGGGCTTATGAGCGTGCAGTCAAAGTACCGGCCGATCTGGCCACCGCAATTGCCCGCGTGACGTCAGGGGCACAGGGGAAATGGGCGCAGGCACGGGCAGACGAAGATGTCTCGGCCTTTCTTCCGGTGCTGGAAGAGGTCGTCGCGCTGAAGCGACAAGAAGGCGAGGCGCTGGCGCAGGGCGGTGATGTATATGACGCCATGGTCGAGGATTATGAGCCCTACACAACCGGCGCTCAGATCGCTGCGATCTTTGATGAAATGCGCCCACGCCTGGTGGCGCTGCGAGCGGCTGTTCTCGAGCGCCGACAGCCCGCCGAGCTGACCGGCCACTTCGACGCGCGCGCCCAGATGCAACTGTCTGAAAAGCTGGCCGTCGCCTTCGGGTATGACCTGAACAATGGCCGCGTGGACAAGGCCGTGCATCCGTTCAGCTCGGGCAGCGGGCTGGATGTGCGGATCACCACCCGCACCAGCGAAACCGACCCGTTCAACTGCTTCTATTCGACCATTCATGAGGTCGGCCATGCCGCCTATGAACAAGGGATTGATCGCGACTATCTGCTGACACCGTTGGGTCAGGGCGTGTCGATGGGCGTGCACGAAAGTCAAAGCCGAATCTACGAAAACCAGCTGGGCCGGTCGAGGGCCTTCACCGGTTGGCTATTCGAGCAGATGAAAGATGCGTTTGGTGATTTTGGCATTGCCGATGCAGACGCGTTCTATGCCACCGTCAACCGCGTCCATAACGGCTATATCCGCACCGAGGCGGATGAGGTGCAGTACAACCTGCACATCATGCTGCGCTTTGACCTGGAACGCGCGCTGATGGCGGGTGATCTGCAGGTCAGCGATCTTGAGGCTGCATGGAATGACCGGTTCAAGGCTGATTTCGGCTATGCGGTCGACAAGCCTTCGAACGGGTGTTTGCAGGATGTGCATTGGTCAGTGGGTTTGTTTGGTTATTTCCCGACCTATTCGTTGGGCAATGTCTATGCTGGGTGCCTCTATCAAGCCCTGCAGATGGCGGTGCCGGAACTGGAGGCCCAGCTGGCCGAAGGTGACACATCGCAGGCAACCGGATGGCTGCGCGAAACGGTTCAGCGCCACGGCGGTCTCTATGCGCCGCGCGAGATCATTCGGCAGGCCAGCGGGATTGAACCGGGTCCGGGTCCGTTGTTGGACTATCTGGAGCAGAAATTCGGGGCGCTCTACGGTCTTTGACAGGTTGTCGTCACGTTGTCGTGCGGCAACGTGGCGTTTGAAGTCTGGATCGGTAGAGTAGGCGGCACCATACCCGACGGAGAGCCGCTTGCCCCTGAAAACAAATCTGAAATCCTATCTGGCAGCGGCCATCACAAGTGATCAATTGCTGAATGCCCACAGGCGGGTGCATGATCTACGCCGCCGCCTGCGTGGCGCGGGTCATGTGGTGCACTACTTCCATGATACCGCTGATCCTTATGGTGCGCTGACCGCGCAAATCTTGCCCGCATTTCAGGCAAAGTATGGGGTTATGTTGTGTCCGCACCTCATCTCGGGCCCACCATCCGAGGCTGTGCCCGAACCCGATGCCTATCAGAAAAACGCTATGGTTGACGCGACCCGATTGGCGTTGAAACATGGGTTGAACGCGCCTGTGAAGCCCTCCATCGAAAGAATACAGAAGGCCAATCGTCTGTTCGCAGCCGTGATTGACACCCAGGATTGGGCTGATCGATTGAGCGATGTTTCAGCTGCCCTCTGGACCGGTCACGCGCTTCCGGACGAACCGGGCGTGGACCCGACCCACGCGATGGCTGCGGGGGATCGAGCCTTGGCGTCAAAGGGGCATTATCTGGGCGGCACATTCTTCTATTGCGGCGAATGGTATTGGGGGATCGACCGTCTGCATTATCTGGAACAACGGCTACAGCAGGCAGGTTTGGGCGGGGACCCCCTGATCGTTCCGATTTCTGATCCAACGGATCAGCCCCTTACAGGAGAAGCACAAGAGCTGGAGTTCTTTTTCTCGATCCGCAGTCCCTATTCCTATCTGGCCTTCGATCGAGTCGTTAATCTTGGCAAGCGGCACAACGCCCGGCTGATACTTAAGCCGGTGCTGCCTATGCTTATGCGTGGATTGCCGGTTCCCAAGGCCAAATCGCGTTACATTCTAAGGGATTGCACGCGCGAGGCGCGGCGCTTGGGCATCCCGTTTGGCCGGATTTGCGATCCGTTGGGGGCTGGGGTCGAACGCGGCTATGCGCTGTTCGACTATGCCGAGGGTCAGGGTCGACTCGCGCTATATTGCTCGGCCTTCATGCGGTCCGTCTGGTCGCAGGGCGTGGATGCCGCGACCGACAAAGGATTGGAGCGGATCGTGACCAGCGCAGGTCTGGAATGGAACGTCGCCCGCCCATTGCTAAACGCTCAGGATTGGCGTGGTCGGGTGGAGGCAAATCAACACCGCCTGCAAGAGGTTGGCCTGTGGGGCGTTCCCAGCTTTTGCGTCGATGGGCAAAGCCTTTGGGGGCAGGATCGGCTTTGGGCGGTCGAGGATCTGTTGATGGCACACTGCACGCGCTAGACGGCAGGCATCAACTGGATCCGCGCGGCAACGGCGGCAAAGAACAAAACGCTGCCCACCAGAACAAACACATGCCAGATCGTGTTGTGATAGGCCATCCAGTCGGACAGGTAGAACACCACGCCTGCGGTATACACTAGCCCTCCGGCGATCATTAGTATCAAAACGATGGGCGCAAGCTCTGCCAACATGGATTGTCCGGCCCAAACAGCGGCCCATCCCATCATCAGATACAGCGCCAGGCCGAACCAGCGAAATCGGTTTGGGTCGAGCATCTTGAGAGCCGACCCCAATGTGGCAGAAGACCACAAGCCCAGCAAAAGCCCGGTTGCCTGTGTGCCAGATAGCAATAGGAACGGCGTATAGGTGCCTGCAATTTTTACATAAATCCCCGAATGATCAAGGCGGCGCAGAAGCTCTGTCCAATCATCGCTTTCAATCATGTTGTACAAGGCGGACAAGCTGAGCATCAGGACAAGCGTTACGCCATAGATCGAAACGCCAACAACCGCCGCCGGATCATACCGATAAAGCACGGTCATGGTGATCAACAGCGGCACGCCGATGGCTGCGGCGCATATGCCCAGAACATGAACCACCCCGTCACTCAAGCGCTCGGCTCGGCTATAGGCGGGGCGGATATGTGCGAAGGACCACATGTTAAAAAGTTAAGCAGCAGCAGGGTTTCGGGCAAGTTAACGGGCCGTTTCGATACCAATAACGTGATCCGAAACGACAAAACGCCCGCATTGCGGACGTTTTGTTTCAGTTTTGTTGTGGAATGTGAGGGCTATTCCTCGGCCTCTTCATCCCCCTGATCGGCGATCCAGGCCACGGAAACGACCTCTTCACCCTTGCCAGTGTTGAACACACGCACACCACCTGCGCTGCGGGAGCGGAAGGAAATACCATCAACCGGCACCCGGATTGATTGGCCCTTGGAGGTGGCCAGCATGATCTGATCGTCGATCTCAACAGGGAAGGAGGCGACAAGTTCACCACCTCGCATCGCCTTATCCATCGCGGCGACACCCATGCCGCCACGTCCACGCACCGGGTAGTCGTGGCTGGAGCTCAGCTTACCCGCGCCGCCAGTAGTAATGGTCAGGATCAGGTTTTCAGCGGCCGACATCTCGGCATAACGTTCCTGGGGCAGAACGCTGTCGGCGTTGCCTTCGTCTTCATCGCTTTCGGTCTCATCGGTCACACCGGCCATCAGGCGTCGCATCTTGAGATACGCGGCGCGTTCGTCCGACGTGGCCTCGAAGTGACGGATCACCGACATCGAAACAACCCGGTCGCCATTGGATAGCTTAATGCCGCGCACACCGGTCGATTTACGGCCCTTGAAGACGCGCACATCGGTGGTCTGGAACCGGATCGCACGGCCCGAATTGGTGACCAGCATGACGTCGTCATCTTCGGAACAGATGCGTGCGTTCACCAGTTCGACACCTTCGGGCAGATCCATGGCGATCTTGCCGTTGCGTTTGACATTGGTGAAATCGCTCAGCGCATTGCGGCGCACGTCACCGGCGCTGGTGGCAAAGACGATCTGCAGGTTTTCCCATTCTTCATCGGGTACATCCACTGGCATGATCGCCGCGATGGACACCCCGGTTGGGATTGGCAGGATGTTGACGATCGCCTTGCCCTTGCCGGTCCGGCTGGATTGCGGCAAGCGCCAGGTCTTGAGCTTGTAGACCATGCCATCGGTGGTGAAGAACAGCAGTTGGGTATGGGTGTTTGCCACGAAGAGGTTGGTGACCACATCCTCTTCCTTGGTCTGCATCCCCGACAGGCCCTTGCCGCCGCGTTTCTGCGCGCGGAAATCGGCCAGCGGCGTGCGTTTGATGTAGCCGCCCGAGGTGACGGTCACCACCATGTCTTCGCGCTCGATCAAGTCCTCGTCTTCCATGTCGCCGGACCAGTCGACAATCTCGGTGCGGCGCGGCACGGCGAACTGTTCGCGAACGCTGCGCAGCTCGTCGCCGATGATCGACATGATCCGTTCGCGCGAGGACAGAATATCCAGGTATTCCTTGATCTTGGCAGCTAGTTCTTCCAGCTCGTCCGTGACTTCTTTGACGCCAAGCTGGGTCAGGCGCTGCAGGCGCAACTCGAGGATCGCGCGGGCCTGAACTTCGGTTAGGTTATAGGTGCCATCGTCGTTCATCTTGGACAGCGGATCGTCGATCAGGCGCAGATAGCCTTCGATCTCGGATGCGGGCCAACGGCGGGTCATCAGTTTCTCGCGCGCCTCGGCGGCGTCTGCCGAGGACCGGATGGTGGCGACAACCTCGTCCACATTCGAGACCGCAACGGCCAGACCACACAGGATATGACTGCGTTCGCGCGCCTTGCGCAGATCGTAAGCCGTGCGGCGCGCTACAACATCCTCTCGGAAGTCGATGAACGAGGTCAGGAAGCGTCTCAGGGTCAACTGCTCGGGCCGACCACCATTTAGGGCCAGCATGTTGCAACCGAAAGAGGTTTGCATCGGCGAGAAGCGATAGAGCTGGTTCAGCACCACCTCGGGCGTCGCATCGCGTTTCAGTTCCACCACAACCCGCACACCATTGCGATCGGATTCGTCCTGTACGTGGGCCACACCTTCGATCCGCTTTTCGCGCACGGCCTCGGCGATCTTTTCGATCATCGAGGCTTTGTTCACCTGATAGGGGATCTCATCCACGATAATGGCGTAACGATCCTTACGGATTTCTTCCGTGCGCGTCTTGGCGCGGATGATGACGCTGCCGCGCCCCTCAAGATAGGCTTTGCGCGCACCAGAGCGGCCCAGCATGACGCCACCGGTCGGGAAATCGGGGCCCGGCACGTATTCGATCAGTTGTTCGGATGTCAGATCGGGATCGTCGATCAGCGCCAGTGTGGCGTCGACCACTTCGCCCAGATTGTGCGGTGGAATATTGGTCGCCATACCGACGGCGATACCACCGGCGCCATTGACCAGCATATTGGGGAAACGCGCGGGCAGGACGGTCGGTTCCCGGTCTTTGCCGTCGTAGTTGTCCTGAAAGTCGACCGTCTCTTTTTCGATATCGGCCAGTAGGGATGCGGCGGGCTTGTCCATCCGCACTTCGGTGTAACGCATCGCCGCCGGGTTATCGCCGTCCATCGAGCCAAAGTTACCCTGACCATCCAGCAGCGGAAGCGACATCGAGAAATCCTGCGCCATCCGCACCAGAGCGTCATAGATCGCGCTATCGCCGTGCGGGTGGTATTTACCCATCACGTCGCCCACAGGACGGGCCGACTTGCGGTACGCCTTTTCATGCGTGTTGCCGGTCTCGTGCATCGCATACAGGATGCGCCGATGCACCGGTTTCAACCCGTCGCGCAGATCGGGGATCGCGCGGGAAACGATGACCGACATGGCATAGTCCAGATAGGATGTGCGCATCTCGGATTCGATGGAGACCGTCGGACCGTCATAGACAGGGCGCTCAGGCGGGGTTTCATCCATGTTTTCAGGAGTTTCTGGCGTATCGCTCACGTAGGCTGCCCGTGTCTTGTTCTTGATCTATATCTTGTGGATGTACCTTATCAGACCTAGCATATAAGGTGCAAGCAGCCCGCAATGCCGCAGTAGAAATAGGCCGGTAACATCCGAGTAACATATTGTTATCTAATAATTAGGCAGTTTCGGGGTAGCCTCAAGAGACCTTGCACGAAACCGGAGGTCTGAATGGAGCAAAGCGAAACCGAGCTAATGCTGAAAGGATATGGGCTGACGACGGCAGAGTTTTTCTACCATATGCCTGACTATGTCCATGTGCTGAACACCTTTATCTGGCAGGAATACGACCTGGCCCCCGATCACCCCAAACTGTTTGAATTCATCGACTTCTGGCAGCGCGAGATTGAGGGGCCGCTACACTCGGTCAAGTTTACCCACCGAAAGATGATCGCGCCCGGTGAATGGCGCAACATGGTCGGCGAATTTCGAGTGAACTAGCCTGAACAGCTGGCCCCGCCCAAAACGCAGAACTTTGCGCAGTGAGGGTGGTTCAAATGCACATCCGCCTCGGCCTCGGCCAATGTTTCGCCTAGCTCGAACTCAGGCGAATAGGGCAGCAGGGTGCAGGCCAGAACGGCCGGACGCGCGGCGCCTTTGCGTTTCACCACCATGCGCGCGCTGGCACACATGACCGCGTCGGGGGATTTGTTCAAAATGCCCCAGCAGGCGGTGGTGATTTCAGGAACCTCAACCGTTTCATCCATTTCCGGGAAGAGAACGGTCCGCGTGGGGTCGTTGGCGTCGATATCAAATCCGTGCGCCTCAAAAAATGCAGCATAGCCCGCGCGGCTGTCCGCATCGCTGTCACCCCAGACGGTGCGCCCTGCTACGGCCATGTTAAAGCCGTGATCGCGCAGCCATTCCATCCCCGTCAGGGTCTTGGCAAAGCTGCCTTTGCCGCGTTCTTCATCGTGCAATTCGGGCCGATAATGATCGACCGAAATGCGCAGGGTCAGCTTGTCAGCATAGTCGCGCCGCAGCTCCAGCAGGCCCTCGCGCATCTTACGGCGCATCATCGGCAGCATCGCATTGGTCAGGATCAGCACTTCATAGCCGCGGTCCAGCGCAGCGCGGGTGATCTCGATCATCTCAGGGTTCATAAAGGGCTCACCGCCGGTGAACGCGATCTCTTTGATGGGCCAGTTGCACCGTTCGATCTGATCCAGATAGTCGCGGACCTCGGCTGTGGTGATATAGACCAGAGCGTCATTGGTGGGGCTGCTTTCGATATAGCAGTTCACGCATTCGATATTGCACAGGGTACCGGTATTGAACCACAGGGTCTGCGGGTTTGTCAGAGCAACCGAGGCACGGGTCTGTCCGTCTGCCGTCACCAATTTGTCTTGAAACTTGCCGATATTGGCAAGCTGAGGGGCGTTGTCTTTCATTCCCACATCCGGTTCTTTGAAGTCGTTTGACTGATTTATCTGTTTGTTGTCGCTATGGTAAGGGTCTGTTGGCGTTCTGACAGAGTTTTGATGAATGAGAGTTTTCCTACCAAAAGGTTCGAAAATGATTGCGCTAACATTGGACATGTCGATGGGGGCAGGATAAGGACAAGCCATGGTTTCTCGTGTCATACCTGTTGACCCATTTGATCTGGTCATTTTTGGCGGCACTGGTGATTTGGCGCAGCGCAAGATTTTGCCCGCCTTGTTTCGCCGGTTTTGTGCAGGCCAATGGCCGGAAGATACACAGATCATTGGTGCGGCGCGATCCGACCTGACAGCAGATGCGTTCCGACAGATTGTGGCGGACTCGCTAAGGCGTGGGGCGCCTGGGTGCGCCGAGAATACAGAATCGCTAGATCGCTTCCTTCACCGGATTGATTATGTCGTGCTGGACGCAATGTCGGGGGATGGGTGGTCAGACTTGGCTGCACGGCTGACCAAGGATCGTATTCGGGCGTTCTATTTCTCGGTTGGTCCGCGCCTGTTTGGTCCTTTGGCCGAGCAGATCAGATCGCACGGGATGGTTTCAGACCAGACGCGGATCGTCGTTGAAAAACCTTTTGGTCATGACCTTCATAGCGCACAGGGCCTGAACGCCACACTGGCAGCGCATTTTGACGAAGGGCAGATTTATCGGATCGACCATTATCTGGGCAAAGAAACCGTCCAGAACCTGATGGCCGTGCGCTTTGGCAATATGCTGTTCGAACCGCTGTGGAACAGCCAATATGTCGATCACATCCAGATCACCGTTGCCGAAACGGTCGGCGTGGATGGGCGCGAGGAGTATTACGAACGCGCAGGCGCGATGCGGGATATGGTGCAGAATCACCTGATGCAGTTGCTCTGCCTGATCGCCATGGAACCGCCTGCCAAGTTCGACCCCGATGCGGTGCGCGATGAAAAGCTGAAGGTCATTCGCGCGCTTGATCCGGTCGAACCGCATCACATCGTGCGGGGCCAATTTGCAACGGGCGAGGGAGAGCCGGGCTATCGTAAGGTGGTGAACAATCCCCGTTCGACCACTGAAAGCTATGTGGCTTTGAAAGCGCATGTCAGCAATTGGCGGTGGGCTGGCACCCCGTTTTATCTGCGCACGGGCAAACGGCTGGTCGCGCGATCCTCGGTCATCAATGTGCAGTTCAAGGATGCGCCACATTCGATCTTTGGTGAGGCTGCGGGACGGCACGCAAATGCCTTGTCTATCCGGTTGCAGCCGAACGAAGGCATCACGCTGAAGGTAACGATCAAGGAACCGGGGCCGGGCGGTATGCGCCTGATCGACGTGCCGCTGGATATGAGCTTTGCCGATGCGCTGGGACCTGAAAACCAGGACCCACCCGACGCCTATGAACGCCTGGTGATGGACGTGATCCGGGGCAACCAAACCCTGTTCATGCGCGGAGATGAGGTCGAGGCTGCCTGGGCCTGGACCGATCCGATCATCGCCGGCTGGCAGGCGCGCGGTGACGTGCCCAAACCCTATGACAGCGGCAGCACAGGCCCCGGCGACGCCGAGCTGCTGATGAAACGTGACGGTCGCCGCTGGCAAGGAATAAAGCCATGAACATTCAGGATTATGCCGATCGGGACATGCTGGCCATCGATGTTGCCAATATGCTGGCCGGAGAGCTTGAGGCAGCGTTGTTGCACAATGAAACCATCGCGCTGGCGGTTCCGGGTGGGACGACTCCGGGCCCGGTGTTCGACGTTCTTTGCGCGGCTGATCTGGAATGGGAACGTGTGCGTGTCATGCCCACCGATGAACGCTGCGTTCCTGCCGACAGCGAGCGTTCAAATGAACGCCTGATCCGACAGCGGTTGCTAACCAATCGTGCATCAGGAGCAACATACGTGCCGCTCTATGTCCCGGGAGCTGATCCCGAGGATGCGTTGCCAGAAATTGAATCTCTGATCGCACCGGTTCTGCCACTGTCGGTTCTGGTTTTGGGCATGGGAGAAGACATGCACACGGCATCGCTGTTTCCGGGGATGGAGGGGTTGCAGGCGGCCCTCGACAGTCATGCTCCTACGCTCGCCGTGGCCCGCACACAGGTTCAACCCGAGCCGCGCATTACACTGACGGGGCCGGTTCTGGACGGGGCCTTGTCCAAACACCTGATCATTTTTGGGGCAGCCAAGCGTGACGCATTGGAGCGTGCTATGGCGCTTCCACCGGAAGAGGCGCCAATCGCTGCCGTGCTGAGTGGTATGACGGTACATTGGGCGGAGTGAGTGTGATGGACCTGAACAATCTCAAAGCGCTGGCCGCTGCGCAGACCGACCGCATCGTGGATTTGTTTGCGGCTGACGTGGACAGGGCACAAAACTTCTCGGCCTCTACGGGCGATATGGTCTTTGATTATTCGAAGACCCGGATCGACGCTGATATGCGCGACGGCCTGATCCGTCTGTGCGACGAGGCCAACTTGGCTGATCGGCGTGCTGCCATGTTTGCGGGTGAGAAGATCAACGAAACCGAGGGGCGCGCTGTTCTTCACACGGCGTTGCGCAATCTGGATGGCGATGCTGTGCAGGTCGATGGGCAGGACGTCATGCCTGATGTGCTGGCAACCTTGCAGCGCATGCGTGTCTTTGCCGAAGAAATTCGCGGAGGGGCTATAGCGGGGGTAGGTGGCAGCTTCACGGATGTGGTGAATATCGGTATCGGTGGGTCCGATCTGGGGCCTGTGATGGCGACCTATGCGCTGTCACCCTATCATGACGGGCCGCGGGTCCACTATGTCTCGAATGTCGATGGGGCACATATCGCGGACACGCTGAAGCAGCTTGATCCGACGCGGACCTTGATCATCGTAGCGTCCAAAACCTTTACGACCATCGAGACCATGACCAACGCTCGCACCGCGCGGGCATGGATGAGTGATGGCGGCGGCGACCCTGCAAAACAATTCGCAGCCGTGTCCAGTGCTTTGGACAAGACCCAAGAATTTGGCATCCCGGCGGACCGTGTCTTTGGTTTCGCCGATTGGGTCGGTGGGCGCTATTCGGTCTGGGGGCCGGTGGGTCTGCCGGTGATGATCGCGGTGGGCTCGAACGCGTTTGACGCGTTCTTGCGCGGTGGGCAGGCGATGGACTTGCATTTCCAATCGGCTGATTGGGCCGAGAACATGCCTGTCATGCTGGCCCTTGTCGGCATTTGGCATCGTCAGGTACTGGACTATGCCAGCCGCGCCGTTCTGCCCTATGATCAGCGCCTGCTGCGCCTTCCAGCCTATTTCCAACAACTTGAGATGGAGTCGAACGGGAAATCCGTGGCGATGGATGGCGCGTCTCTGACCTTACCATCGGGCCCGGTTGTCTGGGGCGAACCCGGCACCAATGGTCAGCACGCGTTCTACCAGCTGATCCATCAGGGCACGGATGTCATCCCCTGTGAGTTCATGGTGGGGGCCGAGGGGCACGAACCAGAACTGGCCCATCATCACCGGCTGTTGCTGGCCAATTGCCTGGCCCAGTCCGAGGCGCTAATGCGTGGCCGGTCGCTGGAGGAAGCCCGCGCACGAATGGCCGAAAAGGGTTTTGAGGGGGATGAGCTGGATCGCCAGGCCCGCCATCGCGTGTTTGCGGGCAATCGGCCGTCGACCACCTTGATCTACCCGAAACTGACCCCGTTTGTGCTGGGCCAGATCATCGCGCTCTATGAACATCGTGTCTTTGTCGAAGGCGTCCTTCTGGGTATTAACTCTTTCGATCAATGGGGCGTTGAGCTGGGCAAAGAACTGGCAACCTCACTGGGTCCCATCGTGGGTGGTGAGGTAAGCGCAGAAGGCAAGGATGGCTCGACTGCGGCGCTGGTTGCTTACGCGTTAAAACACCGAGATTAACGCAAAAACCAGTGGCTTGCCCTTAGGGCAGGCTGCATTCTGATATTGTCAGACAATTAAATGCTTGGCAGGGTTCCGTCTGAGGAGAATGGAATTGACCCGTGGGGCATTGCCCCTAGGTGTCGATGACACGGCATTGGCCGCACGGGGCCAAGCCGAGAAATGGGGAGGATGTCCATGCTGGGACAGATGATGACGCAGCCTTTGCTGATCTCGTCGCTTATCGAACACGCCGAACGCTATCACGGCCAGACCGAGATACACTCGGTCGAAACGGATGGAACCGTAACGCAGACCAGTTGGTCTGAGGTGGCCACCAATGCGCGTAAACTGGCCTCGGCGCTGGGCAAGCTGGGGCTAGAGCCGCAGGACCGCATCGGAACGCTGGCTTGGAACAACCGCCGCCATCTTGAAATTTACTATGGAACTTCGGGCGCTGGATATGTGTGTCACACGGTCAATCCGCGCCTGTTTCCCGAACAGCTGACCTATATCATCAACCACGCGCAAGACCGGGTTCTGTTCTTTGATGCCACCTTCATTCCATTGGTTGCTGCGCTAAAGCCATCGTTGACCGAGGTTCGTCATTTTGTCCTGATGGGGCCGCGCAACGACGACGCGCTGGCCAAGATCGAGGGGGTCGCGTTCTATGACGAACTGATCGAAACCGGCGATGCAGGCTATGTTTGGCCCAGCTTTGACGAAAACACTGCGTCCAGTCTTTGCTATACCTCGGGCACCACAGGCAACCCAAAGGGGGTTTTGTATTCGCACAGGTCAACCGTGCTGCATAGCTTTGGGTCGAACACGCGGGACGTGATCGGCTATTCCGCCATGGATGTGGTGATGCCGGTTGTGCCGATGTTCCATGTCAATGCTTGGGGTTCGCCTTATGCCTGCGCGATGTCGGGATCCAGAATGGTCCTGCCTGGGCCGGGCTTGGATGGCGCGTCTCTGGTCAAGCTGATCGACACCTATGGCGTGACATTGGCCATGGGAGTCCCCACGATCTGGCAGGGATTGCTGGCGCAGGCGGCTCAATCCGGTAGCGAATTGACCAGTCTGGAACGCACCGTGATTGGCGGCGCGGCCTGTCCGCCGTCGATGATCGAAACCTTCCGCGACACTTACGGTGTCGATACGGTTCACGCCTGGGGCATGAGCGAGATGAGCCCGCTGGGCACAGCCAATACTCCGATGGCCAAGCACCGCGATCTGCCGATCGACCAACAACATAAGCTGCGCGAAAACCAGGGGCGACCGCCTTACGGGGTCGAGCTGAAAATCGTCGACGATGATGGCAAGGAATTGCCGCATGATGGTGTCACCCAGGGCGATCTTCTGGTTCGTGGCCCTTGGGTGTTGGACAGCTACTTCCTAATGCAGGATCAGACGCTGTTACAGGATGGCTGGTTTGCCACCGGAGATGTGGCGACACTGGACCCAGATGGTTACATGACGATCAGGGACAGGTCCAAGGACATCATAAAATCTGGCGGCGAATGGATCAGCTCGGTCGAGCTGGAAAACATCGCCGTGGCTCATCCCAAGCTCGCCACAGCTGCTGTTGTGGGTGTCCCGCATCCCAAATGGGATGAACGGCCTTTGCTGGTGGCGGTCAAGGCCGACGGGCAGGAGCCCAGTGAAGACGAGCTTTTAGCTTTCTTCGACGGCAAGATCGCCAAGTGGCAAATCCCGGACAAGGTTGTTTTTGTTGAGGCTTTGCCCCTGAATGCCACGGGTAAAGTGCTCAAACGGAACCTGCGTGCCGATTTCGAAACAGCCCTGACCGACTGATCCTGCGGATTTGAGGAAGAATGGCTCCGGCGGTAGGGATCGAACCTACGACCAATTGATTAACAGTCAACTGCTCTACCGCTGAGCTACGCCGGAACGGTTCGCGCCGTATAGCAACCTGATTTCGCGCCGTCCAGAGGGGACAGTCAGTTTTTCGACGAAAAAACGCGGCCCCGAAATGACGACGCCGTAGAGGGCGAATTAGCGGACTTCTCAGGGGGAAGAATGGCTCCGGCGGTAGGGATCGAACCTACGACCAATTGATTAACAGTCAACTGCTCTACCGCTGAGCTACGCCGGAACGGTTCGCGCCGTATAGCAACCTCGATTTTTGTCGTCCAGTGGGGAAGCGCTCGATTTGGGAAAAAACTTTTGCGCCTATGCGTGCCGTTGAAAGACGGCCTCGGTCGATAGCGCTCCCGCGTGCGTTACTTTGGATTTTCCAACCAGATCAACCAGATGGGCAAAGACATTCCGTTCTGCTGCGGACAGCAGCGCTTTGGGCGTTTCGGTGTAGATGCGCTGGGCCAATTGCCGGGCGGTACCGGGCTGATCTTCCAGCGCGGATAGGATTTGCGTCTCACGGCCCAGCCTGTGTTGAATCAGCCATATCAACCGTCCGGCAGGGTCGGTGATAGGTGCGCCGTGGCCGGCATGAAACACCGACCAATCGCGCTCTTGCAGCCTGTAACAAGCGGCCATGAAATCCGTCAAATCACCATCCGGAGGGGAAACCAGTGAGCTGGCCCAACCCATCACATGATCGGCGGTGAAGCAGGTCTGACCCCAGGCCAGCGCGATATGATTGCCCAGATGCCCTGGTGTATGGATCACCTCAAGTTGCCAATCGTCGCCTTCGATCAACTCACCATCCGCGATTTCAACATCCGGGCGAAACTCCAGATCAATCCCTTCACCGCCACCGACCAGACCGTTCTGCGCCAGTTCAGTCATCACGGTACTGCGCCCGGCCTCCGGTCCTCCAAACGCGTGGATCCGCGCGCCCGTTCGGGATGCCAATGGTGCAGCCAGCGGTGAATGATCCAAATGGCTGTGGGTCACGAAGATATGGCTGATCTTTTGACGGGGCTCTAGTGCGCCCAGAATCGCCTGCAGATGTGCCTCGGACGCAGGGCCCGGGTCGATCACTGCGACATCCCGTGTGCCCAGCAGATAGGTATTGGTCCCACGATAGGTCATGGGCGACGGGTTGGGGGCCAGAATGCGCCTTAGTCCGGGTTGCAATTCCATCGCAAGCCCAACGGGTGGGTCGAAATCATCTGGCGCCTGCATTCTGTCCTCTTCCTCTTGCCCGGGCAGCCCGCTAGGTTTAGCGCATGTCTTCGCAATGGCTCAAACCTTATCTGCCACGCAGCCTTTACGCCCGGGCGGCGTTGATTCTGGTTTTGCCGGTGATCGTCCTGCTGTTGGTCGTTGGAAATGCGTTTCTACAACGGCATCTCGAAGATGTAACAGCGCAAATGGTCCGCACCGCAGCGCGTGAGGTCAATCTGGTGACCAGCGCGATGGAGGGCGTTGAGACCCAGCAACAGGCGCTGGCTGCTGTGCGCCCCGATCTGGCCGCGCTGGAGATGAGCGTTCGGTTCCTGGATATCAACGAAGCGCCGGATATCGGCACCGGGCGCTGGTATGATTTCATCGCCCCGCAGATTGAGGCGGATTTGCATGCACTGCTGCCTGATCTTGAGGCCGTGGCTTTACCCAATGGGCCGGACGCGCGGCTCTACATGGACACGCCATTGGGCACATTGGAACTTGTGTTCGACCGCAGGCGTCTTGCGCCCACGGCACCGCATCAGTTGATCGTGACAATGGTGTTTTTCGCCATCGTCATGACTTCGATATCGTTTCTTTATATGCGCAATCAGCTGCGTCCGATCACGCGGCTGTCCAAAGCCGCCGAGGCCTTTGGGCGGGGGCGGGTGGTCGACTACACGCCCGGCGGAGCGATTGAGGTGCGCGCAGCAGGCAATGCCTTTCTGGACATGCGCGCCCGGATCGAACGGCAGATCGAACAACGAACGATGATGCTGTCCGGTGTCAGTCACGACCTGCGAACGCCTTTGACCCGGCTTAAGCTGGGCCTGTCAATGCTGCCAGAGGATGAGGCGGCTCCCATGCAGCAGGACGTGACAGAGATGCAATCTCTGTTGGATGCCTTTCTGGATTTCTCGCGCGGCGCAGCCGAAGGCGCGCCGGAAGAGGCCGACGTCGAAATCCTGGTGCATCAGATCGTTGAAGATGCCAAACGGGCGGGCCACGCGGCCGCATTGGTCGAGGTGGACGGGCAGGGCAGCGTCATGCTGCGACCGATGGCCATAAGGCGAGCGGTTGAGAACCTGATCAGCAACGCGGTGCGGTATGGAAGCCGCGCCGACGTGAGCCTGTCGATCACCCCAAAATCTTTGCGTATCCGGGTTGAAGATGACGGGCCGGGCATTCCGCCGGATCGGCGTACCGAGGCGGTAAAGCCGTTCTCTCGCCTTGATCCGGCCCGAAACCAGAATCAAGGCAGCGGCGTCGGGCTGGGTTTGGCAATTGTCGCGGATGTGGCGCGGGCGCATGGTGGGGTTCTGCGGCTCGCCAAAAGCGAGCGATTGGGCGGCTTGTGCGCCGATATCATAATCGGACGGTAGGGCGTGCTAAAGAGGTACACCCGCCAAAGAACCGAGTGTTAGAGCGCTGCCTCGAACTCAGTTCAAATCTTCCAGCAACCGCCCATGTTTGCGGGTCTCTGCTATGACCGCGCCGAAGGTGGTCATACCGCGGGCCTCGAGCATCGGCAGCATCTTGACCAGCGCATCCGCCGTCGCCACCGCATCCCCCAGTGCCGTATGGCGCAGAGCTTCGGGGATGGTGATGTCCAGCCTCTCACACAGGGCGTCCAGCGTGTGCGTCTCGCTGGCGCCAAACAGAACTGCGGACATCAGCACGGTATCCAGAATCGGGTGGTTCCATTCCACCTCCATTCGTTTCGCATGACGGCGCAGGAAAGCCATGTCAAACGGCGCGTTATGGGCGACGATCACTGCATCCTGAGCGAATTGATGGAACACCCGCCCCGCCTGACCAATATCTGGCGCGCCCTGAACCATGTGGTCGCTGACCTTGTGCACCTTGGTCGAAGCCGCAGGGATGGGAATGCCTGGATCGACCAGCATATCCAGTTGCTCGCCCGCAACGATACGGCCCTTGATGACGCGCACCGCGCCGATTTGAACGATCTCATCCTTGTGGGGCAGCAGGCCGGTTGTTTCCGTATCGAACACCACAAAACACAGATCAGACAGGTTTCGGGTTTCAAACGCTTCCTCTGCCGCGCTTGTCAGCAGGTCGAAATCATAGACCAGTGGGCGTGCAGACTCCGGGGTAATGCGGGCCGCGCTATCGTCGAAGATCAGCATATATCCGGGCGCGTCCCCCAAGGGTTTCATCCGCGCCTGATAACTTTGCTTGTCGTCGGCACTGTGCAAGGTGCAATCCACATCCAGCCCGGTTTTCATCAGGCGTTTATACGCGGCCTCCAACGAGTCTGGCTTGAGATACTCAAACAGAGAAGCATTCAGGCGCGGATGCGCAATCTGGGCCAGAACTTCAGCCGCCTGCGCATCGTAAAGAACGATCTTGTGCGTCGGACTTGCCAGCAACATGGCCACCGGAATTTCGGTGAGCAAAGCGGTCAGGCGTTCTTTTTCCGTGGCCAAAGCAGCGGTTTCGGTCGCCACAGCCTCGGCTATATTCAACGTCTTATCCGACAATTGATCGGCAAGCCCCGCGGCTGCGGGGGCCAGATCGCCAAGGTAGCGCGCGGCCTGCATATCCATGTCCGTGCTAACGCCGGCATGGGCACGGGCGCGAAGCTGTGCCGAAATGCGCTCGATCGGTTTTGCGATATTGTCGTCAAACAGCAGCCAAATCCCTGCGACCAGCGCCAGCAGGCCAAACCCGATCAGAAGTCCAGAGAAAATGAATGCATCCAGAAGCTCTGGCTGGCCTGCGCGGGTATAGCTGAGCCCCAAAGCCAAAGCCGTCACCAAGAGCCCGCCCAAGGCGAGCAAACAGAAGAACAGGAAAATCCTAAGTCGAAGGCTGAGGCGGGTCAGCATGATTACACTCCGCAGGTGGCCTCAATGATTGGATCACTGCTACCGGCTGTGAACCAATCGGCATTTACCAGTTGTCCGTCAGCCCCAAATTCGGCCCCATCGGCCAGATTGGCGCGTCGGTTCTGGGCGCAGTCCACCGCAATAGGAACCATCGAACGCGGAGCCCAGCGGCCAAAGAAATAGAGGTCGATCAGACGCTGATCCGGCACCTGATCATTGGTCCGCAGCGAGACGGTGTCGATGGCGGCAAAGCGATCGACAAAGGGCACCGCATAGGTCCAGGGGCGATAGATTGCACGGCTTTCAACCTCTTGTATCACGGTCAGACTGTCAGGCAGCGTGTCGCGGGTGCGGTCGTACCAAGAATACTCGCTGGCTATGGTCATTCCGATCATCCCCAAACCTGCGGCAACAGGAGTGGCCCAACGAGGAAGTAAACCACCGGTGACTTTGTTCAGCACCATCACAACCCCGGCAAAGGCGAAGCCTGCGAATATTGTGCCGATCAACTCCAGAAACATCTGTTTCCTCCACTTTCAAGGCGCAGACGGCCCTTTTTTTAATTCATTTGCTCTATCAGAGCGTCAACAGATCTTAACCCAGCATCCCTTTGCCATGACCAACCGCAGATTGCATTGTCTTAATCACGACAAAGGCGTCGCGTAGATGGCTGCGTTCGAAATCTGACAGGTCCGAGGGGGGCAGGTAATTGTCCGGGCCCGCGCCTGATTTGACCCTTCGAACCTGATGTTCCAGACGGGTTTCAGCGATCAGGTCATAGGCATCCAGCAAGTCCCATGCACCCGAGGGGCTGAGAACGCCTGCCGCCTCAGCCGCTTTCAGTCGCGCTCGGGTATTGGCTTCGGTCAACTGCCCTTGCAGGGCGTAGATGCGGCCCAGATCAACCACAGGCACCACGCCATTATGCTTTAGGTCCAATGTGTTGCGATGTTCTCCTGACCGAACAGTGGCAAACCCGCGAAACAGCCCCAAAGGGGGGGTATGCTTCAGCGAGTTTGCAATCATATGGGCCACAAAGATTGAATTCGAACTGGCCGCTTTCAGCGTGTTCGCCTGAAGATCGGCAAACAGTTCAAACGTGCCGCCGATGGGGCGCAGGTCAAACATGACCGAGGCCAGCATCTGTGCCTCGGGGTTGGGTTTAGCGATCCAGCTGCTGAAATATTCGCGCCAGACCCGTAGAGGCTGACACCAGCGTGGATTGGTCGCCATCATATCGCCGGGGCAATAGAAATACCCGCAGACATCCAACCCGTCCGAGACGAATTTGGCCAGAGATTGAAAGTAAGGCATATCAGCGTCGGTGAGACTATCATCCAGCATCAGGCAATTGTCCTGATCCGACACACCTGTCTGTTCTTGACGCCCTTGCGAGCCACAGGCCAGCCACAGATAGGGAACAGGCGGTGGCCCCAGTGTATCCTCGGCCAGCGCGAGCAATCGCCGCGTGGCGGTATCAGCGATATCGGTGATCAGGCGAGTCACGATCTCGTGCCGGTTCCCCGCGGCCACAAGCTGGACCAGAAGTTGCGGTATCTCGGCCGTAACAGTTGCCATTTCGGCGGGGGAATCGGCATGGGCAATTCTGCGTACCAACTCTGCCGAGTTCACCGCTTGATAATGGGTCAGGTCGGTTTGCGTCACAATCCCGACCAGCTGACCGGCCTTGCAAATGGGTATATGACCGATCCCACGCTCCATCATGATGTGCAGCACATCAGACCCGATATCGGTGGGCGAAAGCGTAATGGGGTTTGAGGTCATGATCTCCGATATTGGCGTGTCCGGGGGCAGTGCATCCGCCACGTATTTGCTTGAGATATCGCGCAGGGTTGCGATCCCTAACAACGCGTCGGCATCTGTCACGCAAAGGGATGAAATTTTCTTGTCGCGCATAAGGCGCGCGGCCTCGGGGACAGGGGTATCGGGTAGGCAGGTCGCCGGATCACGGGCCATCAGAACGTCGATGGCACTGGTGGCCAGGCTCTGAGGGCCGGAACGATCCCCACGGGTTCGGTTGAAAAATCGGGATACGATCTTATGAGATGTGACCAGATCCTGCACCAGATCGGGCGGCAGGATGATCAGGATAGATGCGCGTTGCGCGGTTGCACGTGTCGCGGCTTTGCCATTACGCAGCAAGCCCCGTTCGCCAAAGGAATTGCGCAATCCCAGTTGCGAGACAACAGCACCGTTTTCATCCGTGATCTCGACCAGCCCTTCGTAGATTAGAAAGACTCCGGGCAGGGTGTGCCCCAGATCATAAAGCTGCGCATCCGCGTCCACATCCTGAATGTCAGCCCGGCGCGCGATATCTTCCAGCACGTCCTCGGGCAACGCATCATAGGGATGAACGGATTTCAGAAACCGGGTGATCTGCGATTGGGACAGGGGCATCAGAACGCTCAATGATCTCCAAGCAAAAATCCCGCCCGGTGGAATGCCGGGCGGGAACAGTAAGTCGAAAGACGCGGAACACAGAATCTATCCATGCGCCGCATCATGCTCATTTATTCTGAGCTGCGCCAGCACCACGGGGAATGCGAACGCTTTCGACCAGATCTTTGATCTCCTGCGGAGTCTCTTTGGTCATGCCGGCAACGACGTAAGCAACGCCGAAGTTGATCATTGCACCGATGGCGCCGAACGAGGTCGACTTGATCGGACCCAGCAGCGGGTCAGCATCGGTGAACGAGTTGGTGCCCGGAATGAACAGCCAGCCCTTGTGCAGGAAGATATAGACCAAGGTCACGACCAGACCAGCCATCATGCCAGCGACAGCGCCGGTGTTGTTGATGCGGGTCGAGAAGATCCCCATCATCAGCGCCGGGAAGATCGAGGCTGCCGCCAGACCAAACGCCAAGGCCACGGTTTGCGCCGCAAAGCCCGGTGGGTTCAGACCCAGCCAAGTTGCGACCACGATGGCCACAGCCATTGCAATCCGCGCCGCCAGAAGCTCACCCTTTTCAGAGATCGACGGGTTGATAGCCCCTTTGACCAGGTCGTGGGACACCGCTGACGAGATCGCCAGCAACAGACCCGCAGCTGTGGAGAGGGCCGCAGCCAGACCACCGGCAGCAACCAGACCCACAACCCAACCTGGCAGGTTGGCAATTTCCGGGTTCGCCAGAACCAGGATGTCGCGGTTGAACTTGGTCAGCTCGTTACCAACCCAGCCTTTTTCTTCCGCAATGGCCTGCATCGCTTCGGATTTGTCGTTGTAGTACTGGATTTTACCGTCGCCGTTCTTGTCTTCCCAGTCCAGTAGGCCGGTTTTCTGCCACGTGGCCATCCAGTCATATTGTTGGTCGTTGTCGATCTGTTCGACACTCACAGCACCACCTTCGATGCCGCCATTGGGCCACATCATTTCACTGATGTTCAGACGTGCCATGGCACCAACCGCAGGGGCGGTCAGATACAGCAGAGCGATGAAGACCAGCGTCCAGCCAGCGGACCAACGTGCGTCAGAGACTTTCGGCACGGTGAAGAAGCGCATGATCACGTGTGGCAGACCGGCAGTACCGATCATCAGCGACAGCGTGAACAGAACCATGTTCAGCGTGTTCGAATGGTGGGCTGTGTATTCGTTAAAGCCCAGCTCGGTCACGATTGCGTCCAGCTTGGTCAGCAGCGGCTCACCACTTGCGGTGTCGCCAAACAGACCCAGCGCCGGGATCGGCGTGCCTGTCAGCTGCAACGAGATGAAGATGGCCGGGATGGTGTAGGCGGTGATCAGCACGCAGTACTGAGCGACCTGAGTGTAGGTCACGCCCTTCATCCCGCCAAACACCGCGTAGGCAAACACAACAGCGGCACCGATCAGCAGTCCGGTGGTGTTGTCGACCTCGAGGAAGCGGCCAAAGGCTACGCCCACGCCGGTCATCTGACCGATCACGTAAGTCACCGACGCCACGATCAGACAGACAACCGCAACAACACGTGCGGTCTGGCTGTAGAACCGGTCGCCAATGAATTCCGAGACGGTGTACTTGCCAAACTTACGCAGGTAGGGCGCAAGCAGCAGTGCCAGCAGTACGTAACCACCGGTCCAACCCATCAGGAAGGTCGAGTTGTCATAGCCGGTAAAGGCAATCAGGCCCGCCATTGAGATGAACGAGGCCGCAGACATCCAGTCTGCCGCTGTCGCCATACCGTTGGTGACCGGGTGAACGCCGCGGCCCGCAGCGTAGAATTCAGATGTGGACCCAGCGCGGGCCCAGATCGCGATGCCGATGTAGAGCGCGAAGGATGCGCCAACAAACAGCAGGTTGATGGTAAACTGATCCATGGTTCGCTTACTCCTCGTCCACGCCGTATTCAGCGTCCAGCTTGTTCATGCGCCAGGCGTAGTTGAAGATCAGCACCAGAAAGACCAGGATTGATCCTTGCTGAGCGAACCAAAAGCCCAGATCGGTGCCGCCGATGGCGATCCCCGACAGAAGCGGACGCAGCAGGATGCCGAATCCAAACGACACCAGCGCCCAGATGACGAGGCTGATGTAGATGAGGCGCAGGTTGGCCTGCCAATAGCCCTTATCGGCATCGGCAGCCTGCGCGGAGTTTGATGAATGATCCGCCATGCGGTGTCCTCCTTCGCTTCCCTCTTGGGCGACGCTGCACAACTCCTCCAGTGCGATGCGCCGCTTCTTGGTTGTGCCAAACGCCCCGTGACGTCCGGCAAAACTCCGCTGTTCCGCCAAAGCGGTTCAATCGAAGTATTCGGTTTCAGGATCAAAGCCTTGCGGCCTATCTCCTCCCATTCGTGTGTCTCATCGCCCGCGAGATCCTCCAGAGCGGGCGATGAGGTCGTCTTAGGTCAGGGCCTAGGTGTTGGCCCTGTTTTCGATCAGGTCTTCAACCACTGACGGGTCTGCGAGGGTTGAAGTATCGCCCAGGCTGCCAAAGTCGTTTTCGGCGATCTTGCGCAGGATGCGGCGCATGATCTTTCCCGAACGGGTCTTTGGCAGGCCGGGGGCCCACTGAATGACATCCGGGCTGGCAATTGGTCCGATCTCGGTTCGAACCCAAGTGCGCAGCTCTTTCAACAGCTCATCCGAAGGTTCACGATCATTCATCAAAGTGACGTAGCAATAGATACCTTGCCCTTTGATTTCATGGGGATACCCAACCACGGCCGCCTCGGCCACAGCGGCATGTGCAACCAGCGCACTTTCCACCTCAGCGGTGCCCATGCGGTGGCCCGAGACGTTGATCACATCGTCAACGCGACCGGTAATCCAGTAGTCACCATCCTCATCCCGGCGGCAGCCGTCACCGGTGAAGTAGTAGCCCTTGTAGTCCGAGAAATAGGTCTTTTCGAACCGCTCATGATCTCCCCAAACGGTGCGCATCTGACCGGGCCAGCTGTCTTTGATACACAGAACGCCTTCGACGCCGTTGCCCTCGATCTCCACCCCGGATTGCGGGTCCAGAACCACAGGCTGAATGCCAAAGAAGGGTTTCATGGCCGAGCCCGGCTTCATCGCATGTGCGCCGGGCAGGGGGGTCATCAGATGACCGCCGGTTTCGGTCTGCCACCATGTATCCACGATGGGGCATTCGCCTTTGCCGACAACCTCATTGTACCAGTTCCAGGCTTCTGGGTTGATCGGTTCACCCACGGTCCCCAATGTGCGCAAGTCGCTAAGATCGCAATTCTCGACGAACTCAGTGCCTTGGCCCATCAACGCACGGATAGCGGTCGGGGCTGTATAGAACTGATTGACCTTGTGTTTCTCACACACCTGCCAGAAGCGGCTGGCATCCGGATAGGTTGGCACGCCTTCGAACATCAGCGTGGTCGCCCCATTGGCCAGCGGTCCATAGACAATATAGCTGTGGCCGGTCACCCAGCCCACATCCGCGGTGCACCAGTAGATATCGCCATCGTGGTAGTCGAAGGTGATCTCATGCGTCATGGCCGCGTAAACCAGATAGCCCCCGGTCGTATGAACTACGCCTTTGGGCTGACCGGTCGATCCCGAAGTGTAGAGGATGAACAGCGGATCCTCGGCGCTCATCTCGGCAGGTGCGCTATAGTCATCCGCTTCCAGCGCCATTTCGTTGTAGTCGCAGTCGCGACCGTCAATCCACGTGGTCTGACCGCCCGTGCGTTTGACAACAAGGCATTTCACTGTGTCCTTACAGTGCAGCAGGGCGGCATCGGCGTTGGATTTCAGTGGCGTCTTACGGCCCCCGCGCGGGGCTTCGTCTGCTGTGATGACGACCTTGGCGTCACACCCATTGACGCGCGCGGCTAGGGCGTCTGGTGAAAAGCCTGCAAAAACAATCGAATGGATCGCGCCGATCCGTGCACAGGCCAGCATCGCATAGGCCGCCTCGGGGATCATCGGCAGATAAATCACAACCCGGTCACCTTTGCGCACACCCAGCGTTTCCAGAATGTTTGCCATCCGGCACGTACGGCGGTGCAACTCAGCATAGGTGATGTGCTGGGCGGGATCATTTGGATCATCGGGTTCCCAAATGATCGCGGTCTGATCTCCGCGCGATTCAAGATGGCGGTCCAAGCAGTTGGCAGATACGTTGAGCGTACCGTCTGCGAACCAGTTGATCTTGACCGAGCCGAAATCGTAGTTGACGTCTTTGACCTGAGAGAAGGGTTTGATCCAGTCGACGCGTTTGCCTTGCTCGGCCCAAAAAGCGTCGGGGTCACTGATCGAAGCTGCATACATCGCGTCATATTTGGCGGCATCAACATGCGCGCGGGCGACGGTATCTGCGGATGGCGCATATGTCTTGGCATCTGCCTGGGCAGCGGTAGTCATTTTTGAGGCTCCTCCCTCTGGACTGGATAGTTCTGGATCTTCTTTGCCCGCTGAACGGGTAATGTCGATCCCATTCCTCCCCGAGCGCAGTATTGCTGCGTTCTGAAAATAAATAAATAAATTGCCGTAATCCCTGCATTTGTTTGTCAAAAAATTTCTAATCTTGGTGTAAATATGTAAAAAAATTTCCTTCTGTCTAAAATAAATACATAAAAACAAAGGGTAGAATGTAACACGTTTCGCAGCGGTTGAAGCAGCTCTAGTCGCCGCTTGGTCTCAGAGTCAGAGTAAACCCAAGCGTGAAACACAGCCGAGTCCAGAGCTTCGGGTATCCGTTGCCGCGTCTGCGGGGTTGGCAGATGCGGGGGTTGGCGCTAACTTTTCGCCAAGCGCTTCGGGAAGAGGCGCACATAAGGGAGACATCAGAATGAAAAAGTATTTGAGCGGTGCCGCTGTCGCCGCCCTTGGGATTGCCTTTGTGGCCGAGGCGGCTGCAACAGAGTGGAATGCCTCGGTCTGGGGCAAGCGGCGCGCCTTTACCGAGCATGTTGAAAAGTTATCCGAACTGGTGAACGAAAAAACCGGTGGCGAATTCACGATCAATGTCAGCTATGGTGGCCTGTCCAAGCCGCGCGAAAACCTGGACGGGATCGAGATCGGCGCTTTTGAAGTCGCGCAGTTCTGCGCAGGCTATCATCGCGACAAGAACCGCGCGATCACCGTGCTGGAACTGCCTTTCCTGGGCGTGAACAATCTGGAAGAAGAAGTTGCTGTCAGCCATGCGGTTTATGACCATCCGGCCGTGGCTGATGAAATGGCACAGTGGAATGCGCGCATCCTGATGACCTCGCCCATGCCGCAATACAATCTTGTGGGCACCGGCGATCCACGAGATCAATTGGCCGATTTCGAAGGTATGCGTGTCCGTGCAACCGGTGGTCTTGGTCAGGCGTTCGAGGCTGTGGGCGGGGTTCCGACATCAGTTCCCGCAACCGAAGCTTACAACGCGATGGAATCCGGTGTTGTTGACACCGTGGCCTTCGCTCAGCACGCGCATCTATCCTTCGGTACGATCAATGAGGCCGATTGGTGGACGGCGAACCTGAACCCCGGCACTGTGAATTGCCCGGTTGTTGTGAACATCGATGCCTATGAGGCGTTGTCGCCCGAGCATCGCGAAGCGCTCGACAGCTCGATTGACGAAGCAATTGCGCATTATCTGGCGAACTATGGCGGTCTGCTCGAGCAATGGGATAGCGTTCTGTCCGAAAAAGGCGTTCAGAAAGTGATGATCGACGACGCGGTCATCGAAGAGTTCCGCACAAAGGCGGCTGATCCGATCCGTGAACAGTGGATCGCAGATATGTCTGCCCAGGGCCTTCCGGCGCAAGAGCTTTATGATCTTGTTCAAGCCACGCTGCAGCAACAGCGCGGCGGAAACTGATCTTACTTTCGGGCACCCTTAGCGGTGCCCGTATTGCTTCACTACAAAGGATCACCGGAATGGCAGGTCAAGCCACGGTGCTGGAAGATGGCAGCCGCCTCAGCCAGCTGGATCAGCGCTTCCTGACGCTTGAAAAATTCATGGCGCTGATTAGCGGCTTCGCCGTGTTCAGCCTTATGGTTCTGGCCGTTGTCTCGGTCAGTGGTCGGAACGCCTTTAACGCGCCACTGCCTGGCTATGTGGATTGGATCGAACAGGCGATGCCGCTGATTGCCTTTTTGGGCATTTCATATGTGCAGCGTGATGGCGGGCATATTCGCATGGACATTGTGATCTCTCGGCTACAGGGGCGGGCCTTGTGGCTGTTTGAACTTATTTCGGTCCTTTTGATCCTTGTCCTGATGCTGGCCCTGGTCTGGGGCAGTTGGTCACATTTCGACCGGTCCTTCGATTTCGGCGCTCCGCTATGGAGCCGCGACAGTTCTATCGACATTGGTATACCGCTTTGGCCTGCAAAACTGCTGGCGCCAGTGGCGTTCTCGGTGTTGTGCATGCGGCTGGTTCTGCAGGTTTGGGGATACGGGCGCGCCTTAGTGCTGGGTCTTGAGACGCCCGTTGCTGTTCCATTGATCCAGGACGCCGCCGCCCAAGCCGCTGCCGAGGCGGAACAGTTCGAAGGGCAGGACTAGCGCATGGATACGATTGAGATTGGCCTTTGGGTCACCGGAGGCCTGCTGCTTCTTGTTGTAACCGGGATGCGCGTGGCCTTTGCTGCGGGCCTGGCCGGGTTAGTCGGGCTGATTTGGATATTCTGGGCCAAGTTCGGCTACGATCCGGACCGTTTTGGCAAAGCCGTTACAGTGGCCGTGAAAACAGCCGGTCAGGTACCACATTCCAAAGTGGCTGCTCATACGCTCAGTCTGATTCCGACCTTCATCCTCATCGGCTATTTGGCTTATTACGCCGGTCTGACGCGGGCGCTTTTTGAAGCCGCCAAACGCTGGATTGCCTGGGTGCCCGGCGGGCTGGCTGTTTCGACCATTTTCGCCACCGCTGGGTTTGCCGCAGTATCCGGTGCCTCAGTTGCGACATCTGCCGTGTTCGCGCGCATTGCAATCCCAGAGATGCTGAGCGTGGGCTACAACAAACGCTTTGCCGCAGGCGTCGTCGCGGCAGGCGGTACTCTGGCCTCTCTTATCCCGCCTTCGGCGATCCTTGTGATCTACGCGATCATTGTCGAACAAGACGTCGGTAAATTGCTTCTGGCGGGGTTCATACCCGGAGCGTTCTCGGCGCTTGTGTACGGCCTATTGATCGTCGGCATCGCGGTTGTGTTTAAATCGGTGGGTCCTCCGGTGACAGGCTTCAGTTGGAAACAGCGTTTCGCCGCGCTGCCCGGTGCCATTCCGATCGTGGCCGTGATCCTGATCATCATTTGTTTCGTCTATAACCCGTTTGGTGACAAAGCTTGGGGCACCCCGACCGAAGGCGGCGCAATAGGGGCTTTCATCGTCTTCTGTTTTGCCCTGTTCCACGGCATGCGCTGGCCCGAGTTCAAATCCGCCCTGCTGGAAACCGCCAAACTGACAGCGATGATCTTTTCGATCATCTGGGGCGTCTTGATCTATGTGCGCTTTCTGGGCTTCGCAGATTTGCCGGGAGCGTTTTCGGACTGGATTACGTCCCTTGAGATGTCACCAATGCTGATCCTGATCTGCATTCTGTTGGCCTATGCGGTGTTGGGCATGTTTATGGATGCCATTGGGATGCTCTTGCTGACCCTTCCGGTTGTCTACCCGGCGGTGATGGCCTTGAACGGCGGTGAAACCGTCAGCGCGGCTGACAGCGCCTTTGGCATGTCCGGTCCGATGTGTGCAATCTGGTTTGGTATTCTGGTCGTCAAAATGGCCGAGTTCTGTCTGATCACGCCGCCCATTGGCTTGAACTGTTTCGTTGTCGCCGGCGTGCGGCCTGATCTGAGTGTTCAGGATGTATTTAAAGGTGTGACACCGTTCTTCATCGCGGATGCGTTGACGATTGCGCTGCTTGTGGCCTTCCCGGGCATTGTCCTCTTCTTGCCATCCTTGGCAGGGTAGGGGCCAGCGAGGCTCTGCCTCGCGCTCCGGGATATTTATAGCCAGATGAAGCAGGGATCCACTCTCTGAACTTCCGCCCAAAGAGCTTCACCTGGCGCGGTCATCGGCATCCCTGCCTGTACCGCCTCTCTCCATTTGGTGGCTTTGGTTAATGATCCATTACTTCATCTGGCCAAAAATATCCCGGGGGAGACGCCCGAAGGGCGGCGGGGGCAGAGCCCCCTCTTTCGCGACCTGGTAAACGAACGATGCGGGTGTTACTGCGCCCGCATCAACATCCCGAACAGATCACGCGGATCGTCCGGGTCCGCCAGCATATCGAGTGGCTCGAAGAATTCTGTCTCGGCGACCACGTTCTTGATGACCCGCAGGGCCGAGAAATCTTCGATGGCAAAGCCCACGCTGTCAAACAAAGTGATCTGCCGATCATCTTTGCGCCCCTCGGCTTGTCCGGTCATCACCTGCCACATCTCTGTCACCGGATGATCGTCTTCAAGCGCTTGAATCTCACCTTCGATCCTTGTCTGCTCGGGGTATTCGACGAAGATTTCAGAGCGTAACAAAATATCGCGGTGCAATTCGGTCTTGCCCGGGCAATCGCCACCGATGGCGTTTATGTGCACACCGGGGCCGACCATGTTGTCGGTCAGGATGGTGGCATACTTCTTGTCTGCGGTGCAGGTCGAGATGATCTGTGCGCCTTCAATGGCGTTCTCGGCGGTTTTGCAGGATACGACGGTCAGGCCCTTGCCTTGCAGGTTGGCGGCGCATTTGGCGGTGGCGTTCGGGTCAATGTCATAAAGACGAACGGTGTCGATACCGCACATGGTTTTAAAGGCCAGACACTGGAATTCGGACTGCGCGCCATTGCCGATCATTGCCATCGTCCTCGCGTTTTTCGGGGCCAGATACTGGCCGACCAGGGCCGATGTTGCAGCAGTGCGCAGGGCGGTCAGCATGGTCATCTCGGTCAGCAGAGTCGGGTAACCCGTGTAGACATCTGCGAGCAGGCCAAAAGCCGTGACGGTCTGAAGGCCTTCGGAGGTGTTCTTCGGGTGGCCGTTGACATACTTGAATCCGTAAGCTTCGCCATCCGAGGTCGGCATCAACTCGATCACGCCATGTGGGGAATGGGCCGGGATACGGGGGGTTTTATCGAAGCTTTCCCACCGTTTAAAATCAGCCTCGATCTGCGCTGCGATCTTTGTGATCATCTGCTCGACCCCGATATGGTGAACCAGCCGCATCATGTTGTCGACGGATACAAAGGGGACGAGGGCCTTATCTGACGGCTGCATTTCTTGCTCCTATCGGCGGGACAGGTGGATGCCCGCGATCATACAGCGTACCGATCCACCGGCAGTTTCTATTGTTGGAACCGAAAGAGGCAATAGCGTTGCGCTTTCCTCAATTGTGGCAATCTGGTTAGGCGTCAGTGCCGCCAACGCTCGGCTGGAAAGAGCCAGCACCAACCCGTTACCACCGGTTAGCTCAATTGCGTTTCCGGCGAACTCAGCGATTTGTTGATGAGACAGATCAATGACCGTTCGTCCGGATTCCTCAAGCCGGGACTTGACGGTTTCCCGCCGCTCGGCATCAGGGATCATGTCCAGACAAATCAGTGCATATTGCGTGCCAATCGCCATGAGAACATTGGTATGATACACGTCGCGATTTGCGGCATCACGAGCTTCGAAAGCGATGGGCTCATAGTTGAAATGCGTGCAGAACCTTTCCAATAAAACCGGGTCGGCACGGTTTGATTTCACCGTGTAGGCAATGCGGCCAACGTGATCGAGGACCATCGCCCCGGTCCCTTCCAGGGCGAGATCATCCTGTTCAAGCCCCGAATAGTCGATGACATCCTGCACCCGGTATTCGCATTTCAGCAACTCGATGACATCCGAGCGCCGTTCACGTCTGCGGGACGGAACGAACATCGGGTAGATTGCCACGTGGCCTCCGGGGTGGGTGGAAAACCAATTGTTGGGGAAAACACTGTCTGGCGTGTCCAGATCCCCGTAGTCGTCAAAGACATGCACGGTAACACCCGCAGCGCGCAGCTGTTCAACGGCTTTGTCATGCTCGTCGCGCGCAATCGCGGATGTGGCTTTGGCCGATCGGTTGGCCAGTGTTTGAAACGCATTGTCATCGCGCGTTTCCGGATTGGACATAAAAGTGTGCGGGCGGACCATGACGACTGCGGAAGGCGCTTGAAGAGACAGCATCAGAAGCTCCGGGTGGGGCGGTCAAAGATCCGGCGCCCCAACAGGGATGCAGCCAGATCGACTACCAGCTTTGCGGTGCGCCCGCGTTCATCAAGGAACGGGTTCAGCTCGACCAGATCAAGCGAACAAACCAGACCGCTTTCATGCAACAACTCCATGGCCAGATGGGCCTCGCGCTCGGTCGCACCGCCAGGAACGGTGGTGCCAACAGCCGGGGCGATGGAAGGGTCAAGGAAGTCTACGTCCAGCGAAACATGCAGCAGGCCGTTTTCGGCGCGGACACGGTCCAGAAAGGCCATCAAAGGGGCTTTGATCCCATGTTCGTCTATGCTGCGCATATCTGCCAGCATGGCGCTTTTTTGCTCCAAAACGGTACGTTCCGCAGGGTCGACCGAGCGCAGCCCAATCATCCCGACGCAATCTGTGGGGATGGTTGCTGGAAGCGCGGGGAAGGCCTCGAACCCCGATTGCCCGGTGAAATAGGCCACTGGCGTGCCATGCAGATTGCCGCTGTCTGTGCTTTTCGGCGTATGAAAATCGCTGTGCGCATCGAGCCAGAGCACAAAGAGGGGGCGGCTCAACTGCTGTGCATGCGCGGCGATACCCGCAACCGTGCCCATCGACAGCGCATGATCGCCACCCATAAAGATTGGCGTGCCCTCGGAGGCCGCCTTTTCAGCTGTTCGGCTCAAGGCGCGGGTCCAGCCGACGCATTCGGGTAGTGAGAACAGATGCGAATCCTGAGGTAGATCAACCTGATCGGGTTCGACATTGCCCCAGTCCGCAACCTTATGTCCCAGATTGGCAATTGCCTGTTCCAGCCCTGCTACGCGAAGGGCATCGGGGCCCATCCGGCATCCCTGACGCCGTTTTCCCGAATCCATCGGGGCCCCGACCAAAATAATCTGCTTGTTGTCCATAGGCTCATTTAGCCGCTCAATATATCTTGCTGGAAGCCCGCAAATTGTTCAAAATGGGCTTTGAAAATCCGAAATGGAAAGATCTAATGGACGAACTGGATACGCGCCTGATCAGCGCTTTGCATCGGGATGCGCGCGCATCCCTGTCGGAACTTGCGGAAACATTGGGCGTGACCCGCACGACCGTGCGCAGTCGGATGCAGCGGCTCAAACAGTCCGGCGAGATCGTCGGTTTCACTGTGCTGACCCGGCGGGATGAGGCTCAAAGCCCAGTACGTGGCCTGATGATGCTGGAAATCGAAGGGCGTGGCACTGAACGAACCATGGCGCGGATCGGCGCCATGCGTCAGGTGCGTGCCGTACATTCGACCAATGGCAGTTGGGATCTGATTGCTGAGATCGGCACCGAAACGCTGGTAGAGCTGGATGAAGTTCTGTTTCAGATCAGACGGATGGAAGGGATCACCCGATCCGAAACCAACCTGCTGCTGTCAACGCGAAAGGGGCGGTTGTGACTCCGTATCTTAATCGCCCTAGTGCTTTGAACCGGAAGGAAATTGTGACACAGTTCCGCCAAAGGTGATCCACAGGCAGGGGCCAGAGCCATGACCGCACAAGACCAAGGTGTTGAGCCCAAAGCCCTGCAATGGGCTCAAAAGCTCACAGGCCTTCTGGAAAAGCCGTGGGTGCGGATTGCCATTCCAGTTGTGATCACGCTGGTCGCTTTGACGATACTGCATGACCTGTCAGCGCATGTGAAATGGTCGGATGTGCAATCTGATGTCGCGGCAACCCCGTGGACCGTGTTTTTCATCACACTGTGCTGGACCGCTGTCAGCTTTTTGTCGCTGTCCTTCTACGATGTTTTTGCTGTCCAAAGTGTTGCAGACGGCGAGGTACCATTACCGGTTGCGGGCATGGCCGGGGCCAGTGGCTATGCGGTTTCGAACTGTCTGGGATTTTCATACATCACAGGTACCGCGATCCGGTATCGTATTTACGCTTCGCTGGGGTTGGATCTGGCACGGGTCGCAGGGGTGATCGCCACGTCCTGGGTGGCATTCTGGATGGGGCTGACTTTGATCCTGGGGGTGCTTTTGACGTTGCACCCGGATGGGATATCCAAAGTTCTGCCCATCAGTGAAACGGTAGAGACGGCGATTGGCCTGTTTTTACTGGTTGGATTGGTGGCGGTTTTTGCCTGGTTGTCCAGCGGTGGGCGCCGGTTTTCATTCGCAGGATTCGAATTCGATCTGCCCGGCGGGAAGCTGGCCAGCCTGCTGACTCTTGCAGCCTTGGGCGACCTGTTTGGCGCATCCATGGTGCTCTACGTTCTAATGCCCGATGATCTGGGTGTTGGTTTCCCGTATTTCTTCGCGATTTATGTCGGGGCCATAGCGGTGGGTATCCTAAGCCATGCCCCCGGCGGGATCGGCGTGTTCGAGGCTACTATCATCGCAGGGCTGGGCGCATCGGGCCGGTCGGATGTGATCGCGGCGCTGCTGTTGTATCGCGTTGTCTATACCTTTTTGCCTTTCGCTATCGCAAGCTTGTCGATCGCCGTCGCCTCGGCCCTGACGCAACGCCACCTGATCGGCGGAGCGGCTACCTGGGTCTATCGAGCGATCCGCCCGATTGTTCCGATGGTGGCGGCGGGTGTAGCAGCGATTGCCGGTGTTATTTTGCTGGTTTCAGGTGCTTTACCATCGAATTCGCAAAACCTCAGCGTCTTACGCGATGTGTTGCCCTTGTCGTTCGTCGAGGCCTCGCATCTGGCGGGCAGTGCAGTCGGCGTATTGCTGTTATTGGTCTCCAGGGGTCTGTTCCGCAAACTCTACCGCGCCTGGGTCGTCGCCATGTTGCTGATGGCGGCGGGATTTGCCGCATCGCTTGCCAAGGGATTGGATACTCACGAAGCCATCAGCATGCTGGGCACAATCGCTGTTCTTGCGCTGTTCCGCGGGGCGTTTTACCGGGTCAGCGGGGCGTCGATCTTCCGGCTGAACATTCCGTGGCTGATCAGCGTAGTTGTGTTGCTGGCGGTGATCTTCTGGATCGGCCTCTTTGCCTATTCTCATGTCGAATACCAGAACGCGTTGTGGTGGGAATTTGCATGGAACGGCGATGCCTCACGCTTCTTACGCTCCAGCCTTGTGGTGGCGGTGATCGTGGGCATCGTTGCGATTACATCGCTGTTCGGGCGTGAGATCCCGGTACCCGTGCGCACTCAAATCCCCGAGGTCGTAGAGCGGCTGGTGATGCAGAGTGAGGACACGGAATCGCAGATTTCCCTAACCGGGGACAAGCAATTCCTGATCGCCCCGGATGAAACGGCATTTATTGCCTATGCAGACACCGGCAACGCGATCATTTCCAAGGGTGAACCTGTGGGGAATGAAAAAGCAGGGCAGCAATTGATCTGGCAATTGCGCGAGATGGCAGATCGCGAGGGCAAGCTATGTGCCTTCTACAGCGTGTCGACCAAATTCCTGCCGACTTTCCTTGATCTGGGCCTATCGATCCTGAAAATCGGTGAGGTCGCCCGCGTTCCGCTTGAGGGTTTCTCGTTGGACGGAAAATCCCGCAAACGGTTCCGGCAGGCCAAGAATAGGGCCGCGCGGGAAGGCTATGTGTTTGAGATCATCCCGAAAGAGGAACTTGCGCCGGTGCTGCCGGAATTGCAGAAGATCTCGGATGATTGGCTGGCGCAGAAGGCGGGGGCTGAAAAGGGGTTTGCATTGGGCGGCTTTGATGAGGCTTATCTGTCCTATTTCGATCATGCGGTGCTGAGAAACGGTGAGACCGGGCAGATCAAGGCCTTCGCCAATCTGTTTCAGGGTGGCAATAAATCCGAGCTCTCGCTGGATCTGATGCGGTACGAGCCCGACAGCCCCAGCTTTGTCATGGATGCGCTGTTTGCCGAAATGATGGTCTGGGGATCCGAGCAGGGCTTTCACTGGTTTTCACTCGGCGCGGCGCCGTTTTCTGGCATTGAAAACCGCCAACTCGCTTCAATCTGGAACCGGATTGGCGGGTTTGTGTATGAACACGGGGAACAGTTTTATCATTTCGAAGGGCTGCGGGCGTTCAAACAAAAGTTTGACCCGGAATGGAGCCCGAATTACCTCGCCAGCCCCGGCGGGCTGTCCGCGCCGCGCATCCTATATGAGGTGAACATCCTGATCTCGGGTGGTCTGCGCGGGCTGACAAAGTAAGGGTTAGTTCAGGCTGACACCGGTTGGGGCCTGCTGCAAAAGATCACCCCAATCGGTGCGATAGGCCATCTCGGTCAGAACCGTATCCGGCAGGAATTCCCGGTTCTGACGGATTTGCCAGCCGCCGCCCAAACCCTTGTAGACAGCGACCAGATTGCTGGACACCTCTTGGCGTGCCTCGATTAGATTGGCCTGAGATCGCAGCAGCGCGGTTTGTGTGTTCAGAATGCGTGAATAGCTGGCGATCCCATCACGATACTGGCTGATCGCAATCTCTGCAGCCTTGCGTGAGGCGTCGACGCTTTGCTGAAAGAACCCGACCTGCTTGCGCGCCTGTGCATAGGCGACCATCGCGCTTTCCACCTCGGAATAGGCCGTTAGAACGGTGTTCTGGTAGTTTGCGATCAAAGCCTGATAGGCCGCGTCCTGCGCCCGCACGTTGTTCTTGATGCGCCCGTAGTTCAGTACGTTCCAAACCGCACCCGCGCTGGCCAGACCCGTCGTGCTGTTCGAGCTAAACAGATCGCGCCCGCCCGAAGCTTGCAATCCGATTGAGCCAGACAAGACAAACTGTGGATACAGGTCCGCCATGGCGATACCCACCTGCGCCGATTGGGTGGCCGCGGCCAGTTCGGCAGCGCGGACATCAGGGCGACGGCGCAGCAACTCGGCCGGAACGCCCACGGCGACATTGGAGCGCGCCGAAGGGATGCGACCGGAATTGCCCAGAAGGTTGGTCATCCGCGAAGGTGTCGCGCCCAGCAATACGGCCAACGCATTCTTGGTCTGCTGCAGATCGCTCTCTAGCTCGGGCACCAGCGCTTTGGTGTTGTTCAACAGGGCGGTTGATTCCTGAACGTCCAGTTCGGTGGTGACTCCGTTGTTGAACCGCAATTGCGTCAGATCCGCCGAGTCTTGCTGCAGCTTGATGTTTTCACGGGCAACGGCCAGCGACTCCTGCAACGCGCGGATATTGACGTAAAGCGCCGCGACATCCCCGGTCAGCGTGACCAACGCGTCATCATAGTTCGCCACCTGCAAGGCGAGGTTCGACCGTGCCGCCTGCACGCCGCGACGCTGTGCGCCCCAGACGTCCAGCTCCCATTGGGCATCAAAGCCCACTTGCGAGGTCGAAAACTCTGTATCCAGCGGGATGATCCGATTGATGTCTGCAATCGGGCCAAGATTGTCACTGATCTCGCGCCGTTGCAGAGACCCGCCAAGCGCCTGCGATTGCGGATAAAGCTCACCAAAGGCGATCCCCAGCTGCGCCCGCGCTTGCAATACGCGTGCCCCTGCAACTTGCAAGCTCAGGTTCTGGGCATAGGCTTCGGCCACCAGTTTGTTCAGGGTGGGGTCATTGAACGTCTCCCACCACTTCACAACCGGCGCGCTGCGCGCAGTCAGGCCACTTTGTCCGGCGCTTGGGCTGTTGACCTCGATCCATTCTTTCACGACAGGCGAATTCGGGCGTACGAAATCAGGGCCCAGCGGCGTGCAGGCAGCCAGCATCGCCGCGCAAAGGGCCGTTCCCATCAAATTTCGAATGGTGGCCCGTTTCATGGTCTGCGTCCTCAAATGTCCAGTGGTCGGATGAAGTTGGCGAAGGAATAAAGGCGGATATTGATGCGCCGCAGGAACTCAAAACTTTTGCCCTGACCGGTATAGATGGCAACAGCAGCGTGACCGCCCGCTGGCAGGATGTGGTCTTCAGGCATCTCGACCGTGATCTGAACCGCGATCCGACCGGGAAGCTTTGGCAGCTCAAAGCCGGGCAGGCGACCCGAGGGCAGATACTGCCCTTGACGCGTGGCCCACCAGATCGCCTCGACTTTGCCGGGTAGGATCTCTCCGGGGTAGAGGTCCAGCGCGACCTCAACCTCTTGCCCAACCTCGACAAATTTCAGGTTCTGCTGACGGAACGTGGCCAGCAGATAGGGGTTATCTTCGGTCACGAAGCTGGCAATCGCGCCCAGACGGATATCGCCAACGACCAGACCGGGACGAGCCTGTTGCGAGACGATCATGCCGTTTTCAGGGGCGTAGATCGTCGTGTTGTTCAAGAAGTATTCGGCCTCGGCCAGCTGCGCCTGTGCTTGCAGAATGCCGGTATTCACCCCATCGATCTCGGATTCCTGCGCCAGAACCGCCTTTTGCAAGTTCGCGGTCGCCTGTTTCACACCCGCGGTATCCTCGGCCACCTGTTCGTTCCAGCGGTCCAGCTCATCCTGACGTGCGCCGCCGGCAGGAACCAGGTTTTCGTACCGGGCTTGTTCGGTCAGTGCATAGTCCAGCTGCGCATTTGCCCGCTCGACCGCTTCGGTCTTGGCAATCACGTCCTGTTCCAGAATTTTGGCATTCTGCTGCGCTGCAACCAATTGAGCTTGTGCATTGTCCACCGCGAGCGAGAAGACGGTGTCATCAAAGCGATAAAGCGGATCGCCCTTTGTCACAGGAGTGTTCGGTTCAACCAGAACTTCGGTCAGGATGGTGGGCTGCGTCAGCTTCGGGACGATCTGAATGGTGGATCGCACCACATGGCTATCGACCGAGAAGGGTTGAAAGAACCGCAACGCAACAAGGAAAATCAGCAGCAAGTGCGCACCCACCCAAAACGAGACGATGCCCCAGGCGATGTTGAACTTGAGCCACTCCATCTTGAAGAAGATGAACCAGACAAAAATGATGTAGAACAGCGTAATGCCGAGGGCGACGAACATGTCTGAGTGTTTCCTTTGGCCTTAGCTTTTCTGCGTCTCGTCGGACGCGGCCTGATATTCTTCTTTTACCGTTCCTCCCAGACGTTCAATGTCTTTGCGAATGGCTTCTTTTTCTTCATCCGGCCCACGGCGCATATCGACCGTGATGCCGTCATGGAACGCCCACATAAAAGCATGGACCCAAGGTACAACAGCCAGAAATCCCATCCAGCCCATGATCTTCACCGCCTCGGCATGCGGATGGTTGCGCTTAATCGCAATCCGGCCGGGCAGCCCCATAAGGAACAGAAAGAGGCCCATCACCGCGGCCAGAAGCAGGATCAGTGCGACAAAGGTCAGGTAGTCATAATAGCCCAGAGGTTGCCCCAATAGTCCCATGCTCGCGCCTCCTTTTCTGGACGGTGGCCCTATCCTCCGGTTTAGGCGGGGGATCGTCAATCTATTTGTAGTGGATTTACGCGGCAGTCTACGAGCTGTCGCAGATACGAACCTTGGTTTCCCAGGCGACACATTTCTGCACCAAATCCTCGGGCAGCAGCTGATCGGTATAGAACGTATCCATCTCAGCCATTGAGGTGATCCGAGCCGGTGCAGAACGATGGAATTTCGAATGATCTGCAACCAGAAGGCTCCGCCGCGCTTGTGCGATAATGGTTTGGCTGACATGGACTTCTTGGAAGTCATAATCAAGTAAATCGCCATCTGCATCCAGCGCCGAACATCCAATCACCGCATAGTCGAATTTGAACTGGCGTATGGTCGACACGGTCAGGTTGCCGATCAGCCCCCCGTCCGAGCGGCGCAGCATGCCGCCCGCCACCACGATTTCACAATCGGGGTTGTCGACCAGAATATTGGCGACATTCATATTGTTTGTCACAACCATAAGGTTCTTATGGGTCAGCAACTGGCGGGCAACGGCTTCGGTCGAAGTGCCGATATTCAGGAAAACCGATGCGCCATTGGGGATATCCTGCGCGCAGGCCTGCGCCATCAGGGTTTTGGCGTCAGCATTCAGGGTCCGGCGATCCTCGTATTCGATATTGGCCAGGCTCGACCGTAGAACCGCGCCACCGTGTACTCGGTCTAGCTTGCCGGCCTCTGCCAGTTCGGACAGGTCACGTCGGATGGTCTGGACAGTGACCCCAAACCGTTCGGCCAACCCATCGACCGTAACGCGCCCTTCGTTGCTGGCGATCTCAAGAATATCAGCTTGGCGAAAGGACAGGGACATCGGTGTTTCCGTGTGGTTCAGGTATCTTCGTTTATGTTCTTTCACGTCGATTTGGCAAGTTTCCCTGCGGGAAATTCATGGCTGTGTTGCAAAACGAAAATAAACGAACATAAAGCTTGATCATGCGAAGGGTGCTCTGATTAATGCAGGCAACCGGATTTGAGTGGGAATCATAGGCCATGACTTCGACAAGCGATAATATCACCGACCTGTTCATCATCGGCGGCGGGATCAACGGCTGCGGTATCGCGCGCGACGCCGCCGGGCGCGGGTTGTCGGTGGCCTTGGCTGAGATGAACGATCTGGCCTCAGCCACCTCGTCAGCCTCGACCAAGTTGTTTCATGGGGGTCTGCGCTATCTGGAGTATTTCGAAATCCGGCTGGTCCGCGAGGCGCTGATCGAGCGTGAGACGCTGCTGCGCGCGATGCCGCATATCAGCTGGCCGATGCGCTTTGTGCTGCCGTACCACAAGGACATGCGGTTCGATTCCGAAACGCCGACCTCAAAACTGCTTAGCACGGTCATGCCGTGGATGCGCGGGCGGCGTCCGGCCTGGCTGATCCGGTTGGGGTTGTTTCTGTACGACAATCTCGGCGGGCGTAAGATCCTGCCAGGGACCAGTTCTTTGAACCTGAGCAGCGCACCCGAAGGCGCGCCTTTGCAGAAAAAGTTCGAAACCGCCTACGAATATTCCGATTGCTGGATCGAGGACGCGCGGTTGGTCGTGTTGAACGCCCGCGATGCCGAGGCGCGCGGGGCGCAGATCATGGTGCGGACCGAGGTGACATCGGCCCACCGGGTTGACGATCTGTGGGAAGTTACGGTCAGGGATCGCGACAGTGATGAAACGCGGGTCATCCGCGCCAAGATGCTGATCAACGCCGGTGGCCCCTGGGTTGGTGATATCATTCAGTCCAAAATCCATGTGAATTCGCGCGAAGGTGTGCGGCTGGTGCGCGGCAGCCATATCGTGACGCGCAAGCTGTACGATCATGACAAATGTTATTTCTTTCAGGGTGAAGATGGGCGCATCATCTTTGCCATCCCGTATGAGCAGGATTTTACGCTGATCGGCACAACTGATCAGGACCATGCGGATCCGTCTGAACACCCGGTTTGTACCGAGGCTGAGAAGGACTATCTCTGCGCCTTTGCAACCAAATACTTCGCGCAACCAGTCACCAAGGAAGATATCGTCTGGACCTATTCCGGCGTGCGCCCGCTCTATGACGACGGGGCCAGCAGTGCGACGGCGGCAACGCGGGATTATACGTTGAAAGTGAACGCTATCGGCGGCGCGCCGGTGCTGAACGTGTTCGGTGGCAAGATCACCACCTACCGCCGTCTGGCTGAAAGCGCGCTGGAGAAGGTGGGCGAGCATTTCCCGGATTTGCCAGGCCCCTGGACGGCGGGTGTGGCTCTGCCTGGCGGGGATTTCCCTGTTGATGGCTTGCAGGCGCTAAGCGACAAGCTGGTTGCAGACTATCCATTCCTCGACACCGCATGGGCAGCGCGCCTGATCCGTGCCTACGGGACCGAGGCGCAAACGATCTTGGGCGATGCAACAAAGGCTGCCGATCTGGGCGAGAATTTCGGTGCAACGCTCACCGCGCGCGAGGTTGCATGGCTCATGGACAAGGAATATGCCCGCCGGGCCGAGGATGTGGTCTGGCGACGCAATAAGCTGGGTTTGCGGCTGAAGCCTGAGCAGATCGAACGGATCGATCAGTGGATGGCGCAGCGCCTGCAGGTATAGGTCATCGAAGACTTGGCTGCCGGGGCTGGGCATGTTAGCCCTTGGGCACGGTCGGCAGACACCGAGGCGTCGCTGCTCCTGCGGGAGAGCTAAACCTGCCATTCAGATTGAAACGACATCGCAATTCCTAGGGGCGTTGTTTCGTTAAGTCAGCGACCGACGAGCGTATGAATCGCCCGATATGGATGCATGATGACCAAATCTCCGATCCCTTTGCACGTGGATGACCTGACCGGGTTTGCGCGCGCTTTGAACCACCAATTGGGTGAGGCCAGCCCGCCTCATCTCAGCCTGATGAACATGCTGGCCCGCGCGGCCGGGTTTCAGAACCTGCAGCATATGCGGGCCGCCAACGCGGCCAAGCGGCGTATCGAAACGCGACCCGATGCAGAGCCGCTGGACATGCGGACGGTCGAGCGTGCGTTCATTCAATTCGACGCCGCAGGGCGCCTGAAACGATGGCCGTCCAGGCGCTCTGTGCAGACCCTTGCTCTATGGGCCTTGTGGGCCAGCATCCCTGCCGGCATCAGCCTGACGGAGACAGAGGTCAATGAAGGGCTTGGGCAAGAGCACCTGTTCGATGACCCGGCGACGTTGCGGCGCACGATGATCTCCTGTGGGCTGCTGACGCGACAAATCGACGGTAGTGACTATCGCCGGATTGAGCAGGCCCCACCACCGGAAGCGCAGGCCGTAATCCGCGAGGTTACTTTGCGACGACGCAGCCGGGCAGAGTTGACCACCGCATAGCTGAACAGCAAAAAGCCCCGTGGCCAGCACGGGGCTTTTTCATGTTTTATCGCAGGTGATCTCAGCTGGTCTCAGTTGCCGGATCAGGATCACGTTTGCTGCCCTTGAGCCATTCGCGCAGGCTTTGCATCAGGGCATACAGCACCGGCACAAGGATCACGCCGACCAGAGTGGCTGCCAGCATGCCGCCAAACACGGCCACACCGATGGCCTTCTGGCTGGCGGCACCAGCCCCGTTGGCCGCCAACAGCGGAACAACCCCAAGCAGGAAGGACAGCGCCGTCATCATCACCGCGCGGAAACGCTGATAGGCGGCCTCGGCTGCCGCATCCTTGATCGACAGACCTTTGGCGCGCTGCTCCATGGCGAATTCCACGATCAAAATCCCGTTCTTCGAGGCCAGACCCACCAACATGATCATCCCGATCTGGGTATAAAGGTTGATGTCACTGCCTACGATGGCCACTGCAGCGACCGCACCGAAGAGGGCAACGATCACCGATAGTAGGATCGACACGGGCATCGACCAACTCTCATACTGTCCAACAAGAAACAGGTAGCCAAACAGGATGGCCAGCCCAAGGATGATGATCACCAGACTGCCCGAGGCCAATTGCTGCTGTGCGGTCCCGGTCCATTCAAAGGCATAGCCGGGGGGCAGGGCGGTGGCGGATTCCTCGGTCATCACGCTGATCGCGTCGCCGCTGGACAGCCCTGGTGCGGGCACGGCCGTGACCGTGGCCGAGCGGAACAGGTTATGCCGTTTCAGCAGAACCGGGCCCAACACGTTTTCCACATCGATCAGCGTGCCCAGTGGCACCATCTCGCCTTGTTGAGAACGCACGTAGAGGTTCGAGATATCCTCGACATTGTCCCGATAGGTCCCATCTGCCTGGATCATCACGCGATAGACCCGGCCAAACAGGTTGAAGTCGTTCACATAATATGATCCCAGCTGCGCCTGCATGGTCTGGAAAATCTCAGCCACTGAAACCTGCAGGGTCTTGGCCTTTTCCCGATCCAGATCGACAAACAACTGCGGAACGTTGGCGCGGAAGGTCGTGTAGGCTTGGCCGATCTCTGGCCGCTGATTGGCGGCGTAGACAAAGGATCCCACGGCCGAGGCCAGATCCTGCGGCGTACCACCTCCTGTTTGCTGCACCTCCATCTCAACCCCTGCAGACATGCCGAGGCCCTGAATGGGGGGCGGATTGAATGCCAGGACCGAGGCTGCGGATTCGCCATTCGCAATCGCCAGTATCTTGGCCAGAATGGCATCAGCGCTCAGATCATCCTCCTGCCGGTCATCCCAGTTGTCCAGGTTGACGAAAATCGCAGCGCCGTTGGTGGTTGTTCCATTCAGCATGGAAAAGCCGTTCACCAGAACGGTGCTTGCGACACCGGGTATCTCGCGTATCTGATCGTCCAGACGCGCGGTCACCGTCTCGGTCCGCTCCAAAGTGGCCGCATCCGGCAGTTGAACATCGACGAACAGAAAGCCGTTATCCTCAAGCGGGATGAATCCGCTGGAAGTGTTGGACATGATCGTTCCGGTTCCCATCGCAAGCGCTACGATCACGCCCAGGGCAACAACCGGCAAGATAAGCAACTTACGCACGATCGAGACATAGCCGTTCCGCACTGTTCCGACAAACCCTTCGAACAGAGCCAGCACACCTTTTGGAGGGCCGGAACGCGCCCGCAGAACCAATCCGCACAGCGCTGGCGATAAGGTCAATGCGTTGATGGAAGAGATCACAACAGCCGTCGAAATGGTCACCGCAAATTGCGAATACAGCTGGCCTGAAATGCCGGGCATGAAGGTCACGGGCACAAACACCGCCAGCAGAACCAACGTGGTTGCGATGACGGGGCCTGTGATTTGGCCCATGGCTTTGCGCGTGGCTTCGGCCGGGGGCAGGCCTTCGTCTGCGATGATCCGTTCGACGTTTTCCACGACCACGATGGCATCATCCACCACGATCCCGATGGCCAGCACCAATGCGAACAGTGAGATCGTGTTTAGCGACATGCCAAAAGCCAGAAGGAAGGCAAAGGTGCCGATCAGTGACACCGGAATGGCGACGGCTGGAATGATTGTAGCCCGCCAACTGCCGAGGAAGACAAACACCACCGAAATCACAAGGATGAAAGTCAAGATCAGCGTCGAGACCACATCGTTCAGAGACGCCTCGACAAAATCCGTGGTGTTGAAGGGCACATCATATTCTACATCCGTTGGGAAGGAACGCGACAGCCGTTCCAACTCGGCCTGAACCCGTTCGGAGACAGCCAGCGCGTTTGCGCCCGGGGCCTGATAAATGCCAATCACGGTGGCGGGAACGGCCTGGAAATAGCCCGAAGCCGAATAGAACTGTGCCCCAAGCTCAACCCGCGCAATGTCACGAACACGCACGATCGAACCGGCATCGCCTGTGCGGATCACGATATCCCCGAATTCGGCAGCAGAGGTCAGGCGACCCTTGGATTTGATCGTGTACTGAAAGGTTTGCCCTTCGGGCACGGGTGGCGAACCGATTGAACCCGCCGAAACCTCGATATTCTGTTCCCGAATAGCGTTGATCACGTCACCGGGCGTGATCGACAGGGCCGCCATCTTGTCCGGGTCCATCCAGATGCGCATGGCATATTCCAGGTTGGTCAGAACATCCGCCTTGCCCACACCCTGAATCCGCGCCAGCGCGTCTTTGAGATTGATCGACGCGTAGTTCGACAGGAACACGCTGTCATAGGTCTCGTTGGGCGAGGTCAATGTCACCAGTAACAGCATATTGGTTGATGCTTTCTGCGTAACCACGCCAGAGGACGTTACCTCGGTTGGAAGCGAAGACATGGCCTGCGCCACGCGGTTTTGCACATTGACCGAGGCGATATCGGGGTCGGTGCCAACCTCGAAGGTAATATTCAGCGAATACGAACCGTTATCGGACGACGTTGACGTCATGTAGATCATGTCGTCGACACCGTTTACCTGCGCCTCAATCGGGGCGGCGACAGTGTTTTCCACCGTCTCGGCATTGGCGCCGGTGTAGGTGGTGGTCACACTGACAACGGGTGGCGTGATGTCCGGGAACTGGGCGACCGGCAGAACCATATAGCCGATGCCGCCCATGATCGTTAGGACCAGCGAAATGACAAGCGCCAGCTTGGGCCGGCTGATGAAGAGGGCCGAGAACATGTGTTATTCTCCCGGCTGCTCTGAGGCCACAACCGCGTCAACCGCGACGCCCGGGCGTACCCTTTGTAAACCTTCGACGATCACGCTTTCACCTTCGCGTAGCCCATCCAATACGATAATCGCAGTATCGACTGTATCGCCCGTGGTGATGTAACGCTGTTCGACCATTTGCTTGTCGTTCACCACAAGAACAAATTCGCCGCGCTGGTCGCGTTGCAAGGCGGCCTGCGGGATCAGCACCTGCAGCGTAGGCTCCAACGCCTCGATCCGAACCGTCAGGAATGCGCCGTCAAGGATCAGACGGTTCGCATTGTCGAACTCGGCACGCATTGTAATCGCACCCGTCAGCGGGTCGATGCGGTTGTCGACAAAGACGATCTCGCCTGTCTCATCCAGTTCCGTGCCGTTCGGCAAGGTCACATGGACATTCGGGCTTTGGTCACTTTCCGCAAGTGAGGCTGCGTTTTCGTTAAATTGCTCAAGGATCGAGGTGAACTGCTTTTCGTTCAGAGAGAAATTCACGTAGATTGGGGCTTCGCTGACCAGATTGACCAATGCCGGGTTCGTGGGGCCAACCACATCACCAACGCTGGTGGTCACGCGCCCGATCCGCCCGTCAAACGGGGCGTGGATTTGCGTATAGCTCAGGTCCAACTCAGCCTGTTGAATTGCAGCATTTGCGGCCTTGACCTCGGCCTCGGCAACCAATTCGTTGGCGCGGGCTGTATCGCGTTCGGATTCAGGCGTTGCGTCGCGCTTGAACAGTTCTTCCTTACGATCCAGGTCGATCTTGGCCAGTTCCAGGTTGGCCTGGGCCCGGTTCAGGTCGGCTTTGCGGGCCTCAAGCGTGGCCTGATACAGGTCCGGTTCGATGGTGAACAGTAGCTCATCCTTGGTGACGAGTGCGCCGTCTTCGACATTCTGGCTTTCCAGAAACCCGTTCACCCGCGCCACGATATCGACCTTGTTGATCGCTTCGGCCCGTCCGATGAACGCCGCCTCATCTGTGATCTCTTGTGTATAAGCCGCCGCGATTGACACTTTGGGGGCTGGCGCCTCGCTTTGATCTTGCGCCAGCGCAGTATAGCTGACGCCCAAACTGGCCAGGGCGGCGATAGCCAAAGCCGGACCCTGATAGCGGAGGATAGAGTTCTTCAATTCAAGGGGCATGGCGGACGCCTCGTTCAATAGGAATGTGTGTCGTGGCGCGAGACCACGACGAGTCGATTGGTGTTTAGGTCAGGATGGCTCGTTTAGAGACATATCTCAAGCGCCTTGAGTACCGCGGTGAGTTGGAGTGGGCGGGAAATTGTTCTGGTTGCAGGCCAACTTAGATGTGCACCAGATGTAGATTTGGGTGCTGAACCCGTGGATAATCGGGATGCCCAACACAAATCAGGCAAAGGTTGGAACCTTCGCCTTAGGTCATAGAGCCGAGCGAAAAAGCCAGCTTATCAGTCGCGCGTTCCGGCAAAACGGCTTTGCCAATCTTCGCGTTGTTCATCCGTGATCTTGGCGAACAAAACGTCCGGAACCGTAAACTCATGTCCGGCGGGCAGGGCGTTCAGCGCTGTCTCGGCGCTGTCCGGCCAGCCTGTATCCAGCGTGTTCATGGCGCTCAGCATCCGTGCTGAAGCGTCGGGGATGAACGGCGCGCTGAGCACGGCGTAAAGACGGATCAGGTTCAGGCCCAGGCGCACCTGCGCGGCGGCCTGTTCCGGGTCTTCCTTGAAGGTCGACCAAGGGGCTGCGGCTTGCAGATATTCATTTCCCGCAACCCAGATCGCGCGCAATTCCTGCGCGGACTTGCGGACCTCCATCGCCTCCATATGGGTTTCATAAGCGCGGATACGCTTGGAAAAGTCTTCGATCAGCGCAGTCTCGCGCTCTCCAAAACGTCCGCCCTCAGGGACCGCTTCGCCGAATTTCGAGCGGCAGAATTTGGTGATCCGGCTGACAAAATTGCCCAACACGTCGGCGAGGTCTTTGTTCACCGATTGCTGGAAGTTCTCCCATGTGAACTCGCTGTCGCTGCTTTCCGGCGCATGGCTCAGCAGCCACCAGCGCCAGTAGTCGGCGGGCAGGATCTCCAGCGCCTGATCCATGAAGACGCCACGGCCCTGTGAGGTCGAGAATTGACCACCGTCATAGTTCAGATAGTTGAACGATTTCAGGTGATCGACCAGCTTCCACGGCTCACCCGAACCCAGAATGGTGGCCGGGAAGGACAGCGTGTGGAAGGGCACGTTATCCTTGCCCATGAACTGTACGTAACGCACGTCGTCTGCGCCTTTGTCGGTGCGCCACCAGCGTTCCCAATCCGCATCCGACTTGCCGTTGACGTCGGCCCATTCCTTGGCGCATGCGATGTATTCGATCGGTGCGTCGAACCAGACGTAGAAGACCTTACCCTCCATACCGGGCCAGTCCTGATCGCCTTTCTTAACCGGAACGCCCCAGTCCAGATCGCGGGTGATGCCGCGATCCTGCAGGCCGTCTCCGTCATGCAGCCATTTCTTGGCAATGGATGTGGTCAGGATCGGCCAGTCGGCCTTGCTGTCGATCCACGCATCCAGTTGATCCTTCATCGCCGATTGGCGCAGATACAGGTGCTTGGTCTCGCGCACCTCGAGATCAGTCGAGCCGCTGATGGCGCTGCGCGGCTCGATCAGGTCGGTTGGGTCTAACTGCTTGGTGCAATTCTCGCACTGGTCACCACGCGCGCGGTCGTAGCCACAATTGGGGCAGGTGCCCTCGATATACCGGTCCGGCAGAAAACGACCATCGGCGTTCGAGTAGACCTGTTTCTCGCTGACTTCACGGATCAATCCTGCCTCATCCAGCTTGCCTGCGAAATGCTGGGTCAGCTTGCGGTTCTGTTCACTGGAGGAGCGGCCAAAGTGATCGAAGCTGAGGCCAAAGCGTTGGGCAATATCGGCCTGCACCGCATACATATCGGCGCAATATTCGGCCACCGGCTTGCCTGCTTTGGCGGCAGCCAGTTCCGCAGGCGTGCCATGTTCATCGGTGGCACAAAGGAACATGACCTCGTTCCCCCGGCCACGCTGATAGCGTGCATAAAGATCGGCAGGCAATTGCGAGCCGATCAGGTTGCCGAGGTGCTTGATCCCGTTGATGTAGGGGATCGCCGAGGTAATAAGAATCCGGGCCATTTTGCGTTTCCACGTATCTGTCTGCGCGCCCGTCTACCTTATGTGACCGGCCAGAAAAACCCCGGCTTTCATCTGGATGACATTTTCGGCGCCACGATATGGAAAAAACAGGTTGACCAAAGGTCACCGATTGCCGAAGTGTCGCGCGCCAAACTACCCATAGGTTGTAATATTGAATCACAACCTCTTGAATTTCGACAATGAACTCCCATCTTTTGGGTATACCAAAGTATACAATAACGAGGGCTATTTCCTTATGTTCGACTTTTTGCTCGAGGGTGCTTTTGCGCCCTTTACCCTAGCGCTTGCATTGCTGTTCGGCCTTCTGGCGCTTGAACTGATCGCTTTGCTGCTGGGGGCTAGCCTGATGGCGGGCGAAGGCGATCTTGATTTGGATATGGCTGACGGGCCGGATCTGGATGTCGGAAGCTTTGATCTCGACATCGATGCGGATGTCGATCTGGGCGATTTTGAACTGGCGGATGTCGAACCTGACGCGCCCACGGTTGCCTCAGCAGGTCCGTTGGCCTGGCTGGGTATCGGCAGGGTGCCGTTTATGATCTGGCTTGTGGTGCTGCTGGCGGGTTTTGGCCTGTCTGGCATGGGCCTGCAGCTTGCACTGCGCGATCTGCTGGGCTTTGACCTGCCGGGCTGGATGGCTGCCCTACCTGCTGGAGCCTTTGGTCTTTGGTTTGCACGCGGCTTTGGGGGCGTCTTTGCGCGCCTTCTGCCCAAGACCGAGACTGAGGCGATGTCCGAGCGGATGCTGGCCCGTCGCCGTGGCTTCATCTCGCAAGGCACCGCATCGCGCGGACGTCCGGCCGAAGTGCGCGTGATGGATCGCTTTGGCAATGCGCATTACCTGCGGGCCGAACCGCTGCAAGACAGTGACACGCTGGAACAGGGTGCCGAAGTGCTGGTGCTACGCGACCGACGGCAAGACCGGTTCGTTCTGGTCGGCCTTTCGAACTGACAAAAATTTAACCCTAAATCGGAGGATTTTGCATGGAACTTACTTTCCTGATCACCACAGTTGCGACCATTATGGCGGTCGTCCTGTTCATCGGCCTGGTGCTGGGCCGACTTTATAAACGCGCAACCCGCGAAGTCAGCTTGGTGAAAACCGGGGCAGGCGGCAAGAAGGTCATCATGGATGGTGGCGTCATCGTCGTGCCCTTGCTGCACGAGGTCAGCCCGGTCAACATGAAGACCCTGCGCCTTGAAGTGCAACGCAGCGGTGAGGCTGCCTTGATCACCAAGGACCGTATGCGGGTTGATGTGGGTGTCGAGTTCTACGTCTCGGTTATGGCCACCGAAGAAGGGATCGCACGCGCTGCACAAACACTTGGCTCGCGTACCTTCGATGTCGAGCAACTGCGCGAGATGATCGAAGGCAAGCTGATCGATGGTTTGCGCGCCGTGGCGGCGCAAATGACCATGGACGGTTTGCATGAAAATCGTGCCGACTTTGTTCAAGAGGTGCAGAATGCAGTGTCCGAGGACCTGTTGAAGAACGGTTTGTCGCTTGAATCCGTCTCTTTGACTGCGCTGGACCAGACGCCCTTTGAGGCGCTGGATGAAAACAACGCCTTTAACGCGGTGGGTATGCGCAAGCTGGCCGAGGTGATTGCGACCTCAAAGAAAGAGCGCGCGCAGATCGATGCCGAGGCCGAGGTTGAGGTGCGCCGTGCCGCGATGGAAGCCCAGCGTCAGAAGCTGTTGATCGAAAAGGATGAAGAACAGGCGCGTATCGAGCAGACGCAGCAGGTTGAAACCCTGCGCGTGGCGCAAGAGGCAGAGATTGCTGCGCGGACCGAGGACTCAGTGCGGGAAACCGAACGGGCCCGGATTGCGCGGGAAGAAGCCATCCGCTCAGCCGAAATCGAACGCGAGCGCAAGATCCGCGATGCGGAGATCGCCAAAGAGCGTGAGATCGAAGTGGCCGAGCAAGAGCGTCAGATCATCATTGCGCAGAAATCCGAAGAGGAAAGCCGCGCGCGTGCATCTGCTGACCTGGCCCGGGCCGAGGCAACCAAGGCGACCGAAGCCGTGGCAACCGCCCGTGAAGTTGCCGAAGCCGAGCGTCAGAAGCAGATCGTCTTGATCGAAGCCACCCGTGAAGCGGAACGTCAGGCCACCGCGATCCGTCTGTCTGCGCAGGCTGAGAAAGAGGCCGCCGCCGACCGCGCCGAAGCCCGCCGCGAAGAGGCGCAGGCCGAAGCCGACGCGCTGAACATTCGGGCCGAGGCCAAGAAGAACGACATGTTGGCAGAGGCGGAAGGTAAGCGCGCGATTGTTGAGGCCGACAATGCTCTGTCCGCAGCGCAAATCCGCATGAAGGTCGATATGGCGCGGATCGAAACCATGCCCTCGATCATCTCGGAAATGGTCAAGCCTGCGGAAAAGATCGACTCGATCAAGATCCATCAGGTCGGTGGTATCGGTGCGGGCGCGCCTGGTGGGGCAGCTAACACCGACAAGCCGGTGGTCAATCAGGCGCTTGACTCGATCATGGGTATGGCAGTGCAGATGCCTGCGCTCAAGAAGCTGGGTGAAGAACTTGGCCTGTCGATGGAAAACGGTGTTGCCGGCGTCGTGAACGGGGCGCTGGAGGCAACGCCAGCGATCTCATCGCCAGATAATGCCGATCTGGTCGAAGACGAAACGCTTAGCGATCAATAAACCAAATGGGCCGGGATTTCCCGGCCCTTTTTTCTTTTTAGAGCGCTACTTCCAGAAATTATTTGCATGCGAGACGGTTTGAAAGTTGACGGCAACAACGTGAGAGACACCAATCAAACTATCCGCGTTGTTTGCATATTCAGGACGCATCCGGTTGCGGGCTGCATCATCGGGTTGCGTCAGTTTGACTGCCATCCGCGATAACTTCACTGCAAGCTCATAACCTTCTTCCGGTGTTTGGGTTTTCAAACTGGGTAGCCAGGACATTTCACTCTCCATTTATATCGTGCGCGACCTAATATGCAAAGTTGACGAAACTAGTGTTTATGTCAAGAATAATATCGCGCACGATATAAATGGGGCTTTGAATTGGACAGTTTTGATATTCCTAAGCAGGCGGATGATCTGTTTTGTTTTGGCGTTTATACCGCGTCGCACGCAATTAACCGTGCCTACTCACCACACCTTAAGAAGTTGAGTTTGACCTATCCGCAGTACATCACGCTCACTTTGCTGTGGGAGCATGATGGACAAAAGATCAATACGCTTGCCCAGAAACTCGGGATGGAGACCAGCACGCTGACACCGTTGGTCAAGCGACTGGAGAACCTAGGCCACGTAACCCGGTCGCGCAGTCAAACTGACGGACGCGCGGTAGAGGTTTTCTTGACTGAGCAGGGTTTGGCTCTCAAGCACAAAGCGCCAGAAATCACCTCTTGTATGATTGAGCAAACAGGGCTGGACAAATCGGAACTGCAAAAACTGCAAACGCTGCTATTTCGACTGAGAGACGGATTGAATGGTGGCCGATGAGATGCCAATCGAGCTTACTCTTTCCCCTCGCGCGATCGTTTTAACAGACCTCCGATTGTGAACGAGGTGCGCGGGGCATAGACGTAGTTGGTCCGCGCATCCGGTGTTGGGCGAGACCGCATGCGGGCCAAACCAAAGCCGATCAGCCCCAGATGCCCAACGGCCACAAAGGCGAACAAAGCGCCTGGGCCGAATTGTTCGATCAATGTCGAAGACACATAGGGCGAGGCGATTGCGCCCAGCGCGTACCAGAACATCAGGGCCGCAGACAGTTCGACCCGTTGTTCGGTGGTGGCAAAATCATTGGCGTGGGCGGAAGATAGCGAGAAAATTGGGAAGGTGGTCAGGCCAAAGAACCCGGCCGCCAGCATCACGCCCAGTGTTCCCGCTCCGCTGGCGGCCATTGTGACCCCGCAGCTGAGCACCGCGGCAGCGGAAAGCCAGATCAAAACCCAACGCCGGTCGTATTTATCGGCCAGCCAGCCAAGCGGATATTGGGCCAGTGCACCGCCCAAAACGAAAGAGGCGAGGAAGAAGGCGATCTGATCCAAGCTCAAACCCACCTCTTGACCATAGACCGGGCCGACCATCCTGAAGGATGCAGAGCTCAGCGCCGAAACGATCACGCCAGCAACCGCCAGCGGTGAACAGGCCCAGGCCAGTTTGGGCCTCAGGCGTGGGGCGCTGGGGGTCTGAGGCTGGCTGGCCCGCGTTAATGTCAACGGCAGCAGCGATGCACAGCACAGGATCGCCAGCAGGTTATACGAAACATAAGATGCAGGTGGCAAAACCGCGATGATCAACTGCGCGCTGAGTGAGGCCCCCAGATCCGCGATGCGATAGGTTCCCATCGCCCGGCCGCGCGTTTCGTTCGTGACCTTGGCGTTCAGCCAGGCTTCGATGACTGTATAGCACCCGGCCACGCAGGTGCCCGAGGCAATTCGCAATGCGGCCCAGACATAAGGGTTTTCGGTCAAGGTATGCCCGATCAGACCCATCGCACCCAGGGCCGTGCACACGGCAAAGGCGCGCGAATGCCCAACGCTGCCCATAAGACGTGGCGCCCACCAGCAGCCGATGAAAAACCCGATAAAATGCGCCGAACCCAGCAGACCGATCTGTTCGGTCGTGAAGTTCAGCGTTATGCCCGAGATCGCATCCAGTGGCCCAACGCCGCCTGTCGACAGTTGCAACAGAATGACGGACAGGAAGAGGGCGGCAAAGGAAATGATCGTGCGCATAATGAGACCACGCTCTACCTGTCTCAGGCGCTTTGCGCGCGCCTAATCGACGCCTTGGTGTCGTTTTTTTGCGAATTCGCTGTTTAGTTCAGGCGTGTGATCTGCGCCATGATGTTCAGGCCAACCGTCTCATCGACTAGATCGGGATAGCCGGAGGCTCCGTATGCATGACGGTCCAGCGCACCAGTCAGCTGGATCGACAGGGCATCAAGATCATCCGCAGCGCTGCCGGGCGCACGATAGAGCGCTGCATTAAGGGTCACCGGCCGGGTAATGCCGCGCACGGTCAGGTCGCCTTTAATCGAGGCCCCAGCCGAGATGCGCCCACCCGGGCCAAGCTGGATTTTGGTTGAGGTGAAGCGAATGGTCGGATGCGCATCCGCATTCAGCACGCTTTTTCCCAACATGGGTCCGCGAGCAAAGGGCAAACGCGTTCGTGCAGCCGCCACATTCAGGATGACGTCGACCTTGCTGTTTTGCAGGCGTTTTGTATCCAGCTGAATGTTGGCAGATTGGATCGGCATTGTCCCCGATTGTGCCACCCCAGACAGATCAAAGGTGAACCCCACCGATGTGCCCTTAGGCGCAAGCGCATAGGGGATCATCACGGATTGTGCCGCTCCCAAGCTGGGCCATAGTGTCAATCCAGCTACGAAACTGCGTCTGGTCATTCTGGTCATGCCGATCCCTTTCGCCTGTGTTGCCCATGCCGGATGTGGTCTGATCCGCCCCTGTGCTGATATCTGCTGTCCTGACGCTAGAACGCAGGACGTAATGATTGGTTAACACGCGAGCTTGCAGTCTTATTCGCTCCGGCCTCAAATCAATTGCCGTGGGTGGTTCGCCGGCAACAATCGATGAGCGCGTTTATTTGTTGAAAACGCTAGAGCGATGGCCTTTGCCCGGCCAATCACATCTTGCGTGAATGGTCTTCGCCGCTTCTCGCAGGTTGCAGATGCATCTGTGCGCGAGGGGCTGCCATAGTGGCCTGCCAACTCGCCGGGGGCAGGGCGCGGGCGCGGCGGCGGGTCAGGGTCCAGCGGTTCGCCTCATCCCGATGTGCAGCGGCCATGTGCCAACGCGTTTCGACCCCCTGCGCGCCACCGTCGCCGGGGGTCAGCAACAGACCCAGCGGGGGCTGCCCTATATCACCCTGTTCCGCTGCCAGATGCAGCCGCCGCACCGGTGTCAGACCCGGCGCGCCGGGCAGATCGCAGATGACCAGCGGAACAGCCCTGCTGCGCAGGGCTTCTTCCATGCACCACAGCAGGTCCTCGGCCCGTTTGGGGCGAGCAAAGAGAAATCTTCCGGGGTCAGCAAAATCGACCATTCCGTGGGGGTTCAGCTGGCCCAGCTCCCATGCGGGGGAAATCCACAAGACCGGCCCTTGGGTCTGCCCCGCCAGCCACATGGCGAAACTGCGCCGGGCCGGGCCGCAGGCTTCGTGCACGCGGCCTTGTTGCAGGGTGACCTCATCATGAAGTTTGACCCCCGGCGCGGGACGCGCGGGCTTGGCACCAAGAAGCTGAGCAGACATGATATGCGTATATCATGTTCCTATTTTGTTCTCAAGTTGCGAACGCGCCTAACGCGATAGGATCATCCGGCCATCGGTGAACTGGATGTTGGAAAACCTGTGCAGGTAATCCATGCCCAGCAGCGACTGGTGCAGCTCTCCTTCGTTGATCCAGGCCGAGACATTGCGATCGGCAATCGGACCCAGTTCGAAACTGTCCAGCCGCACAGGTGCTGTTCGAACCTCTCCATTCGCCGTGATTGCGCGCCCGAAATAGTTCAGCTGATCAGGGTCGATACCCACACGTTCCGCATCCTGCGCGCTGAGCACGATTTGGCTGGCCCCGGTATCCACAAGAAACACAATGGGTTCGCCGTTCACGGTGACTGGCAGGTAATAATGCCCGTCCTGGGCACGCGGCACCTCGATCATATCGCCGGTGACCGCCATCTGCGGGGCCAGGCTGACCGAGGATCGAATATCCTCCCACAAGCCAATGACCGCAATGACCCCCACGAAGATAAAAACCCAGGCCATGACCTGTTGCAGGGTTTTGTTCAGGGACTGACGGTTCTGGGCGACAAACCACAGCAATATGGCCGCACCAAGCACGACCAGATACACCAAACGCCCGATATCGTCGCCATTCATGCTGCTGCCCTTACAGTTAATTCTATACTCTATATGGGGATTTACGACGCAAACCCAAAGGCCTTGAGGCCATCCAGAATAAACTGAACAGACAGAGCCGCCAGCAGCATACCCAGCAGACGAGTCAGCACATTCAAGCCCGTTTTGCCCAGAATGCGCGCGATCAGGCCACCAGCCAGAAAGAACAACAGAACCACCGCCATGACCGCCAGCATCACGGCCACTGCCGCCGCAATTCCTTGAAGACCCGGATGCTGTCCGGACAACAGAATAATCGTCGCAATCGACCCCGGCCCGGCGACCAAAGGGATGGCGAGCGGAAAGACCGACGGGTCGTTGTGTTCCTCTTCCTCAGCCCGATCCTCGCGCCGTTTGGTGCGGCGTTCGAACAACATGTCCAGCGCGGTCAGGAACAAAAGCGCGCCACCGGCAACCTTAAACGCCTCCATCGAGATGCCGACAAAGCCCAGAACCGCCTCACCAAAGGCGGCGAAGGCAATCAGAATGCCGGTTGCAACCAAACAGGTGCGATAGGCCGTGCGCCGCCGGGCGCGCGCGTCCATATCCTGTGTCATGGCGACAAAAATGGGTGCGGTGCCGAACGGGTCGATCACGACGAACAAAGTGGTGAAGGCGGTGATGAAGAAGGCAGCGTCAATCATGCGGCATTCTCCGCCTGCTCCAGTTTTTCGGCGGCCGCAACCCACAACGCCTCGGCCTTTTGCATGGCCTCGGTGACTTCGACGAATTTGCGGTTCCAGGTTTCCAGGTCATCGATCCTGTGATCTTCGTACAAGGCCGGGTCCGCGAGTTTGGCCGAGAGCTTGTCGTGCATATCTGTCAACTTCTCGATCCGGTCCTCGCACTTGCGCAGATCGGCGCGCAGGGCCAGCATGGTATCCCGCGAGGGGCGCTTGGGCTTTATTGCCTGAGGCTTTTGCTTCACCGGCTTGTCGCGGGCCAACAGCATCGCGCGATAGGCTTCGAGGTCTTGATCAAAGGGCTTTACGGTGCCGTCCGAGACCAGCCACAGCCGGTCGGCCACCAGCGACAGTAGGTGCATGTCGTGGCTAACCAGAACGACCGCACCGGAATAGGCGGTCAGCGCCTCAACCAGCGCTTCGCGGCTTTCGATGTCCAGATGGTTGGTCGGTTCGTCCAGGATCAGCATATGTGGCGCGTCGATAGTGGCGATCAGAAGCGACAACCGCGCTTTCTGGCCTCCCGATAGATGCCCGACCTCGGTGTCGGCTTGATCCGAATTCAGACCAAACCCGGCCAGACGCGAGCGCCATTTACCCGGAGCCTCATCTGGGCGCAGACGGCGCAGATGATCCAAAGGCGTTTCGTCCACATAGAGCTCATCCACCTGATGCTGTGCGAAATAGCCTATGCGCAGCTTGTTGGAGCGGGCCATCTTACCTGCCATCAGGGGTAATCTGTCGGATAGCAGCTTGGACAGGGTCGATTTACCCTGACCGTTCTTTCCCAGCAGCGCGATGCGATCATCCTGATCAATGCGCAAGTTCAGACGGCGCAGCACTTCAGTCTCGCCGTAACCGGTCACGCCACCTTCGATCTGGATAATCGGCGGCGACAGTTCCTCGGGTTCGGGGAATGAAAACGCGCGCAACGCGGCCTCTTGCGGGGTCGAGACCAGCTGGATGCGTTCGATCATTTTTAGGCGGGATTGGGCCTGCACAGCCTTCGACGCCTTATAGCGAAAGCGATCCACAAAGCTTTGCAGATGGGCGATGCGGGCCTTGGCCTTGGCGTTCTCAGATTCAGCCTGTGCCAGACGTTCCGCGCGGCGTTCGGCGAATTTGTCATAAGGCACGGTGTAATAGGTGAGTTTGCGGTCTTCCAGATGCAGGATCGAGCCCACGGCGCGGTTCAGCAGCCCCCGGTCGTGGCTGATGATGATGACCGTATGCGGATACTTCGCCAGATAGCTTTCCAGCCACAGCGCGCCTTCAAGGTCCAGATAGTTGGTCGGTTCGTCCAAAAGCAGCAGGTCGGGCTGCGAGAACAGCACCGCCGCCAACGCCACACGCATCCGCCAGCCGCCCGAGAAATCCGAGCAGGGTTTTAGTTGGTCTTCATCGCCGAACCCGAGCCCTTTGAGGATCGACGCTGCCCGAGCTTCGGCCGACCAGGCATCGATATCGGCCAGACGGGTTTGAATATCAGCAATACGAGCAGGGTCCGTGGCGCTTTCGGCCTCAACCATCAGCGCGCTGCGTTCTGTGTCAGCCGCCAAAACGGTATTGATCAGCGAGACATCGGATGAGGGCACCTCTTGCGCCACCCCACCAATCCGCGCGCGTTTCGGGATCGAGATAGCGCCGGATTCCAACGCCAATTCCCCCCGGATCAGGCGGAATAGGGTGGTCTTGCCGGTTCCGTTGCGCCCCACAAGGCCAACCTTGTGACCGTCTGGGATGGTCGTGCTGGCCCCATCAAACAACGGGCGGCCTTCGACGGCGTAAGTGATGTCTTCGATCCGTAGCATGACGCGCTCTTAGCAGAGCCTCAATGCAGCCGCCAGCGGCTTGGCATGTTCAAGCGCCGGGCAATGTGTTAGCGCTGTGTCGTTTGTTTTTCTGACACGGTTTTCGACATGCGCGCGGCCCGGACGCCTCCACATCTGATCACGTTGATCTTCGCCACCGCACTTTCCGTGTTGTCGCTGAATATGTTCTTGCCGTCGCTGGCGCATATGAGCGACGACTTCGCGGTCGACTATGGCCTCGTGAACTTGTCAGTGGCTGGATATCTGGCCGTCTCGGCGGTGCTGCAACTCATCATGGGGCCGCTGTCAGATCGGTTTGGGCGCAGGCCGGTTCTGTTGATCTGCATGACCGTCTTCGTGATCGCGTCAATCGGATGCACGCTGGCCGAGTCGATCTGGGTTTTTCTGGGTTTCAGGCTGTTGCAGGCCGTCGTCGTAGCCGGGTCGGTTCTGTCCAGTGCCTCGATCCGGGATCGATATCCGCCCAACGAAGCCGCCAGCAAGCTAGGATATGTTGCGATGGCCATGGCGCTCGCGCCTATGCTGGGTCCAATGCTGGGCGGCGCGCTGGACATGCTGTTCGGCTGGCGCGCGGGGTTCGTTTTGTATTCGGTTCTGGGGGCAGGGCTGTTGGCCTTGCTGTGGTTCGACATGGGAGAGACCAACACAGACCGTTCATCAACCTTGGTCGCGCAATTGAAAGAGTACCCGCATTTATTTCGCGCCCGTCGATTTTGGGGTTATGCACTATGTGCCGCGTTTTCGATCGGCGGGTTCTACAGCTTCATCACTGGCGCGCCCCTGGTCGCCGCTGCGTGGTTCGACCTCAGCCCGGCGATGCTGGGCTTAGGGATCGGGATCATCACAGGTGGCTTCATGGTGGGCAATTTTGTCACTGGACGCATCGCGGCGCACACCCGGCTAACCACGATGATCCTATGTGGACGGATCGTGGCCTCGGTTGGACCGTTCTTCGGTTTATTGTTGTTTGTAGGCGGTCACGGCTCAGTCTGGGTGTTTTTCGGGTCGGCCATCTGTGTGGGATTTGGCAATGGTTTGACCAACGCCAATGCCTCGGCCGGAGCGATGTCGGTCCGGCCCAAACTGGCAGGAAGCGCTGCGGGGTTGTCCGGGGCGATGGTCGTGGCGCTTGGTGCCATCCTGACCTCGATGACGGGTGCATTCGTCAGCCCCGAAAATGGCCCGTATCTGGTGCTGAGCATGATGAGCGGCAGCAGTTTTGCTGGCCTTTTGGCGGTGCTTTACGTCCGCAGGTTGGACAGGATCGACCCGCTGCCCCAGGCGATCTGAGCCGTGAACCATCATAACACTTTTCATAAGGCAAATACCGTGATACGCGGCGCGCGATGGATTTCGGCGCGGGCCCCGCGTCACATTGTAAGGAGAGGCCAAAATGGCACTGGAACGCACATTCTCGATCATCAAACCTGATGCAACCCGCCGTAACCTGACTGGCAAGATCAATGCCAAGTTCGAAGAAGCCGGCCTGCGCATCGTGGCACAAAAGCGCATCCACATGACCAAAGCTCAGGCAGGCAAATTCTATGACGTCCACGCCGAGCGTCCGTTCTATGACGAACTGTGTGAATTCATGTCGTCGGCTCCGGTTGTTGTTCAGGTTCTGGAAGGCGAAGGCGCCATTGCCAAGAACCGCGAAGTCATGGGCGCAACCAACCCCGCAGACGCAGCCCCCGGCACCATCCGCGCCGAATTCGCTGAATCGGTTGGTGAAAACTCGGTCCACGGGTCGGACGCGCCGGAGACGGCTGCAGTTGAGATCGCATATTTCTTCTCGGGTATCGAACTAGTCGGCTAAGCCAGCGTTTCCTGCTGATTTCGGGCCGCTCCGTTTGGGGCGGCCTTTTTCTTTCAAACCTGTTTCAGATCACTTGCGGACACGCGCACCCCGATCGCGTTCAGGTCTGAGACCAACTGGCTTTCCGCTGCGGGTTTGGCGCCGGCTTTGATCGCGTCAAACCTTTCGCGTAATTGCTTCTTCTCTTCGCCCTTACAATCGTTCCATGGGCGACCCTGAAGACCCATGACCAACACGTAGTACCCGATGAAATGTGCCTTGGTTCCGGCCTGTAACAGTCGGGTATAGGCCTCATCCGCGCCCAGTTCACGTAGGTCCTGCGCGGAGTGTATCCCCGCACGGGCGCAAGCTTCTTCGAAGGCGGGGCCAAGATTTCTGATCGAGGACACGGGATCGGACATGGGTTTGGTTTAAACGTCCAACCCAGCGCTGTCACCCCAGCATTGACGCATTCCGGTTTTGCTTGTGTTCCGACGGATCTGAAGATTTCATGACCGCATGAGTTTCGAGACTGAGACGTTGTTTGTCCTGCGCGGCGCGTTTGATCCAGCAAAGTTTGTCGGGCTGAATCTGCGATATGATCCGGAACGGGCCTCCAAGCCCTTTGTTCTGTTGGATTGTCATGACCAGTCGATCCGCGCATCCGGTCGGACGCTGCTGGAGTTCGGTGGGTCATTGCACTTGCTGGATGGTCAAGGCGCGAGTCGGAGCCAAAGGTCCAAGGGCAAGGGGCGTTTTGCGCAAGACCTGCCCGGCGGTCCGGTCCGCGATGCATTGCACCGGTTTCCAAAATTGCGCGCATTGATGGAAATCACTTCGGGCGTGGTCGAGGAAGGCAGCCTTGCGGTTCTGGATGATCTCGAGAAAACACAGGTGCGAGGTCGCGTGACGGTTTTGTCGACCACAAACGGGCAGGTGACGGTTATACGCCTCAGTCGTTTGCGGGGGTATGACAAGGCCTATCTCCGTGCCTGCGACGCGATGTTGGCGGCTGGCTCGGACAGAGCTGACCTGTCTGCGATTGTTCAAACCTTAGAGCCGGGTGAGGCCCCATATCGGGCAAAGCCCGAGATCACCTTGGGACGATCAGAACCTTCAATTCAGGTGGCTGCTGATATTATTCATACTTTTCTAAAAGTTGCGCAGCAAAATGAAAGTGGACTTATCGCTGATATCGATACCGAATTCCTGCATGATTACCGCGTTTCTCTTCGCCGAATACGATCTGTCATCAGCTTGTTCAAAGGGGTTTTCTCTGACGATCAAACTGCGACGCTGAAAAAGACCTTCTCAGATATGATGACCCCGACCGGGCGTGTGCGGGATTTGGATGTCTATCTTCTGGAAAAAGACATATATTACAGCCTTGTGCCGCACACACTTCACCCCGGATTGGATGCCATGTTCGGGCAGTTCCAGAAGGAACGCATGCAGGAACTCTCGCGGCTGACCCACAGGTTACGCAGCAAAGCCTACCAAAGACAGATGGCAGAGCTTACAGCGCTGTTCAGAACCACCAAGGGTCTGCAGCCAGGTCCAAACGCGCAGCGCCGGGCTTATGATTATGCTTGCGCCCTGATCTGGAAGCGCTATCGCAAGGTCTGCAAGATTGCGCGCAGCATCACGCCTGAAACACCGGATGAGACTGTGCATGACCTGCGGATCGATTGTAAGAAATTGCGCTATCTGATGGAATTCTTTGCGCCCCTTTTCGCTGCGAAAGATTTCAAGTCCATTCTCAAGCCCCTGAAAAAGCTTCAGGATAATCTGGGGCTGTTCAATGACTACTCGGTCCAGCAAGAGGCGTTGCAGCAGTTTGCCGCGCAGCAATCCAATGCCCAAGGACGCATTGATGTAAAGATTGGTCTGGCGGTTGGAGGGCTGATCGCCGTGCTGGATCAACGTCAGCGGGCCGAGCGTGACCGTGTAATCGCCAATTTCCAGCAATTTGATGCCCCTGACACCCGTCAGATGTTTCGCCACCTGTTTCATCGGTCCAAGGAGTGAGGAATGAAAATCATTGCCTGTTACAGCAACAAAGGCGGTGTTGGAAAAACCGCCACTTCGGTCAATCTGGCCCACGCCTATGCGGCGGCGGGCAAGCTGGTCTTGCTGTGCGATCTTGATCCGCAGGGGGCGTCAGGGTTCTATTTCCGTGTGAAACCTTCGAAAAAGCTGACGGATGCGCGATTTTTCGAGGATGTTAAGCGCTTCACCAGCGCCATTCGTGCAAGTGATTTCGAAGGGCTGGATATTCTTCCCGCGAACCTGACCTTTCGTGACTTTGATGTGTTTCTGTCGCGCATGCGGAACAGCCGGTCGCGCTTGAAAAAGGCTCTGACGGCGGCGGGTAGTGACTATGATGTCATCATTCTGGACTGTCCGCCCAACTTTTCGACCTTGTCCGAAAACATCTTTAAGGCCGCAGACCAGATCGTTGTGCCGGTGATCCCGACGACGTTGTCCGAGCGGACCTTTGAGCAGTTGGTCGGGTTCTTCGACGAACACAAACTGCCGAAGAAGAAGCTGAAAGCGTTCTTTTCGATGGTGCAGCAACGCAAAACGTTACATCAGCAGACGATGGAGAAGATGCGCAAAGCCTATCACAAGCGCTTCATGCGTAGCAGCATTCCATTTGCGGCAGATATCGAAAAGATGGGTCAACATCGCGCACCGGTGGTGACCTATGCCCCGCGCGGTGCGGCCGGGGCGGCCTATCAGGCACTCTATAACGAGGTGGAAAACGGGGTGGTTTCGACCGAATGAGCAAGGAAATCGAACGTAAGTTTCTGGTCAACAGCCTGCCAGACCTGAGCGGTGCACAAAAGGCTGTGGTGCGACAGGGTTATCTGACGGCCCCCGAGGATTCGACCGAACTGCGCCTGCGGCAGAAAAATGACCATTATTTCCTGACACTCAAAGGTGCAGGGGGGTTGGTTCGGGTGGAGCGTGAGACCGAGATGTCCGCTGAACAGTTCGAAACCTTTTGGCCCGAAACCGAGGGGCGACGTGTTGAAAAAGAACGCTTTACCAACAGTTTGCCAGATGGGCGGGTTTTCGAGCTGGATATCTTTCAGGGTGCGTTGGCACCATTGCGGCTGGTCGAAGTGGAATTTTCCAGCGAAACCGAGGCACTTGGTTTCACGCCGCCCACGTGGTTTGGTGCTGATGTGACCGAAGATAAACGCTATAAAAACAAGAACCTGGCCATTGATGGTGCGCCTGGCTAGGCTCAGCGCGACAGGTTCAGCGTGACCTCAAGGCCCGGATCACAGTTACGGGCCACGAACTTCCCCCCATGCATATGCGTGATCGCAGCAACCAGCGCCAGGCCAAGCCCTGCATTACGCTCGGTCCGGGCAGGGTCGAGCGTGACAAAAGGCAATTGCAGGCGGGGCAGGTCTTTGGCGGGGACGCCTGGCCCCTGATCGCGCACGCTGAGCTGGGCGAACTGGTCGTCCTCACCAATTGTAATGGCAATGGTCGTGTTCTCCGGCGCGTATCGCATTGCGTTTTCCAATAGGTTCGACAGCGCTTGTGATAGCAATGGGCGGTGACCCTGCACTGGTGCGGCCTCTCCTTCGACCTTGAGCTGGATGTTCTGATCAGCCGCAACCGGGTCGTAGAGTTCGATCACATTGCTAACGAGGTGCTGTAGATCGACCTCTTCAAACTGTTCGCGGCCCAAGCCGGCCTCAGCCCGTGAAATTTCGGTTAGCTGCCCCAGCACGCGCAAAACGTGGTCGATTTCCAAAGTAGCGCGGGCGATATCAGCCTCGCGCTCCTGTTCGCTTTTATCTGGGTCAGACAGCGCCTCGACCCGTTGTTTTAGACGCGACAGGGGGGATCGCAGATCATGCGCAATCGAATTTGATGTCGTGCGCAGGTTGCTGATCAGCTCCTCGATCCGGTCGAGCATGTTGTTCAACGTCCCTGCAACCTGATCAAACTCGTCTCCAGTGCCGCGCAAGCGCATACGTCGGGACAGATCACCCGAGACGATGTTTTCCGCGGTGCTGGCGATGTCCGACAGGCGGGAAAAGACCAAGCGGGTGAACAGCCAGGCGATGAGCACGCTCAGGACCAGAGCAATGCCAAGGGCCAGCGCTACGGATCGCAGCAAAACCCGATCAAACTGCTGACGCGCGACAGCGTCTCGACCGACGATCAGGCGCTCTTGGCCGGGCAGGCGGATCGAGGCGGCTGAGACGGGAACAAGTTGATCGTTGTCAGCGCGGCGCAGTTCCAGTTCCACCCAGCCACTGCCAGCCGTAATATGCTCGGGCCATTGCTTGAGGTTTCCAACCAGCTTGTTGCCAAACCGATCCGTAAGCAGATACAGCGCATCGCGTTCCGAGGCGCTGGGAAGGCGCCGTTCGATGGCTGTGATCAAACCGATCAACCCGCGGCGTTCATATTCGTCGGCCAGCCCTGTGAGTTCCGCTGAAACGACCGAGCGGGTCTCGGATTCAATGCTGCGATTTGCCGTGAAGTAGACCAAGGCCAGTACGGTTGCCGTCAGAAAAATGCTGAGCACCATACTGGCCAGAACCAGCCGTGTTCGGGAATTATTCAGGGAAAGCCGAAGGTTATCCATCAGACATCATGTAGCCTGAACCTCTGACGGTTTCAATCAACGGTGCCTCTCCGCCTTCATCCAACTGGCGGCGCAGTTTCGAGATATGAACGTCGACAACATTGGTGTTCGGGTCGAAGTGATAATCCCAAACGCCTTCCAGCAGCATGGTACGTGATACGACGCGGTTCTTGCGGCGCAGGAAGAATTCCAGAATCTGGAATTCACGCGGGGTCAGGGTGATCTCATGCCCGTCGCGGGTGACCTTGCGGGTCAGCAGGTCCATTTCAAGGTCTTTGCAGGTCAGGGTTGGCGTTTCTTCCGATTCCTGCGGGCGACGCAAAAGGGCCTCGATCCGCGCATGCAGTTCCTGAAACGAGAAGGGTTTGACCAGATAATCATCCGCGCCCGAATTGAGCCCTTTCACACGCTCATCGACAGCACTCATCGCGGTCAGCATCAAAACCGGCGTCTTCAAACCGGCTGCGCGCATGGATTTGATTAGGGACAGCCCGTCCAACCCAGGCAGCATCCGGTCCAGCACAACGGCGTCGAACCCACCATCGGTGGCGTGATACAGACCCTCACGGCCATCAGCGGCAACCTCGACCACATATCCTTCTTCGCCAAAGCCCTTGGCGATGAAGTCCCGTGTGTCTTCGTCATCTTCAACAATCAGAAGGCGTCGGCTCATGATCGGGTTCCTTTCTATCGGAATTTAAACACAATTTCCGCGCAAAGCACATGGTTTGTGAAAGGTAGTTTTGGCAAGCTGTGCCGGGTGCAGCCTCGCGCACCCGGCACGCCCGACGGATTGCGGACAAACCAATCCAGCCGGGAGGCGCACGCCAAATATCCCCATCATGAGGCGTGCGCGGGTTTGAGTTCAGGCGATCTCGACCGCAACGAAAATCTGGTTGCCGCCGCGATTGATCAGCACCAGCGCCGGGTCAGTTTTTTCGCTGTCCAACGCCGCTTTAAGCGCGTCGGGTGTCAGCGTGTCCTGGCTGCCCAGTTTGACAATGACATCACCACGCTGCAGACCAGCCTTAGCCGCCGGGCTATCAGGCTGCAGATCAGTCACAACCACGCCGTCGACACCCTGTGCCACGCCCATCTCGGCCCGTGCGGTATCGGTCAGCAGAGCGACGGTCACACCCAGTTGGGTGCCCGAGACCTCGGGATCGACCGGAATATCCGCCTCCGCCGATGCCGACTGATGCTGACCGATTGTCAATTGAAGCTCTTGAGTATCCCCATTGCGCAGCACGGTCAGCGTGCTTTCAGTGCCCACCTTAGTGGTGCCGACCAAAAGCGGCAGATCGCCACTGTTATCAACGGCTTCGTTGTTGAAGCTCAGGATAACGTCACCTTGTTGCAAGACGCCTTCCGCTGGGCTGCCAGCCACAACATCTGAAACCAGCGCACCGGTCGATTTTTCGATGCCAAGGGCAGCCGCGAGTTCCGGGCTGACATTCTGGATCGAAACACCCAGCCAGCCACGGCTGACCTGACCATCGTCGCGCAGGTCGGCTGCGATGTATTCGACGATGTTCGAGGTGACGGCGAAGCCAAGACCAACAGACCCGCCACTTGGCGAATAGATGGCCGAGTTCACGCCAACAACTTCGCCTTCCATGTTGAACAGAGGGCCGCCGGAATTGCCTTTGTTGATTGCAGCATCTGTCTGAATGAACTCTGCATATGGCCCTTGCGAGATGTTGCGGCCCTTTGCCGATACGATCCCGGTGGTCACGGTCGAGCTGAGCCCGAACGGGTTGCCGATGGCCACCACATCTTCGCCAACACGGATTATGTCACTATCACCCAGTTCGACGGCTTGCAGCGCTTCACCTGCATCGATTTTCAGAACGGCAATATCGGTCAGCGGGTCGGTGCCGATCACTTCAGCCTCAAAACTCCGATCATCGTTCAGGCGCACGGTCACGCTTGTGGCATTGTCAACAACATGGTGGTTGGTGATGATATACCCGGCCTCGTCCAGCACAAATCCCGATCCCAAACCCTGTGCCGGACCGCGCTGTGGTGCCTGGAAGCCTTCGGGCCCACCGAAGCGCTTGAAAAATTCACCAAACGGATGGGTGTCGAGGTCAAAGTCTTGGCCGGATGCAGGGCTAGTGGTCGGGTCCTGTTCGGCGATGATGGTCACGACCGAAGGGGATACGGTTTCGACCAGATCAGCCAGCGCTTCATCCGCCAGCGCGGGCAGGGCAGTGGATGCAAGCAACGCGGCGCCCAATGCGCTTGCGCCGATCCAGCCGGATTTCTGCGGCAAAAGAAGCGAGGATTTACGGATGCTCATTTAGGTCTCCTGTGTGTTTCACGCGATTGCAACCGCGCGTTAAAGCCGGAGATATGCCGATAATCTGGGTGTTACCTGATGGTTTCGTTAAGAAAACTTAATTTTGCCACAAAGGAGCAGTTGAGTGCAGATCATCGCCGCCCGAGGATTCGTTGAGTCCTAAGTGGTCGCGTCGAAGAATCAGTGGATTGTTGCCAAAATCGGCGTCAAACAATCAAATCTATTGCATTGCCTTTCTTTTGAGGACAATGCGTACTACCCAAAATCCGAAAATTATGTGATCTTCCTTGGGTTGAGCGTCGAATTTGCTGGTGCAGAAATTCATGTACTAACTGGCTATTTTTATTGCCTTTGGGTCAATTATGCGTGCTCATAAATGGTGTTTCGTTGCAAGGGCCTGATCTCGGATACAACTTATAGTAATGTTGACAAAAGCGGGATGTTGCTCAAAAGCCAGAAGAGCAGTCCTGAACTGGTTCGTTTTGCCCAATTTTATATTGTTTTGAGAGATCAGATCGGGGTAAATAACCTTACCCAAGTGAGGGGGAGCCGAAAGCACTAGGGGGTGCCGACGGTGTTCTCAATCTCAGGTAGTGTATGTTGCATGTTAACGAGGGGGTCTTGTTTAGGTTTCGCAGCATAGTCGACCAGCCCGTTTGGCGTTAGGTCGCGCATTTGAGATTGAAGAAAGTGGTAGTCCTTTATTGGGTACGCGGCCCGGTTGGCAACAACCGGGTCGCAGCTATTTGGGGGACAGGGTATTGCCGTCCCGAACTTTTTGCCAGTTCGCCCAGTCTTCCGGTGTATCCAGGTCACACAGCGCGTTTCGACCGGGAAGGGGCACCAAGCACAGGCGCGCACCGTTCGAACGTATGACGGATTGCGCACCCGTATCTCCGGTCAATTGCGATAAGGTGGCAAAAAGGCTCTGGTCGAACAGAACCGGATGACCGGGTTTGCCGCTTTGGGTAGCACCTCGCCAGATCAGATGGTCCGGGTTCCGCTCGCGAGCGCGCAGCACCGCCTTCAGATCGTCTAGCGTCAGGTCCGGTAGGTCTGCGAGCATAATCATGGCCGCAGGCGCATCGAGGCTGACAAGGGCCAAAGCGCCCCGTAGGCTGGCATTCATACCTTCGGCTGCATCAGGGATTGGTGCGATCTGCACATTAAGCCCTGACAATGCCTCGTATCGTGGATGAGGCCGTGGCGGTAGCGCGACCATGACCGGTCCAGCCGCCATCGCGGTCAAAGCCGAGCGTCGTAACAGGGGAATACCGTCAATCTCTTGCATCAATTTGTCGACGCCGCGCATACGGCTTGATTGCCCGGCGGCCAGCAGCAGGATTGGTATCTGTATCATGTGGACAACATGCCGCCCCAGTGGCGGCAAGTCATCCCCTCATGCGCGCGCCATCCGCATCAAACAGCGGGGTCGAGATCACACGGGCCTTGCGCAGATCCCCCAGGATTTCGATTTCAACTTCCAGACCGTCCTGCGCACGGTCAGTTGGCAGGAACCCCAGGGCGATGGATTTTTGCGCGTGGTGGGAATAGCCGCCCGAGGTGCAGAACCCCACAACAGCGCCCTCCAGCCAAATTGGCTCATAGGCGTTGACGTCCGCATCTGCCGCATCGACTTCGAAGGCCACAAGTTTGCGTGCAGCACCCGCTGCGCGGTCCGCTTCTGCAGCAGCGCGACCTATGAAATCGGCGTTCTTCGAAAATGAGATAAAGCGATCCAACCCGGTCTCAGCTGCAGTATAATCAGGCGAGAACTCCCGCATCCACGAGCCAAAGAATTTATCTAGCCTCAGGGACATCATGGCGCGCATGCCAAATGGTGTTATGCCAAACGGTTGCCCGGCCTGCCACAAGGTCCACCAGAGCTGCCTTTGCGCCATCGGATCGCAATAGATTTCATATCCCAGATCGCCGGTGTAGCTGACCCGTTGCACAATGCAGTCGGTCATGCCGATTGTCATCCGGCGCACATCCATGAATCTGAGGTTCGAAATATCCTCACGTGTGCAGGCCGACAGGACCTGTGCGGCCTTCGGGCCCGCGATCTGGAAGCCGTTGAGTTGATCGCTGATGTTGTCGATGGAAACTCCATCGATTGCGTTTCGCTTGAACCAACGCGTGTGGAAGGCCTGACTGCCATAAGAGGCGGTCAGGCGGAATTCGGTCTCACTCAGGCAAGACACAGTGAAATCCCCGATCAGCTTGCCCTTGTGCGACAACATCGGTGTGAGCGACAGGCGCCCCGGCTGCGGAATCCGCCCGGCCATTATCCGATCCAGCCAATCCCGCGCCAGTGACCCTGCGATCCGGTACTTGCCGAAATTATGCACCTCATTGATGCCAACACCGTTGCGGACGGCGCGGACCTCGCGGCCCGTCGCCTCGAATGCATCCGAGCGGCGGAAAGAGGGGGTCTCAAAGCCCGGCTCATCGCCTTGCGCGAAATAGTTCGGAACCTCCAGCCCATATTGCTGACCCCAAACCGCGCCCAGTTCGCTGAAGATGTCATACATCGGCGTAGTGCGGTTCGGACGCGCGGCGGGCAGTTCCTCGTTCGGGTAGGCGACACTGAACCGTTTCTGGTAGTTCTCGATCACCTTCGGGCGGGTATAGCCGGGGCTGATCCAGTTGCCGAACCGGGCTACGTCCATGGCAAACACATCGCGCTCCGGCTCGCCCTCGATCATCCATTGCGCCAGCATCAAGCCAACACCTCCGCCCTGGCTGAACCCGGCCATGACACCGCAAGCGGACCAATAGTTGCGCATCCCCGGCACCGGCCCGACCAGAGGATTCCCGTCGGGCGCAAAGGTGAACGGGCCATGGATCACCGATTTCACCCCGGCCTCGGCCAGCACAGGAAAGCGGTTATAGGCGAACTCAATACTGTCGGTGATCTTGTCAAAGTCATCGGGCAGCAATTCATGCCCGAACTCCCACGGCGTTCCGTCCACGGCCCAAGGCTTGCAGGGTTGTTCGTAGAACCCGATGCACAACCCTCGCCCCTCCTGCCGCAGATAGCTCTCTCCTGCAGGGTCCATGACGTGCGGATGTTCTCCGCCTGCGTCGATGATCGCCTCGATCTGGGGGATCGAGTCGGTGACCAGATATTGATGCTCCATCGGGTGCAGCGGGAAATAGACACCCGCCATCGCGCCGACCTCGCGCGCCCAGAGGCCGCCTGCGTTGACAATATGTTCGGCGTGGATCGTGCCCTTGTCGGTGACTACATCCCAGGTGCCATCCGCACGCTGGTTGGTTTCGCGCACCATGCAATGGGTCTCGATCGTGGCGCCGCCCATTCGGGCTGCCTTGGCGTAGGCATGGGTTGTCCCCGATGGGTCCAAGTGCCCGTCCAGCGGATCATAGAGCGCACCGATGATGCCGTCGGTATTGGTGATCGGCGCGATTTTCTTGATCTCATCCGGGCCGACGATTTCGGTTTCCAGCCCCATGAACCGGTGCTTGGCGCGTTCGGCCAGCAGCATGTCGAACCGATCCTGATTGTCAGCCAGAGTCACCCCGCCCACATGGTGCAAACCGCAGGACATGCCAGTGATCTCTTCCAGCTCTTTATACAGGCGGATCGTATAGCCCTGCAGCGCCGCCATGTTGGTATCGCCGTTCAGAGTGTGAAACCCGCCCGCCGCATGCCAGGTCGAGCCCGAGGTCAGCTCGGACCGTTCCAGCAGCATCACGTCTGACCACCCCAGTTTGGTCAGGTGATACAACACCGAACAGCCAACAACGCCACCGCCGATCACGGCCACACGGGTTTGAAGTTTCATGAATACCTCCGTCAGAATTGCGCTCAGTCTGATCGGAGGGTGGTGTTCTGCATGTGAAAATACGACAAAGTTTGTCGGTTAGAGCGCATCAGTTTTCACCAATGCGCTCTGATTGGCGCATGTTACAGCGTGGGAAGAGGTCTGATCTTCAGCTCTGTGATCCGATTGCCTTCGCGCGACGTCACCTCGAACCGAAAACCGTGGAACGAGAAGACCTGACCCACGACAGGGATCATCTGAGCCTCATGAATCACCAGCCCGGCCAGCGTGTTGGCCTCTTCATCGGGCAGGGACCAATCCAGCGCGCGGTTCGCGTCGCGGATCGTCATTGCCCCTTCGACAAGGTATTGCCCATCCTCGGATCGGGTCACTGGCACATCTTCTTCGATATCGAATTCGTCTGCGATCTCGCCCACGATTTCTTCGAGGATGTCTTCGAGGGTGATCAACCCTCTCAGTGATCCGTATTCATCCACCACAAGCGCGAAGTGGCTGTGCATCCGCAGAAACTCACGCATCTGGTCATCTAAAGTGGTGGTTTCCGGAACGAAATACGGGTCATTTGCGACCTTGGCGATATCAAAGGATTTCAACCGATCCGCATCACCATCGGTGCCGCCAACCTGCGCATACATGGCGCGGAACAGGTCTTTGGCGTGGACGACGCCCACGATGTTTTCTGGCTCGTCCCGAAAGACGGGCAAGCGCGTATGCTGACTTTCAAGACATTGCTTCAGGATCGCCTCGGGCGCGGCATCCGCGTCGATCATCTCGATGTTCGAGCGATGAAGCATGATTTCTTCCACCACCCGGTCGCCCAGGTCGAGTGCCCCAAGAATCCGGTCGCGGTCTTCTTTCTCGACCACACCTTCGGAATGACCCAGCTGCAGGGCGCCTGCGATCTCTTCCCTTACAGCAAGGATATTGCTGTCGGGGTCAATCCGAACGCCGAACAGGCGAAGAACCCCACGCACCAACAAGCGTACAGCGGCCACGATGGGCGAGAAGACGGTGACAACGACGCCAATGATCGGCGCAACCGCCGAGGCCGCCTTTTCCGAGTTGGTGATCGCATAAGTCTTGGGCAGAACCTCGGCAAAGATCAGAACCAGCAGGGTCATGACCAGCGTCGCCAGCGCCACGCCGCTTTCGCCGAACAGTCGCGTGAACAAGGCCGTGGCCAGCGAGGCCGCCAGAATATTCACCAGGTTGTTGCCCAGCAGAACCGATCCAATCAGACGTTCATTATCTTCAGTGATTTCCAGCGCTTTTTTCGCCCCGCGAGAGCCTTTATCGGCCTGCGCGCGCAGCTTTCCGCGGGATGAGGCCGTGAGTGCGGTTTCCGAGCCGGAAAAGAAGCCTGATAGGAAAAGCAAAAGCAAGATAGCGCCTGTTGTAAACCAGAATGCGCCGTCGATCAGAGAGGATGTGGGTTCCATCGGTCCTTGGTTGTTCGTGTATCTGCACCCGTTATGGGGATGCTGCCCCTATGGATCAAGGGGTTAGCCCTGATCTTTGGGGCCTTTGGCCAGCGGGTGATGCTCTAACACCAGTTCGGCCAGTCTTTCGTCCAGAACATGGGTGTAAATCTCGGTCGTAGCGACATCGGCATGGCCCAGTAGGGTTTGGATCGAGCGCAGATCAGCCCCATTGGCCAAAAGATGCGTCGCAAACGCATGGCGCAACGTGTGCGGCGTGACCTTTGCAGGGGAAACACCGCCAGCAACCGCCAGGTCCTTGACCAGAAGAAAGAAGCGGTGCCGTGTCAGGTGCCCCGATTTCCCGCGCGAGGGGAACAGGAAGCGTGATTTCTGCCCGCCTTTCTCAAGTGCTCTCTCTTCTGCATCATCGCGCTGCACCAGCCAATCGGCCAGCGCGTCGCGGGCGGGTGGGGACAGGGGCACCATGCGTTCCTTGCCGCCTTTGCCCAGAACCAACAGCATGCGTGGGTCGCCGCGCGCCGAGGAGACGGGCAGCGAAACCAGTTCGGTCACGCGCATGCCGGTGGCGTATAGCAACTCCATCAGGCAGGTGTTCCGGATCCGGTCTGATGCGTTGCGCCCGGTCGTACGTGCGGCCTCAAGCAGGCGATCCACTTCAGCGACATCCAGCGTTTTTGGCAGCCTCTTAGATCGGTCGGGGCCTTTGATCTGAATTGCGGGGTTGGCGTCTTTCCATCCTTCCTCAAAGGCAAACCGAAAGAGCTGTTTGATCGCTGACAGACGGCGCGCACGGGTGGATTTCGACAGGCCTTGAGCGTCGCAATCGATCAGATAGGCTTCGATCTGGTCGCGGTCTGCGTCACCTAGCGCAATCTTCCGATATTCTAGCCATGCGGCAAAGTCCTTCAGGTCGCGCCCATAGGCCAGCAGCGTGTTGGTTGCTGCCCCAAGCTCGGCCGCTTGCGCCTGTAGAAAGGTAGAAATCCACAATTCATGAGAGGCTGGCGCGCTCATCACGATCACCGTTGCAGGATCAAAAGGGTTAAGGCGGCGCGTCTTGCCGTGTCCTCCAGACCGACACGTCGAAAAGCAGCGATGGCGGCAGACAGGTCCACAAGGTTCCCACGTGCGCCATGTGCGAACATCTGCATGGCTTCCAGCAGCGCCTCACCCAACTGGCCCTGATCCAGCAAAGCGTCGATATCCGGCGGAACTGGAGCTGCCCATTGGAACCCCTGTGACACCGCATCCGCCAAGGGTGACGGAGAGATTGCACGCCCCGGATCGCCTTGCGCAAGGGCGGTCAGGAACTGCGTTTCGGTCGATGTGTCTGGCGGGGACATAGCGGCCTGTTCATAAAGCTCGGACAGCATCAGAATGCGCCACCGCAGCGCGTCTGTTGCGGGCACTGGCAGGTTTACGCGCGCCAACTGATCGGCGAACAGCTCGGCAAACGGAACCTCCAGCCCGACGCTGCGCATCTGATCCCAAACGCGGGGCAGGGTCTTACCGATTGCCTCAGCATTGCCGGTTTTTAGCGCACTTTCGAAACGCTGGATCGCTGCAACCCGGTCCCAGACGGCGCCCGAGGCAGCCGGGTCACGCTCAGTATAAAGCCCAAGCAACTGGTTGGGGGTCAGCGCGCCGATCCGGGTCAGGCGCTCAGCAGCTTCGATCTGAGCTTTCCAACCAGCCACATCGCGCAGGTCCGCATTGGCAAAGGCGCGCGGCAACGGGGCCGAGGGCAACCGCTCTCCGATCGCTTCGAACAGGCGAAAAGTTAGGGGGTTCGGGTCGTCCGGTTGGGGAAGATAAGCCGCGTCTTCATAGAGTTCGGGGCTGAGAAACCGGTCCAGTAGATCCAGCTCTTCCGGCGGCAGCAGGCTCAGCGCATGTGCGGCCTCAAGCGTCAAAGCAGCAGACGCCCAATCCCCCCGGCGAGCTTTGCAGAAGATCTGCGCCGCATAGTCAGAAGACAGATGTGGCTGCGCGATCAGAGCGGTGCAGCTGCGATCCTCATCCCCGGTCAACAGAGTGGCATCGAACCAACGCTGAAATCGCGCCATCGTGTCAGTAGGGCCGGCCAGTTGAACAAGCGACTGCGCGGGATCGGCGGCGCCAAGCTGTATCAAACGGTCCAGCCGAGCCAGCAACAAGGCCTCCTCTGCGCCCGGTCCGGCAGGCGCACGGGATTCCGACAGTAAAAGCGTAAACAGCAGGCGCTGCATGGCCGGGTTGGTCTTAACCGGCACGCGCGCGATCAGCTCAGCCAAACGTGCAGGATCGCTGCCGTGCCACAGATCAACCGGCAGGCCGGTAACGGATGATGACACTAGACCCAGCGGCTGAGACAATGCCTCAAGCGGCGTCACCTCGACCTCGGGCTGAATGCCATTCTGGGTCACTGGTGGTTCCAGCAGGACTGTGCCGGGTAAGTTTTCTGGCGGTTCGGTCAGCCATTCGATTGCCGAAAGGGGCTCTTGCGCGTGCGCGGCCCCGGCCAGCAGCACTGCCACCGCAATGTGCTTAGTCGACATCCAGAGTGACCGGTTCGCGGATTTCGCTTTGCGGAGCCGAGAAATCCGCGCCGAAAAACGGGCCAACATAGGCATAGCCCACCAGCCCGATGAAACACAGGCAAATAATATATATCAGGAACTTGATCAGACGACCCATGGCGTCACGCTGCCTCAATTTTTGATTTTGGCCAAGTTATAACTGGCATTTTTTCCAAGATCACGTCATTCACGATGAAATGAGCGAAATTAAGCATAACACGCGACTTGCGGATGACGGATCATCATATGATCTGCACAAAACGGTTGTGCTTGTAGGGATGATGGGGGCCGGAAAGACAGCCGTGGGCCGGGCCTTGGCCGCACGGCTGGGCGTTCCGTTCCTCGATAGCGATGCCGAAATCGAATCGGCGGCCAACATGACAATCCCCGAAATATTCGAACGCGATGGAGAGCCGTTTTTTCGTCAGAAGGAAACTCAGGTCATTGGTCGTTTGCTGGATGAGAAGCGGGGGATACTCTCTACCGGTGGTGGCGCGTTTATGTCTGCCGAAAATCGCAGGATGATCAGTGAACGCGGCGCAGCGGTTTGGCTGCGCGCGGATCTGACTGTGCTTTGGAACCGGGTGCGTCACAAGGATACGCGCCCCTTGTTGCACACCGCCGATCCATACGCCACGCTCAAGGCCCTGTACGAGGATCGCGTTCCGATTTATGCCAAGGCCGATCTGATCGCGGACTCGGATGGCGAAACCTCAATCGACAATATGGTGGACCGCGTGGTCGAGGCCTTGTTGGCTCGCCCGGATGTTTTGGAACGAAAATAAATGCATCAAACCGTACATGTAGAGCTGGGCGAACGCGCATATGATGTCGAGATTGGCCACGATCTGCTGGCGCAATCGGGCGCACGGATCGCGCCTTTGCTGCATCGCCTCAAGGTTGCCGTTCTGACCGATGAAAACGTGGCAGCGCTGCATCTGGATGCGCTGCGTGACGGTTTGGCTGCTGCCGGGATTCAGATGTCTGCGCTTGCACTACCCGCAGGTGAGGCGACCAAAAGCTGGCCGCATTTTGAACGCGCCGTTGAATGGCTGCTGGCCGAAAAAGTCGAACGCCGCGATGTTGTTGTTGCCTTAGGCGGTGGCGTAATCGGAGACCTTGCGGGCTTTGCCGCCGCCGTGTTGCGCCGTGGCGTACGGTTTGTTCAAATCCCAACCTCTCTGTTGGCGCAGGTCGACAGTTCGGTGGGTGGAAAAACCGGGATCAACGCGCCACAGGGCAAGAACCTGATTGGCGCGTTCCATCAGCCTTCGCTTGTGCTGGCCGACACCTCGGTTCTGGGCACAATGACCCAGAGGGATTTCCTGTCTGGATATGGTGAGGTCGTCAAATACGGCCTGCTGGGTGATGCCACGTTTTTTGACTGGCTTGAGGCCAACGGCCCAGATGTTTCGACCGGTGATATGGCCGCGCGAGTCAAGGCGGTCACACGCTCGGTACAGATGAAGGCTGACATCGTCGCGCGGGATGAGACAGAGCAGGGTGACCGGGCGTTGCTGAACCTCGGCCATACATTCTGCCACGCGCTAGAGGCCGCGACCGGCTATTCCGACCGTTTGCTGCATGGCGAAGGCGTTGCCATCGGCTGTGCGCTGGCGTTTGAGCTGTCATCCCGTCTTGGCCTGTGTTCGCAGGAAGACCCAAGCCGTGTTCGGGCACATCTAAAGGCCATGGGGATGAAAACCGACCTGTCCGATATCCCCGGAGAGCTTCCTGATGCCAAGGCTCTGGTCGACCTGATGGCGCAGGACAAAAAAGTGATCGACGGTCAGTTGCGCTTTATCTTGGCGCATGGGATCGGTCAGGCTTTTGTCACCTCAGACGTACCGCGCGATGCGGTGATGTCGGTTTTGCAGGATGCGTTGGCAGCGCGCTGAAACGCTACTCAGCGCCCACCGATGATCATCAACTCGGCAATGTTCTCGCGTGTGATGTAGCCGATCATATTGCCTGTTTGGCTCATCACCGCGACGGCAGGTGCGCCTTTGTGCAACTCGCCCAATACCGTTTCCAGCCCTGTGGTCAGCGCGACCTGAGGGATATGGGCCTCCATGATCGATGTCGCCGGATCGGATCGCGGATGATCCCCGGCCAGCGCTGCAAACAGCCGATCGCGTGTGACAAAGCCCAGCAGCGCCCCGTCAGATTCCAGCACCGGAAACTCATGCTGAGTTGTGTGGATCACGGCCTCGGCCGTTGTGTTCAAAGTATCCTGAGGCGACAGAGAGCGAAATGCGGTGATCATGGCGTCGCGTGCCAGAACGCGCCGTGCCACTGACCTAAGCGCGACGTCCTGATTTTCGGAATTGGCCGCGATGAACACAAAGACTGCGATCAGAACCAGCACGGGATTGCCTGAACTCAACCCCCAAAACCCGAAGCCAACCGCGACGATCTGGCCGCTGACCGCGGCGATACGTGTCGCGCTGCTGCGATCCATACGCAGACACAGAAGGGCGCGAAAGACACGCCCCCCGTCCATGGGAAAGGCCGGGATCATGTTGAATGCCGCCAACAGCAGATTGATGTAAGCCAGCCTTTGTAATAGCCCTGAACTGGCCGTATCCAGATCGGAGAAGGACCCGATCGACATCCCTGCGCCAAGCAGAACCAGCACCAGCCAGATGACGATATTCACCGCTGGGCCAGCAAGGGCCACAAGGACTTCTTGCATCGGTTTTTCTGGCATCCGCTCCAGCCGTGCCAGACCACCGATGGGCAACAGGGTGATGTCAGGAGTTTTGATGCCAAAACGCCGGGCCATCAAGGCGTGGCCGAACTCATGCGCAACGACGCAGGCAAACAGGGCCAGCACAAACAGCAGATTGTCGACGGCCGCTGGCCAGCCGCCGCTGGAATAGGCCGCAAACCCGACCCAGGCGAGCAGAAGGAAGAAGGTGACATGGACCCTAAGTTCGGACCCGAGTAGTCGGCCGAGCGAAAAGGACCATGTCATGCGTTGTCTCCGTTTTGCTTAGAACGGAATCTCGTCGTCGTCGATTCCGCCGGATGCCGGGGCAGGGGCATTGGATTGGCCGCCATAGGGATCGCCATAGCCGCCACCGGCCTGACCGCCGCCATAACCACCCGACTGGCCACCACCGCCACCTTCGCCACGGCTGTCCAGCAGGGTCAGTTCGCCACGATAGGGCCGCAGAACAACTTCGGTCGAGTAACGATCCTGCCCGGACTGGTCCTGCCATTTGCGGGTTTCCAACTGACCTTCGATATAGACCTTGCTGCCCTTGCGCAGATACTGCTCGGCAATACGAGCCAGCGGTTCCGAGAAGATGGCCACAGAATGCCATTCCGTCCGTTCCCGACGCTCGCCAGTATTACGGTCTTTCCAGTTCTCGGATGTGGCGATGCGCAGGTTGCACACTTTGCCACCGTTCTGAAACGACCGCACCTCGGGATCGCGGCCAAGATTGCCGACCAGAATGACCTTGTTGACTGAACCCGCCATGTATTTCCCCGTTCTGTATTACTTTGAATGCGCCGAATCTGACGCCGGATATCTCTGCGACCCTATATCGCCTGCGTCATGGTTAAAACATGATTGATCACACTATCGTTCGGCAAGAAATCCCGTCCCGGCCTTAACCAAGCTTTCATTTTTGACTGGAATACCTATACTCCGACTGATTTTTGAGCGAGCGGGATAAGCTTTGATGCGTTCTGTGTGTGTTGGTTTAACGGTTCTGGGCATTGTGCTGCTGTCGGGCACTGCGCAGGCGGATACCTTGTCGACCAAAAGTCGAATGGATATTTTCCTGAAACAATCCAAAGTGTTGGATGGCCGCGCTGCCACGCAGTATCGCGGGTCCGAACGTTTGAAACCAAAGACCCCGCAAGGCAGTTTCGCCAAACGCTATACCGGCAGCTATCGCGGCCAATATCTGACCATGGCGCGGCAAGCCGCCCGTCTTCATAGCATCCCCGAGGAGCTGTTTTTGCGTCTCGTGCAACAGGAAAGCGGCTGGAATCCGCATGCAAAGTCGCACAAAGGGGCGCTGGGTCTGGCGCAGCTGATGCCACAAACGGCTGAACTGCTGGGCGTGAATCCGCATGACCCCAAACAGAACCTGGAAGGCGGCGCGCGGTATTTGTCTTGGCAATATCGCAAGTTCAAATCCTGGCCCTTGGCTCTAGCCGCCTACAACGCTGGCCCCAAAGCGGTTGAAAAGCACGGCGGTATCCCGCCGTACAAGGAAACCCAGAACTATGTAAAAGTAATCTGGGGCGGTTAAGCCCTGATGCTGCGACGCAGAGCGCCCCATTCTTGATCTTTCACCGATGGACCAACTAACCTGAAAGGGTGTATTGCCCACCAATTGGTGAGACCCTTCATGCCTGTTGATCACCCTCAGATTCCCAAGGAAACACTGGCCAACTGGCAACAGCTTGTGGATCTGGTTGCAGAGCTGGCGGATGTTCCAGCAAGCCTGATCATGAAAACCGATGCGCCAGATCATGCGGTATTGATCACATCGGATCATCCAGAGAACCCGTATCCCGTCGGTATGAGTTTTCAGCTTAATCCGAAACTCTATTGTCACGGCGTTCTACAACGCGACGCAGAACTGGTGGTCAAGGATGCCACCTGCGATCCGGTCTGGGCAGACAATGACGACCTTGAACACGGTATGACATTTTACATCGGCTTGCCGTTGAAATGGCCGGATGGATCGCTGTTCGGCACAATCTGTGTTCTGGACCGCAAGCAAAACAGGCGCGCGTTGTTGTTCCGCGAAGGTCTTACGCAGTTTGCGCGTATGGTCGAGTCGGATTTGGCCTTGTTGCAAGAGGTTTACCTGCGCCGCGCCCTGGAAGAAAAACTGAACGAGACACTGGCGCAGCTCGAAACCCGCGTTTCGGATCGCACCCGCGAGTTGCAAGAAACGAACACAGCATTGCGTGTTTTGTTGTCCAGTTTGGATGATGACCGTAAAAGCCGAGATCACGAAATTGTCGATCAGGTGCGTAGCCGCGTATTGCCATATCTCGAAAAGGTGCGTGCTCAGCTTTCAGAGGACGAAGCGCAATGCGTATACCTTGAATTGGCTGAGAAAAACCTGAACGAGATTACGTCATCACTCTCTGACGAACTCACGGATGCCTTCGCCGTGATGACTCCGACCGAGATTGAAATCGCACAGATGGTGATGTTCGGAAAGACAACCAAAGACATAGCCAAAGCGCTGTCGCGGGAAACGTCGACCATCGATTTTCACCGCAACAACATCCGTCGCAAACTGGGCCTTGAAGGGCGCGATAAGAACCTACGCAGCCATCTGCTCTCGATTTCGTGATGTTCGAATATGGGGTTTGCCCCCATATTTCACCCTTAATTTTCCGGTCTGAGCCCATATGCTTTGACTTGTTACCCTCTGCCGAGAGGTGCGGACTAACTGCACACAACCAACAGAGAGGTACATCAAAATGGATCGCAAAGATCTGAAACCCACGCTCCTGAAAGGGGACAGGGATCATCTGGCACCGGGGTTGTCGCGCCGGTCTTTCTTTATGGCAGCGGGCGCAGCGGGCGTCGGCGCAACAGCTTCGGTTCTTGGCGCAAAACCAGCAGAGGCGCAATCGCAGGCCTGGCTGCAACCGGGTAACAATAATCATGTGATTGATCTTCAAGCGTCGACTGGCCAGGCCAGCACCGGGGTTGTAGGCATCGATTACTACGGTCACTGTGCAATCAAAATCACTTCACCCAATGGGGCAACTGCTTTGTTTGACCCGTGGCGCGATGATCCGTCTGGTGCCTGGGGACTTTGGTTCCGCAATGAATTCCCACAAATCCCGGTCGACATCACGCTGTCGACCCATGCGCATTTTGACCATGACGCGATCGAGCGTCCAAGCTCGACCATGGTGTTGGACCGGATGGTGGGCAATTTCGAATTTGCTGACGTCAAGATCACGGGCTTTGCCGATAAACACGCTTGCGTTGCACCTGGTTGGTATGACTGGACGAACGCGCTCGCCGAGTTTGGGGTGGAAGCCTGCCCGCCGAACAATGTCGGCCATATGGATATGGTGGTCTATCTGGTTGAAACCGGAGGCATCCGTACGCTGATCTGGGGCGACAATCGCCATAACCCACCGCAAGAGTTCTGGGATGCTATCGGGCAGGTCGATGTTCTGACGCTGCCGGTGGATGGTTCAGAACACATTCTCAGCTTTGATCAGGGCAACGACATCGTGTCTAAGCTCAAGCCCAAGGTCATCATCCCGACCCACTACCTGAACGAGGTCACGTCTTACACACTGACCACACTGCAATCTGCCGATGATTGGGTCAAAGGACAGCAGAGTTACAAGATGCTCGACAGCGCCAGCCTTCAGCTTGAAGCTGGTGAAATTACCGGAATGAGTGAGGAGTTCATGCATTTCGGGAACAACGTCATGACCGGCTGAGGTCACGTCAGAAGGCTTCCGCCACTCACGCATACCAATACGCACCGCCTGTCTCCCCACAAACCGCGGCGCCAACAGAAAGGGCCGGTCGATGACCGGCCCTTTCCAATTCTGATCAGTGGTTTACTCTGCGGCGATTTTGATCACCGGCTCCATGCGTGCCAGAATGTCCTCGGCCAGGTGGCATTTCACCTGGTGACCTTCGGCCAGTGTTCTGACCGGTGGAACATCCGATTCACACCGTCCGTCCGGCACTTCGGATTTCCAGCGGCAGCGGGTCTGGAACGGGCAACCTGGCGGTGGGTTCATCGCGGATGGGATGTCTCCCTCCAGAACGATATGCGTTTTCTCGATGGATGTATCCGCAATCGGAACCGCGCTCAGCAGCGCTTCGGTATAGGGGTGATAGGGGGGCGAGAAGACCTGATCGGTTGTTCCCAGCTCAACCACGTGGCCCAGATACATCACCATCACCCGGTCGCTGAGATAGCGCACAATCGACAGGTCGTGGCTGATGAACAGCAGCGTGGTCTTGTGCTCGCGCTGGATCTCCATCAGTAGATCGGTGACCGCCGCCTGTACTGACACATCCAGCGCCGAGACCGGCTCATCCGCTACCACAATCCGTGCATCGCCCGCAAAGGCACGGGCGATGCCGACGCGCTGTTTTTGACCGCCCGAGAGCTGCCGCGGCATTCGATCCGCAAAGGCGCGGGGCAGTTTCACCAGATCCAGCAGTTCCAGCATGCGCTTCTTGCGTTCAGCCTCGGAATTGCCGACGCCGAAAATCTCCAGCGCGCGAATGATCTGGCGCCCAACGGTCATCGAGGGGTTCAGCGTGTCAAATGGGTTCTGGAACACCATCTGCACTTCACCCACGGTTTTCGCGTCGCGTTCTTCGATGGGCACGTCTTCGATATTTCGATTGTCCAGCAGTATTTGACCGTCTGTCGCGGTCTCAAGCCCCATCAGAACCTTGGCGAAGGTCGACTTGCCGCAGCCGGATTCACCGACAATAGCCAGCGTCTCGGATTCATGTGCCTCGAAACTCAACGTCTCGTTGGCTTTCACAACCTTTGTTTCACCGCCTCCGAACAGGGCATTGGCCGCCACCTCATAGTATTTCTTGAGGTTGTCCATCTTCAGAACGGTTCGGCCAATCTCGGCCTTTTCCTTCTGCTCGCCCACTGTGATCGGCGCGTTCCAGTCGATCTCTTTGAACTTCAGGCAGCGCGTGTGGTGTCGATCATTGCCGGGCACCGCCTCCATCAGGATATTCTGCGCGTCACAGCGGCCTTCTTCGAAATAGTCACAGCGCGGCCCAAAATTACAGCCCGGTGGGCGTTCATGCGGCAAGGGGAAGTTCCCTGGAATGGCCACAAGCGGGCGCGCGTTCTTGTCCGCGCCGGGCAGGGGGATCGACCGGAACAGCGCCTGCGTATACGGGTGCTGCATCTCGTCGAACACGTCTTTGATCGAGCCACGCTCGACCGCTTCGCCTGAGTACATCACGCACAGCCGGTCGCAGGTTTCCAAAACCAGCCCGAGGTTGTGCGAGATGAACAGCATCGATGTGCCGTATTTCTTACCCAGATCTTTGACCAGTTCGACCACGGCAGCCTCAACCGTCACGTCCAGCGCAGTGGTCGGCTCGTCCAGGATCAAAAGCGCCGGCTTTGACATGAGCGCCATCGCGATCACGATCCGCTGCTGCTGACCACCGGACAGCTGATGCGGGAAAGAATTCAGCATCCGCTCGGGGTCGGGCAGGCGCACATCGGTGACCACCTCCAGCGCGCGGGAATAAGCCTCTTCCTGGCTCACACCCTCATGGATCATCGGCACTTCCATCAGCTGTTTGCCGATCTTCATGGCCGGGTTCAGGCTGGCCATCGGCTCCTGATAGATCATCGCGATCTCGTTGCCACGAATGTCACGCAGTTCTTCGGTGGTCATCTCAGACAGATCACGCCCCTTGAACTTGATCGAACCGCCAACAATGCGCCCGTTCTTGCCCAGATCCTGCATGACACCCAGCGCCACCGTAGACTTACCACAGCCGGATTCACCCACCAGCCCGACAGCCTCACCAGGCTGCACAGAGACCGAGAAATCCATAACGGCGGGAATTTCCCTCAGCCGGGTGAAAAACGAAATCGAAAGCTTGTCGATCTCCAGGATAGGCCCATCATAGTCCGCCAATTTATTCATCTGTGTTTCTCCTCGCGAGAGTCCGGGGGATCCCCTTCATCTGGCTATAAATATCCGGGGGGGTGCGGGGGGCTGCCCCCACGGCCACAGTCACATTAGTCCTTCAGACTTTCTTCGCGCAGACCGTCCGCCAACAGGTTCAAACCCAGAACCAGTGACAACAACGCCAACGCAGGCGGAAGTGCGGGGTGCAGATAGATCGACAGGAGTTTGCGCCCCTCATTGATCGTGGATCCCCAATCCGGGCTTTCGGGCGGTAAGCCCAACCCGAAGAAACCCAAGGTCCCCAGAAGGATGGTTGTATAGCCGATCCGCAGACAGAAATCGACGATCAGCGGACCACGCGCGTTGGGCAGGATTTCCCACAGCATGATGTACCACGGACCCTCGCCACGCGTTTGCGCCGCCGCCACATAGTCGCGGGTCTTGATATCCAGCGCCAGACCCCGAACGATCCGGAACACGGTGGGTGAGTTCACAAAGACCACCGAGACGAACACCACCAGAATGCCGCCCGGAATATCGAACAGGTCCAGATAGGTGGGCAGACCCCAGATGCGATAGCTATCGGTGTTGATGATATAGCCGCCGGTCGAAATCAGCGACAGATACAGCCACAAGGCCACACCCAGAATACCGATCAGAAGAGGTGTGCGGAAATTTGGACGCGTGTAGTAGCGCGAGTTCAACAGCACTCCCAAAAAGATGATCGGGAAGATGAACAGCACAGCCGCCATATAATTCGGCACTCCGGTTGCCACGATCTCGGGCGTCACCAGCAGGTAGAACAGCAGGATTACTGGGAAGGCCAGGATCAGGTTGGCCAGGAACGACAGCAGAGTATCCAACCGACCGCCATAGTACCCGGCAGGCAGGCCTAAGGTGATGCCAACCATAAAGGCAAACATCGTCGCCAGCGGCGCGATCTGCACCACGATCCAGGCGCCTTTGACCATTCGGCTAAAGACGTCGCGGGCCAAATTGTCGCCACCCAGCAGGTACCAGGCGTATTGGCCGTCTTCGATATTGGATAATGGGGTGCCGGGCACCTTGTTTTTCATGCTCGAGACCTGTGCCAGCGGATCATGGGTCACGATCATGTCGACCGCCCCGAATATGCCGGTAAAGACCCAGAACATGACAAGGCCGAAGCCGATCATGCCAATGGGGCTATCAAACAGCTTGCCATAAAGGCCCAGCTTGCGTTTGAAGGCGATCGACATGGCATAAAGCAGGATCAGCGAAAGCCAGACAGGTAGAAATTGCTGAGACATGGCGCCGATAATACCTGCGCCTGTGCCCATCACAATGCCGAGTACAATATAGGCAACGGCAATCCCGACACTGGCCAAGAAGCTATAGCGCAACGACGCGCCGATCAGGTTTCTCAAGCCCGAACTTGAGGTCAGCGTGCCATCCGGGTTCACGGTCATCTGATCCTCTGGCAGCACGATGCTGGCCAACATCCAGACGATAATCGACAGCACCATAAGCCCCAAAGCCAGAGCCAATAGCGGGTTCAGGAAGGCGATAGAGCCGGTCCAGGTTAATGGTTCCATATCCTATCCCTCCTTAAGAAATGCGGATGCGCGGGTTGAGGTAGACATAGCCGATATCCGATATCAGCTGCGTCACAAGCACCACAAAGACAGATACGACCGAGATTGCCAGCAATAGCTGGATGTCGTTGTTGCCTGCCGCCTGCACCAGCGCCCAGCCAAAGCCTTTGTAGTTGAACAGGGTCTCGACGATCACCACGCCGTTCAGCAGCCATGGGAACTGCAGCATGATGACGGTGAAGGGCGCGATCAGCGCATTGCGCAGCGCGTGTTTCATGACGATGTTCGGGAAAGACACGCCTTTCAAACGCGCGGTGCGGATATACTGCGCCGTCATCACCTCGGTCATTGAAGCGCGTGTCATCCGGGCGATATAGCCCATCCCATAAAGGGCAATGGTTAACACCGGCAGGAAGAAGTTCTCAAACGTTGGATTCTCCATCGCCTGCGTCGCGGTGCCCTTGAACCATTTCAATCCAACAGCGGACGAGGTGAAGATGGCGATGAAAATCACGCCTGATACGTATTCCGGTGTCGCCGTGGTGGTGATGGCAAAGGTCGAAAGGGTCCGGTCGGTGGCCGAACCTTCTTTCATCCCGGCCAGGATACCCAGGATCAAAGCTGACGGGACCATCAGCAGCATCACCCAGAACATCAGCCGCCCCGTCAGGGCCAGACGGGTGCCAACAACGGTTGAGACCTCTTCTTTGAAGACCGTCGAATATCCCCAATATCCTTGCAGGATACCGCAGAAATTGGGGGCTTCTTCCGCAGGCTGACCAGGCTGGATGCATCGGCCCTGAACCGTGCCATCTTCATTCGTATGCCGGTACGAAGGTAAAACCCCCAACCATTCGCCGTATTTGATCGGCGTGGATTGCAGATAGCCGCCTTTTTCCAGAAAACTCTCAACCTGCTCATCCGACATCCGGAAATTGCCCTGCGTTTTCGCAAGCTTTTCCAGGTTTGGATAGAGGTTCGTCAGAAAGAAGACCAAGAACGTCAGGCACAATGCTGTCAAAAGCATGATGCCAACGCGTCTTAGGATAAATAGTCCCATGTTAGCCCCTGTTGGTAGGCTGGCGTGAATGCCTTTTGGCTTCGCGCGTAGCTGTTTTATGGTCGCCGCAGTCAGGACGAAAAGGCCGCGCCAATGTGGCGCGGTCTCTTGTTTGGTATTGGCTCAGGACAGGATGCCGAACTTGTAGATCTGCGGCAGGTCCGCGATGTGCTTTTCGACACCCACCATGTTATCGCGGTGGTGGCGCATTGCTGTTCGCCAGTAAGGCTGAATAGTCACGCCTTCATCGATCATGATCGCCTGCAGTTTGGCCATCACCTCACGACGTCTGTCGACATCAGCGATCGAGTTCGCTTCGGCCAGCAGCGTATCGAACTCCTCATTGGCAAAGCCTGATTCATTCCACGCAACGCCTGATTTATAGGCCAGCGCCAGAACCTGTGTACCCAACGGACGGTGGTTCCAGTTGGTCGACGAGAACGCGTATTTGGTCCAGTCGTTCCAGAAGGTCGATCCCGGAAGAACGGTGTGCTTGGCCTTGATGCCCGCATCATTCAGCTGAGCGACAACAGCAGCGGTGGTGTTCCGACGCCAGTCATCGTCGATGGATTGAACCTCGTGCTCGAAATCACCCATGCCCGCTTCGTCCATCAGCGCCTTGGCACCTGCTGGATCGTACGGAATACGGGTCACGGCCGAGTCATGCTCGGGGTGCATCGGGCCCACATGGCAATTGTCGGCTGGGATGCCGTAACCAGACATACCCAGTTCCAGGCAAACCTCGTTGTCCACAGCCATCGCAAGGGCCTGACGGACCCGCTTGTCACCATAGATCTTGTTGCCATTCCCATCTTCGGCCAACTGGTTGGGGCGGATAACAATGGTAAAGCCCGACGGAATTTCTGAACGAACCAGGCCGATACCGTCGAAGATATCAACGAATTCCCCAACCGATTCCCAGTTCATGTCGATCTCTTCGGCCTCATACGCGGCCAGGAAGGCGGCCGGGTCGGTGCCGTAGTCGATGAACTCGATCCGGTCGATATAGCCGCCCTTGCCGGCCTCGTAGCCCCACCACTCATGGCCTTCGTTGCGGACCAGAACGCCCTTCACGCCCACTTCGTGGCTTTCGGGCAGCATGAAGCCTGTTCCGACCGGGTTGCTCAGCATGTCATTGGCGTCAAAGCTGCTGTGCACGATGGCGGCCGGGTAGTCGGCCATGCCTGGAATGATGGTGATGTCCGGGGCGTTACATTTCAGCTTAACCGTATGGCTGTCGACAACGGTGATCGCGCCATCGGCTGCTTTCTGCGTGTCCGCATTTGCCAGAGAAGCCATCCGCGCGGCCATCGAGTTGCCTTCGACCGTTGCATCACACCATGCGGTGATGTTGCGCGCCACGTCTTCGGCGGTGAAGTCGTCACCGTTGTTCCACTTTACACCCTTACGCACGTTCAGCGTATATTCGGTGGCGTCGTCATTGGCTTCCCAGCTTTCCAGAAGCATGGGTTTGAACGTACCGTCGTTGTTGTATTCGACCAGATATTCCAACCAGCCTGCGGTGAAGGTGGCGATCTGTGTCCAGTCATATGTGCGCGGATCCTTGAGCGCGCGCACTTCCATCTGATAGCGAATGGTGCCGCCGCGCGGAGGTTCTTGAGCAGCCGCAGGTGTTTGCAGGCCGATCATGCCATAGGCTGTGGGTACGGCAACACCCAGCGCGGTTGCCCGCGCCATAAACTCGCGGCGGCTGAGTTTACTGTCGCGGCATTCCTGAGCGTGCATCTCGGCCGCCCAGTGAACATTTGCTCCGGTAGTTGATTGATTTGCCATTAACTCTTCTCCCTGAGTTACAGTTTTTTTAGATGTGATGATTCAGATTACGCGGCGCATTTTGCGCCGTCAGGTAATTCTATGGGTCTCGTTTTTTGGATTCTGTCTCTCCCCATGGGCGTATTCGGCACCAGAAAAATGGCAGCGTCAATGTTCGAATTCGTCATCCAAGGTACAAAAACGACATCCTTTGCCCTTCGGAACGGGCTGTTTCCGGTAACGGGCGGAGGTGATTGTTTTGTTAATAACCGGATTCAAGCTGGCTCTGGATGCGGCTTATGTCGATTTAAGGTGACGTTTGGCCTAGTGTGCAAATATGGGAGATGCTTATTCGATCTGCGAGAAGGCGCGCGATAACCTCACTTCATATCACTTTGAGATATCTATGCGATTCCAGTTCTTCATTCGAGCCCGGAACCAGGTGCGCTGTCGTTTGGCGAATTGTCGGGTTGAGATGGTGGCGCGCTCGCGCGCCTGATCCAAGGTCATCTGGCCCCCTAAAACCGACATCAACTCGGGCACACCGATCGCCTTGAAGGCTGGCAACGCAGGATCGAAGCGCTCGCGCATGGCTGCCACTTCGTCCAAAGCGCCTTTTTCCAGCATCTGATCAAACCGGCGGGTGATGCGGTCCTGCAGCCAGGCTTTATCGACATCAAAGACCAGGGGGGTACAATCCTTGATCTGCAGGACCGGCGGCGGGGTGTCTGCCTGCCAGGAGTTCAGGCTGCGACCGGTGGCACGCTGAACCTCCCAGGCGCGCTGGACGCGCGCGCGGTTGTTGGTGTCGAGCCCGGCCAACGTAACCGTATCTACTCCATTGATCAGGTCTGACAGGGGCAGTTGATCCGCCTGTTGCCGAACCTCGGGCGGAGTGACCGGGATTTCGGCCATACCTTCGGTCAGGGCGCTAAAGTAGAGCCCGGTGCCGCCAACAACGATAGGTCGTTCGTCGCCCGTTAGCAGCGGAACGACTTCACGCAGCCAATGTCCGGTGGAATAGTTTTGATCGTAGGCAATGTGACCATAAAGCCTATGAGGCGCGCGCGCCTCGTCCTGCGTCGATGGTCTGGCCGAGATGACCTGCCAACAGTCATAGACCTGACTGGCATCCGCATTGACGATGACCCCTCCGAAGGTTTCGGCAATCCGCAACGCAAGCTCGGATTTTCCCGATGCGGTCGGACCGGCGATCAGAACGGGTTTACCATCTTCGATCGGGGGCAGATCGCGCCAAATCTGTGTCGGGTTGTTCTGGGCCATACCGGGGTTTCTTATTCCTGACCAACCGCATTGAACCTGCGGAGGTTTTGCTTCATTTTGCGCCGGAAAATAAACCCGTGCCAGCCCGGAGCGCAATATGAGCCTGACCCCGTCCACCGACATCACGAAACCCAAGTATAACCGCGTTATGCTGAAGATCTCTGGCGAGGCGCTGATGGGGGATCAGGGATTCGGCCTGCACCCGCCAACCGTCCAGCGCATCGCGCAAGAGGTGAAGTCGGTCCATGATCTGGGTGTTGAGATTTGCATGGTGATCGGCGGGGGCAACATTTTCCGCGGCCTCAGCGGCTCCGCCCAGGGGATGGAGCGGACCACAGCCGACTATATGGGCATGCTGGCCACCGTCATGAACGCGTTGGGGATGCAGTCGGCGCTGGAGGAGATTGGAGTGTTCACCCGTGTGATCTCGGCCATTCGCATGGATGAGGTATGCGAGCCCTATATCCGCCGTCGCGCCGTGCGACATCTGGAAAAGAAACGGGTTTGCATCTTTGCCGCCGGGACCGGCAACCCATATTTCACCACCGATACCGCCGCGACCCTGCGTGCCAATGAGATGGCCTGTCAGGCGATTTTCATGGGTAAGAACGGGGTCGACGGCGTCTATGACAAAGACCCCAAAGAGCACGCGGATGCCGTGCGCTATGACACGGTCAGCTATGATGACGTTCTGGCGAAACGCTTGCGGGTCATGGATGCCTCGGCCATTGCGCTGGCGCGGGACAATAACCTGCCGCTGATCGTGTTTGGGCTGGATGAGCCCGGCGGGTTCCGGGGCATTCTGGCCGGTGAGGGGACCTATACCAAGGTTCAGGGCTGACGCAGCGAAACCAATCGAAAACACGTAGGGGAGGGACCGGTCATGGCACCGTTGGATATTGATTTCGTGCGGGCGCAATTCCCGGCCTTTTCCGAACCCAGTTTGCAGGGGCAGGCTTTCTTTGAAAACGCGGGCGGGTCCTATACCTGCCAGCCCGTCATCGACCGGCTGACCCGGTTCTATACCCAGCGCAAAGTGCAGCCATATGCGCCGTTTCAGGTCAGTCAACTCGCGGGCGCCGAGATGGACGAGGCGCGCGCCCGGCTTGCCGCCATTCTGGGGGTTGAGACAGATGAGCTGAGCTTTGGCCCGTCGACCACGCAAAACACCTATGTTCTGGCGCAGGCGTTCCGGCAGTGGTTGAAACCAGGCGAGGTGATTGTCGTCACCAATCAGGATCACGAGGCAAATTCCGGCCCCTGGCGGCGGCTTGCAGAGGCTGGCGTCGAAGTACGGGAATGGCAGATCGATCCTAACACCGGCGCGCTGGACCCTAAGGACCTTGAGAACCTTCTGGATGAGAAGGTGCGCCTTGTCTGTTTTCCGCATTGTTCCAACGTGGTGGGTGAGATCAATCCGGTGACGGAAATCACGGCGATTGCTCATGCAGCCGGGGCATTTGTCTGCGTGGATGGCGTGTCTTATGCACCGCACGGGCTGCCGAATGTCGGCGATCTGGGGCCGGATATCTACCTGTTTTCCGCCTACAAGACCTATGGCCCGCATCAGGGCTGTATGGTCATTCGGCGGGGGCTGGGCGAGCTGTTGCCCAATCAGGCACATTATTTCAATGGTGATGTCCTGTACAAACGGTTCACACCGGCTGGGCCGGACCACGCGCAGATTGCAGCGAGCGCCGGGATGGCCGACTACATTGACCAGCTTTGTCTGCATCACGGTGGCCCAAAACAAGGCGCGGCAGAGCAAGGTGCATTTGTGCATGACCTGATGCGCGCCCATGAAGAAGCGTTGCTGCAACCGGTTTTGGATGCTTTGAAAACCCGCAACACCGTGCGTCTGATCGGCCCCTCGGAGGCATCGCGCCGCGCACCGACGGTTGCACTTGCGTTAGGACGGCCAGCAGAGCCTGTTGCTGAGGAGCTGGCAAAATATGGTGTAATGGCTGGTGGAAGCGATTTCTACGCGGTGCGCCCGTTACAAGCGATGGGTGTCGATCCGGCCTTGGGCGTCCTAAGGGTCAGCTTCACACATTACACCTCGAAACAGGAAATTGATCAATTACTGGAGGCGCTTGACCGCGTTTTGTGATCCACTTTCAGACCTGTTTCGTAGTGCGAAGAAAACAACAGGCTGGCTATGTCGTCACAGCACTCTCCGATCATCGTTTGGTTTCGCAGGGATTTGCGCCTGTCCGATCATCCGGCGCTGTCCGCTGCTGCGCAAACAGGTCGCCCAGTGGTGCCGGTATACATCCTTGATCCTTTGGCCGAAGCGCTGGGGGCCGCCCCTAAATGGCGTTTGGGTCTGGGGTTGGATGCCTTTTCCCAAAGCTTAGAACAGATTGGCAGCCGTCTGATCTTTCGGCGCGGCGATGCGTTGGCGCAGTTGCGCGCGGTGATTGCCGAGACAGGGGCGTCCGAGATTTACTGGTCTCGCGCTTACGATCCGGATGCGATTGCCCGTGATACCAACATAAAGAGGAAGCTCACCGAGGATGGCGTATGCGCGAAGTCCTTCTCAGGTCATCTGTTGTTCGAACCCTGGACCGTTGCCACCAAAACCGGGCAACCGTTTCGGGTGTTCACGCCGATGTGGCGCGCGGTGCAGGGGAGAGACCTGCCAGAGTCTGATGCGGCCGTCACGCGCATAACCGCACCTTCAAGCTGGCCCCAAAGCGACACCCTGACTGACTGGAATTTAGCGGGATCTATGGACCGGGGTGCGCTGATTGTGCGCCCCTATGTCCAGCCGGGGGAAAGCGCCGCATTCGATCATTTGGACGGGTTTCTTGACCGTGTCGCGCGCTATTCTGATGACCGGGATCGGCTGGATATCGATGGGACCTCAAACCTGTCAGAATACCTTTCGCTGGGTGAGATCGGGCCACGGAGCGCATGGCACAGGGTGCAGCGGGCGGCAATGCTGGGGGTTTCGGGCACTGGTAGCTTTTTGAGACAACTGGTGTGGCGCGAGTTCGCCTATCATCTGATGTACCACACGCCGCATCTGCTCAGCGGAAACTGGCGGCCTGAATGGGATGCTTTTCCGTGGAACACAGACGCGGACCACCCCGAGGTTACAGCGTGGAAGAAGGCAAGAACCGGAATTCCGGTGGTCGATGCAGGCCTGCGAGAGATGTATGTGACAGGCCGAATGCACAACCGCGCCCGGATGATTGTTGCAAGCTATTTGACCAAGCATTTGATGACCCATTGGAAGATTGGCATGCGCTGGTTCGAGGATTGCCTGATTGATTGGGACCCGGCCTGCAACGCGATGGGCTGGCAATGGGTGGCTGGATCGGGCCCCGATGCTGCGCCATTCTTCCGTATCTTCAATCCGCTGACCCAGCAGGAAAAGTTTGATCCACAAGGCAAATATCTGGATCGCTGGATCGCCGAAGATCGTTCGAGCCCAACCCCTACTGCCCTGTCATATTTCGATGCGGTTCCCCGGTCCTGGGGGCTGGATGCGGGGCAATCCTATCCGCCGCCTGTTGTTGAACTGGCCGAAGGCCGCGCCCGTGCTCTGTCTGCGTATGACAGCCGAAAAAACCAGTAAGGAACTGAAAACTTGCAAGAAACAAAAACCCGTCCTAGCCTGCATCAAACACCGCAGAGGGGAGAGCGGATGACCCTGACATCGACCGAGGGGCAGAAAGACCTGCCCAGATATTTTGCTCAAGTTTTCAAAATGCTCGGCAAGATGGAGGCCGGGCGATTGGACATCACACTGCCTGACGGGCGTGTGTTTCGGACCGAAGGTGCAAAACCGGGCCCTATTGCCGCCGTAGAAATTCATGATCCCGATGTATTTGCACGCTTGATCCGCGAAGGCGAGCTTGGATTCTCGGACGCTTATTTAGAAGGGCATTGGAGCACGCCGGATCTACGTTCTTTCATGGATTTGGTGCATCTGGGCTCGGAAACGGTTTATGACGGGTTTACGGGCAAATTCCTTGTTCAGGCCTATGAACGTTTGCGGTTCTGGTTGCATCGGAACAACCGGGCTCAGGCCAAGAAAAACATCTCGTATCATTACGATCTGGGGAATGATTTCTACGGTCTTTGGCTTGATGATACGATGACCTATTCAAGCGCCTTGTTCGAGACCGGGCAGGAGAGTCTGGAAAAGGCGCAAACCGCCAAATATGCCAGCCTGATTGACGAAATGGGCGTGAAACCCGGTGATCATGTGCTTGAGATCGGATGCGGGTGGGGCGGTTTTGCCGAATATGCCGCGAAAGAGCGTGGCCTTCGGGTCACCGGCCTGACTATCAGTCAAGAACAGTTGAAGTTTGCGCAGCAACGCATGGAAAAGGCTGGGCTTTCCGATATGGTTGATCTGAAGCTGCAGGACTATCGGGATGAAACCGGGCAATATGACGGCATTGCTTCGATCGAGATGTTCGAAGCGGTGGGGCAGAAATACTGGCCTGTCTATTTCGATACGGTGCGCGAGCGGTTGAAACCCGGAGCGCAGGCGACGCTACAGATCATCACAGTTGGTGATCACCGCTGGGATTACTATAAGAATGGCGTTGATTTCATTCAGAAATATATCTTCCCCGGCGGTATGCTGCCATCGCCTACGGTTCTGCGTCAGCAAATCGATCTGGCGGGACTGAACCTGGTGCGTTCGAAAGAGTTCGGCAAAAGCTATGACCTGACTTTGCGCCGCTGGTACGACACGTTCAACGCCAAATGGGATCAGATCTCGGACATGGGGTTTGATGAGCGTTTCCGCCGCATGTGGAATTATTATTTGACCGCATGTGGCGCTGCCTTTGACACGGGCAATTGCGATGTGACACAGATCACCATAGCAAAGCCCAGTTAAGGAACGGAATACGCAATGCCCACAGCCGCTCGTCTAGTTGCCGCCCTTTGCCTGGTGGTGGTGGCCTTTCTGGTGTCGACCATGATCATCGAGAATGGTGAAGAGGGCAAAGACTATGGCTATTTCACCCTTGTGAACATTGCGCTGGCCGTTGCCTGTGGGTGGAAGATCATGGGCAAGCGCGCCGGGCGCGGATGGACGGCGGGGATCAACAACGGTCTGACCGGAGTGGCCTCGCTGGTGTTTTGGGCGCTGTTCGTGCAGGGCTGTTACGAGATGTTCCGCCTGGCCATGCGCAACCGGTATGATGGCCCGTTCGAGGCTGTAAAGGCGATCTTCGTGATCGGAGTGGACTATGGAAAGCTTCTGCTGGTGCCTGAAATCCTGATCACCTTGGCCGTTGGGTCCGTTTTGTCTGGGCTTGCAACCGAAATCGCCAGCCGCCGCTGGCGCTAACCCGTCACTCCAAATAGAAAGCCTCTCCGTGTCAGATTTGTTCTTTTACGGCACCCTTCGCTATGTCCCGCTGCTGGAGCGTGTCTTGGGCCGTTCCGCGGAGGATTTGCGCATCACACCAGCAGCCCTTGCAGATCACGCGGTTCACGCGGTGCAGGGGCAGGATTTCCCGATGATCCAGCCGAAGCCCGGCACACTGGCCAATGGTTTGCTGGTACGCGGCCTAAGCGAGGTCGATCTGGCGCGGCTTGGGTTCTACGAAGGCGGTTTCGACTATGATCTGCAAACGCAGAGCGTTGCTTTGCCAGATGGAACGCCAGCAGAGGCTCAAGTGTTCTTCCCAGCGCCCGGCGTCTGGGTTCCCGTAGGTCTGTGGTCATTGGAAGCGTGGGCCGAAAGACTGGGGCCCGTCACGGCCCTCGCCGCCGAAGAGGAGATGGCCTATTTCGGCAGGGTCGACGCAAAGCAGATGACCCGCAGCATGCCCGCCATCCAAACCCGTGCCTGGGCCAAGTTGTTCGCCCGACAGCGGCGCACAGGTGATCCGCGTGACATCACACAGGACGTGATCGTCCACAGCCACCGCCGCGCCTATGTCGACTATTTCGGGATGGAGGAAATCCAGCTTCAACATCGCCAGCATGACGGATCGATGGGGCCGGTTCTGAACCGCAACAGCCTGTTGCAGGGCAGTGCGGTGGTCGTTTTGCCTTATGACCCTGTGCGCGATGCGGTCCTGCTGGTCGAACAGTTTCGGACACCGATTTTCCTGATCGAAGACCCAGAACCCTGGATATGGGAGCCTGTCGCGGGCATGATCGATCCGGGTGAAACACCGGAACAGGCCGCATATCGCGAAGCGCTGGAGGAGGCCGGTGTCACCTTTGACACATTGGAGTTTGCAGGCGGGGCTTATTCGTCCAGCGGATCCTCGACCGAGTACCTGTATCTTTATGTCGGACTAGGGGAGTTGACCCAAACCACAGATACGGGCGGTTTGGCGAGCGAAGGCGAAGATATCCGCACCCGGATCGTGCCTTATTCCGAATTCATCGACCTTGTAGACAGCCATGCGTTCAAGGATTTGCCGCTTCTGTCCTTGGCCCATTGGCTGGCCCGTCACCGGGACCGGCTGCGCGGGTGACTATCGCGCTTGTGGTTGCGGCAGCGCGGCTGTAAATCTTGCCTGATACCAAATGACATGAGGGCGCCATGCGCATTGCACGAGACCTTGCCGACGCAGTCGGGAAAACACCGCTGATCCGGCTGAAACGCATCAGTGAAGAGACCGGATGCGAGATCCTCGGCAAGGCCGAGTTCATGAACCCAGGTCAGTCCGTCAAAGACCGCGCGGCGCTTTACATCATTCGCGATGCGGTTGCCCGAGGTGAACTAAAGCCCGGTGGCACGATTGTCGAAGGTACCGCGGGCAATACCGGGATTGGCCTTGCGCTAGTCGGTGCTTCGATGGGGTTCAAGACGGTGATCGTGATCCCCGAAACTCAGTCGGAAGAAAAGAAGGACATGCTGCGCCTTGCGGGTGCGCAATTGGTGCAAGTTCCCGCCGCTCCTTATCGCAACCCCAATAACTTTGTGCATTACTCGCGTCGTTTGGCCGAGGAACTGGCCAAGACCGAACCCAATGGCGCGATCTGGGCCAATCAGTTCGACAACGTTGCCAACCGTCAGGCGCATGTGGAAACCACTGGGCCCGAGATTTGGGAACAGACCGACGGCAAGGTGGATGGTTTTGTCTGCGCGGTCGGATCGGGCGGTACATTGGCCGGTGTGGCCGAAGCCTTGCAGCCCAAAGGCGTGAAGATTGGTCTGGTCGATCCGATGGGTGCGGGGCTTTATTCCTATTACACCACCGGTGAGATCGCGATGGAGGGCGGCTCGATTGCCGAAGGCATCGGGCAGGTGCGCATCACTAAGAACCTCGAAGGGTTCAAACCCGATTTCGCGTATCAGATGACCGATAACGAAGCTTTGCCTTATATCTTCGATCTGCTGCGCGAAGAAGGTTTGGTCATGGGCGGATCAACCGCGATCAATATGGCGGGCGCCGTGCGTCTGGCCAAGGATCTGGGGCCGGGCCATACCATTGTGACCATTCTGTGCGACTACGGCACGCGCTATCAGTCGAAACTGTTCAACCCGGAATTCTTGCGGGAAAAAGAGCTGCCGGTGCCTGATTGGATGACGGAAGTGCCCCAAAAAATCCCCGGCGTTTTTGAGGATATCTGATGCTGCAACAGGTCCGCCTGTGTCTGACGCTGCTGATCTTTTGTATGTTCGGGCTAGTTGGCGCGGCTACCGCGCAACTGACCGACAGGCAGAGCGAGTATTATCAGGGTTGGATTAAAACTGCGGACCGTGCCGAGGCGGTGATTGATGCAAACCGAGCATCGAATGCCGCAATGGAGAACTTGCGCTCGGAAATTAATGGATATCGCGAGGACTTTAACAGGGCGCGTGGAGCCAATACCGAGCGGATACAGACCCTTGAAAGCCAACTAAAGGCCCTGGGCCCCAAGCCTGAAGGTGATGCCTCAGAACCTGAAGACATCGCTGCGTTGCGCGAGCATCTCGAAAACCAACTCAACAGTTTGCGGGTCCCTCGGATCATATCTGAGGAAGCATTTAGCCGGGCAAATGGGCTGATCAGCGAGATCGATCAAATTCTGCGCGAGCGTCAGAAAAAGCAACTGCTTGAAAAAGGGCCATCTCCGATCAATCCGGTTTATTGGGGTCCTGCATGGGTGGACGTGAAAGAGGCCTTCCGCAGCCTCATCAATGAAACGGTCGAGAACATGCGAACAGACGTTGTTCGCGAACAGGTCACCGATCGTGGTTTAGGCATCTTTGTATTGCTGGTGCTTTCCGCTGTTTTGCTGATCTTTGGTAAGCATTGGTCCGAAAAAGGCGGGGACTATTTGCGCAGGCTCGGCGGCAGGGGCGCGGGTGCATGGACCTTTGTGATTTCGCTGCTTCGGATTGTTTTGCCGTGGATCGGGGTCGTCGCAATCGTAACAGCAATCGACATGACCGATGTTCTTGGTCTAAGGGGCAATTTGCTGCTGGATGAAATTCCCTATTGGGCTGCGATCATTCTGTTTTACGATTGGATTGGCCGTCAGATCTACGTGATGAGCGCGGCGAACGACTTCAAGCGTATTTCCCCTGCCAGAATCACAGAATTGCGCATCTACATTGATCTTCTGGCGATCATGTTGATCCTGCACGAGTTGGCATTGCTGTTCGAGCAGATTGAAAACATTTCTGATGCGACCCGCGCGGTTGTCAGTTTTCCGGTGATCGTGGTCACTGCGCTTTTGCTGCTACGTGTCCGGCAAATTCGAACCAATGATATACGGTCTGAGGGTTCCGATCAGGCGAGCACAGTGCGCAGTGCCGGTTTCGCCCAAGTGATTGAGTTTTTGCGCCGCGCAGTTTTCTTGTTGGGTATCACAACGCCTTTTCTGGCGATTTTTGGCTATATCAACGCAGCCGAGGCCATTGTCTTCCCTGCGGTTAAGACACTCATTCTGATCGCTGCATTGGTCATCATCCAACGTTTTATCAGCCAGGTTTATGGCTGGATCACAGGGCAGGGCGATGCCGCGCGGGATTCTTTGTTCGCAGTTTTGGTCGGGTTTGCCCTGTCGATATTGGCGTTGCCGATTTTGGCGATTTACTGGGGCGCACGCGAAACGGATTTGCTGGAAGTCTGGTCGCGCCTCTTGCAAGGGTTCAACATCGGCGGGATTACAATTTCGCCCAGTAACTTCCTGACCTTTGTCGCCGTATTTGTGATCGGTTATGGGCTGACACGATTGTTGCAAAGCGGGTTGCGAAACTCGTTGCTGCCCAAAACCAGCATCGATCCGGGTGGGCAGAACGCGATTGTCGCAGGTTCAGGATATGTTGGGATTTTCCTGGCGGCTTTGGTTGCAATTATGGTGGCAGGTTTTGATCTGTCATCGCTTGCTATTGTCGCGGGTGCCCTGTCTGTTGGTATTGGGTTTGGTCTGCAGACAATCGTATCGAACTTCGTGTCCGGTATCATCCTGTTGGTTGAGCGGCCGATATCCAAAGGCGACTGGATCGATGTAAACGGAATGATGGGCTATGTGCGCGATATCTCGGTCCGGTCTACGCGGATCGAAACATTTGACCGTACAGATGTGATCGTCCCCAACTCGGACCTGATTTCCGGCGTGGTCACCAACTATACAAGAGGCAATACAATTGGCCGCGTAATCGTGCCGGTGGGTGTCGCCTATGGCACCGATACACAGCAGGTTGAAACGATCTTGGGTGAGATTGCAAACGCACATCCCATGGTTCTGGCGAACCCAGCGCCCAGCGTCGTTTTCCAGGGGTTCGGTGCGGATTCGCTGGATTTTGAAATCCGGGCCATTCTGCGGGATGTAAACTGGGTGCTGTCGGTGAAATCCGACATGAACCACGAAATCAACCGACGCTTCACCGAAGCAGGCATCGAGATTCCGTTCGCTCAGCGTGACCTCTGGCTGCGGAACCCAGAGGTGCTGCAAGCGCAATCGCCTGTCGCCAAGCCTGAGGATCAACCCAGACAGGCGTCTTCGAAACCTGCCGATCTGACTCAGGCGGACCTGTCTGACGGTGACGGAGATGAGCCTTAGCCCGATTTCAGAGCTGCCTGTGAAAGGTTGAGTTTTCGCGCTATTCGGCCCTTGCAAATCCTCTGACGATGGTTCAAGTATCCCGCTCACGGAGAGGTGGCCGAGTGGTCGAAGGCGCACGCCTGGAAAGTGTGTAGGCGGGAAACCGTCTCCAGGGTTCGAATCCCTGTCTCTCCGCCATCATCCCTTGCTGATAGGAACCTTCGATTGGCGTGTAGGCGGCTTTGGGTATGTGTTTCTTTCAGCAGCTTGATGCAGGCATGGTTGTTGATCAGAAACTAAGCTAACTAGTTACGGAACAATCGGTACTTGGTCCGGAGGTAGCCTATGAAGTCTGACAATCCCAAACACGAAGCGCCTTTTGATGCGGCGGCGCGTCAGGCCATTCAGCCGGTCATTTGCTACCCGCCTGACAGCTTGGTGCAGCCCAATCTGAATGGGTTGAAGGCACTGCGGGAAACAGCTCGTAAATCTTCTGAGGTGAAAGCTGCGCCGCGCGATGCTGCCTGTATCGACGTGCCTGCTGGTGCCTTTTTTCGCATCGTTTCGGTCGAAGGCTCGCAGGTTGGGGATTTGAACCTGTGGAATACCCATAACCTGTCAGAGCGGTTCTATTCCGGTAAAACTCGCGCGTTGCATGGCACGCATTTGTCGACGGGTGACCGGATGTGGTCCAGCTTTCCTTTCCTGCGCCCAATAGCCACTATCGTTGACGATACGCTGGATTGGTACGGGTTCGACGCTTTTGGCGGTTCGGTCCATGATGTGATTGGCACGCGGTGCGATCCGTACACGGGGCGTTTGCTGTCGGGCCAAGACTACCATTATTGCTGCCATTCGAACCTGACACGCGCGTTGGCTCAGCATCGTGAACTGCACTTGCACGAAGCCGAGATGCTTGTACACGACGTACTGAACGTTTTCATGTGCACCGGATTCACACAAGAGACAGGGCAGTATTTCATGAAGGCCAGCCCGGTGCGCCCCGGCGATTATCTTGAATTTTATGCCGAAATCGACTTGACCGTTGGCCTGTCAGCCTGTCCAGGCGGTGATTGCTCGTCAGAGCATTCGTCGGACACCGCCGCCTGCTATCCCTTATTGATCGAGGTCTACGATCCGGGCGATGAAGCGCGATCAGCACATGTGCAACCTACTGTGTCCGCATATGATAAAACACACGGAACTAGATAAGCGACGACCCACAATTCGATGTCACGTTTTTCAGCAGATACACAGGTTACAGGTGCTTTGACCCGTTAAACGTTAACAAAACCATTAATTTGATGTAGTCTCATGGTGTTATTCAAAGGTAGCACCCGGGTATTCGTGTGGCACAGACACTTTATGAGAAATACGGTGGTTTCAAAACGATCAGCCGGGTGGTGATGTCATTTTATGAAATGGCGTTAGAGTCCGACCAGATCGGGGACTATTTCGAAGATATCGATATGCCTCGATTGATTGATCATCAGACCAAGTTTGTATCCTCACTGATCGGCGGCCCGGCTTCATTTAGCGATGACAGGATCAAGGCTGTTCACAGCCATCTCAATATTACGCATGCGGATTTTGACGAAATGGCAGCGCTGTTTGGTGAAGCTTTGGAAATGCACGGTGTATCCGCTCAGGATATCCAAACGGCCCTTGGCGCGATTGAAAACAAACGTTCGATCATAGTGGTTCGGCACGCTGCATGAGCATTCATGCCATCAATGAACAACTACTACGCGCGATCGGGGTCGGCGTAGCGATCGTGCGGGCGTCGGACCTGAAGTTTGTCTTTCATAACAGTCCTTTCTCGGAATGGTTTGGCACGCCCGAAAAGAAACAGACGCTTTTGGACCTTATCCCCGACCTTGATCTGCGTGAACTGGATGACGTGAAACAGTCCGGACTACGCTACTCTGTTGAGTTACAGATCAAACCAAAGCGCCGGACACTGGTCTTTGCGGTCACCGTTTCGCTGACCAATGAACTGTCAGATCAACTGCTGATTGTTGAATGCCAGAACATCACTCGCATTCGTGAGCTTGAAAGCATGATCGACAGCTACTCGACCATGGTAGAGCGCAATACCCGTGAGTTGGAGCGTGAAAAAGAGAGGGTCGAGCGTCTGCTGCTGAACGTCATGCCGCGCGCGGTCTATGAAGAGTTCAAAACCTTTGGCGTTGTGACGCCTCAGTTGTACAAAGAAGTCTCGGTGGTAATGCTGGATTTTGTCGGCTTCACCGATTTCGCCGCCAAAACCGATCCAACTGTCACACTCAGCGAATTAAACGATATCTTCACGGCCTTTGATCGGATCGTCGAACAGTTCGGTTGCGAGCGGATCAAGACGATTGGCGATGCTTATCTGGCTGTTTCCGGTATGCCGGACGCTACGCCGGATCACGCAACCTCTGTGGCCCATTGTGCCGTGCGCTTTCTGCGATATCTCGAGCGTCGAAACGAAAGCCACCCGCATAAATGGCAGGCCCGGATTGGTCTGGGCATGGGCGCGGCTGTCGGGTCGGTCGTGGGTATTCAGAAATATGTTTATGACGTGTTCGGGCCTGCGGTGAATACAGCTGCGCGTCTACAGGTCTTTGCAAACCCGATGCATATTGTTGCTCCGGAAGACATGAAATACGCGTTGATTGACGAGTTTCAGGTGTCGGATATCGGGCGTGTTGCGATCAAGGGAATGGGTGACATGGAGCTGATAAATGTCACACCTGGCCTGCGTGTCCCTCAGGGCAGTGGGCGCATTTGAACCAATCAATCATCCTGAGGGACAAGACCCAAACCTCGCAGATAGATGCCGATGCCGCTTTCCAGCAAATCCTCGGGCGGGAAGGGCGATGTTGCACCCGTGTTGCGTGCATACAGCTCGACGACGCCGTGGCTCATAGCCCAGATATGTGCGCTGAACATCGAGGCAGGAGGGCGCTTTTCGGGCGGAATATGCTGCGACAGATCTGCAGCTGCCTTCTCCAACACGGATTTAGCACGGTTCGCGGCCAACGACAGCTCGGGCGTGCGGTTCAATGAGACGCCGCTTTCGAACATCGCAATATAGTGGCCCGGATGTTTTCGGGCAAAAGCCAGATAGGCGCGCCCTGTGGCCTCGAACGCGGCCAATGCCGAAGGCTGACCCTGATCATAGGCGTATTGCATCAGGTCCGCGAACATCTCAAAACCCTGTTTTGCCGCTTCGGCTATCAGGTCCTCGCGCCCGTGATAGTGGCGATAGACAGCGGCAGGTGTGACACCCGCGGTTTTGGCGGCCTCGGACAGCGTAAAGCCCGTTGGCCCCTTTTCTTCGATTAGGGACAACGCGGCCTCGATCAAGGCTTGTTTCAGGTTTCCGTGGTGGTACCCGCGTTTCGTCATCCCGGCCTCAGAGCTCTTTGTTCAATAGGTTATTGAATCTAAAGAGATAGAGTATCCGCAAGAGTTCGTCCAACGCTTGACGCGCTGGATTTCATCTAGCTGCTACAAAAACACTAATTGGTTTCGGCTGAGCTTTCGGGCGCAACCGCCTGTTTCGCCTTTGATTTCGCCGGTTTGCGCGTCAAAGCACCGCGCGGGTCCTTTTTGAACAGCTCATACGCGTTCCTGAAAGGCCGGAAATACAGCGTCACAGGATTGTTCCAGGTTCCGTCTTCACCATTTCCTAGACCGTATTCGACGTTTTCATTGGTTTTGGGCGAATACAGTGTCCCGGCACCCCAATCCCAAAAGGCAAAGATGAAGCCCATGTTCTTGTCCCAATGCTTGCGCGCCTTCGAATGGTGGATCTGATGCTGGGCCGGGCTAACAAAGACATGTTGAATCCAGTTGGGATACTGAAGCCAGACATGGCTGTGGCGAAGGTTGAACGCGACGACAAAGAACAGAAAAATCACGATGTTCAGGCCAAACAGCGTAAAGGCACGCGCGCCAGTGCCGAAATACTGATCCAACAACGCAACGACAACGCCAACGGCAAAACCACTCATGGAGGTCGAGATGATCTCTTCCAGCGGGTGCATGCGCGTTGCAGTGAGCGGAGTCATCACTTCGGCAGAATGATGCACCTTGTGGAATTCCCACAAGAACGGAACCTTATGGAAGATATAGTGACCGAACCAAAGCGCCCCATCCACAGCCAGCACAGCGGCGAGCGTATAGACGGCGGATATTGTCCAGGATGGCTCTGACGGTCCTGGACCAGCGGGTCCCATGATCTTTTCCACGAGCGCATACCAGACCGAGACTTGAATCAGAACCGATGCATAGATGGCCGCGATAATGGATTTGTTCACAAAGAACATCACATAATCGGCCTTGGCGGATTTATGCGTCAGGATATCCCAAGGCAGCAGCCATTTGATCAACCCTTTCAAACTCTTGCGGGATCGATAGAAGACGAAGATCGCAAAAGCCAGGGCCGTGCCCATATGTAGAAAAGACAGACGCTGGGACGGGTCGAAGAATAGTTCGAAAGGGTGACGGAACGCCGCGAAAATCTCTTCAACCATGATCGGCTCCTGTCTCGATGCTGGTTTTTTTGTGCTTTATGAGTTGTATCAACGGCAATGACGTGGCCGAATTGAGGCCAGTTTCTGTCATTTCAACTACGTATTGCTCAGGTGCTCAGCTTTCCCATATCTCGGCCCCGCCACAAATCTTCGCGTCCACCTTGCCCAAGGCCTTGCGATCTTTTTGATCATAATCCAACGCATGCAGAACCGTCTGGATCGCGGCGATGCGCGCGCGTTTCTTGTCGTCTGATCGGACGATGGTCCAGGGGCTTTTCTCGGTATGCGAGCGGGTCAGGGTCTCGGAGATTGATTCTGAATACGCATCCCACTTGTCTAGGCCAGCCACGTCAATCGGGCTGAGTTTCCATTGCTTTAGCGGGTCGGTCTCTCGTGCCAAAAACCGGTTGAGCTGCTCGGCCCGGCCGACATTTAGCCAGAATTTGAACAGTCGAATGCCGTCATTGACCAAACCGGTTTCTAGCGGAATGACCTGACGAAAAAAGCGTTCCCGTTCTTCGTGCGTGCAGAAGCCAAAGACATTCTCAACCACCCCGCGATTGTACCAGCTGCGATCAAAAAACACGATTTCGCCTGCGGCAGGCAGATGAGGGATGTAGCGCTGAAAATACCATTGGCTGCGCTCGGCGTCCGAGGGTTTGGACAGCGCAACGTTGCGTGCACCCCGAGGGTTTAGATTTTCGCGGAACCGTTTAATTGTGCCGCCTTTGCCCGCAGCATCACGGCCTTCGAAGATAATCGCTACCCGCTCGCCGGTTTCTTTGACCCAAGACTGCATCTTGACCAGTTCGATCTGTAGCGCATCGATCTGAGCGTCATAGTCTTTCGACTTCATCTTTTGCGCATAGGGGTAGGTCGGGTTCAGGATATCGCCTTTTTCGGCTGCCTTGATCAGCGTACGTACGTCCTTGGGGGCTTTCTTGTTGAAATAGGCCGTGATCGCGTCTTTTTCGGTCCGGGCCATGCCTCACCTCATGATAAATCCATAAGTTACTATGGATTAGCTGACCGCTTAACGCAAACCCGCGCGTTTTGCAGCGCGATCAATTGCTGCTGCGACCGCATCAGCTGCGACCACCTGAGGCATGTGGCCAATCCCCGGAAGTTCGATGAGTTCAGCGCCTGGTATCTGGTCAATCAGACGGTGTGAATGCCACTCCAGCCCAACCGTATCATCCGCCGTCCCATGCACGATCTCGGTCGGAACCGAAATTTCTGAATAGCGCGGCTGTAGCGCGGCAACTTCGTCCAGTAGATTTGCTCGCTGCTTGGCATTGGCATGCATAGATGCGCGGCGCATCGTCAGTTCGGGTCCGAAATGCGCAGCATAGCCTTCTGGCGTGGATTGCGGGGCAAAGACTTGATCCATCGCCTGGTCCACATACCAGTTTGGAACAAAGGATGTGATCAACGGCAAGGCCAGAGCATTGCCAGTTGGGGTTGAGGCGAGGCGGTTAAAGCCATCCAAAGGCGTTTCCCAGGGCATTGCGGCAGGTGCAATCAGAACAAGGGCTGAAATGTTGTCGGGCTGTGTTACAGCCCAGGCCAGGGAAACCGATCCACCATAGCTTTGCCCCGCGACAATGGGTTTCTCTGCCCCAAGCTGCGCCGCGGCCTTTTGCAGGATTTCGGCCTGTTCGATGATAGTTTCGCCATCCGGGTTGAAGCTGGCCGAATAGCCCAGGCCGGGGCGGTCGAACACGATCACGCGATACTGTTGCGCAAGGATCGGAGCCAGCGCAAAGGTCATATCACGAGTGTTCCCGCTGGAGCCATGAATCAACACCACGTCCGGCCCTGTGCCCATCACAACGGCATGCACCGCTATCCCATCAACATCCAGTATCTGACCTTCGGGGGGGAAGGCAGCCTCGGCCCGAGCTTCGATCTGGGTGCTGCGCCAAGTTGTAAAAATGGCTAAGCCCAGCAGGAGTACGGCAAATGATATCAGTATTTTAGCGGCCAATTTGATCCATATCGAACGGTGTTGTCTGGTAGATTTCGTTGATCCAGTTGCCATAAAGAAGATGCGCATGGCTACGCCACCTGTTCTGTGGCGTTTGTGCAGGATCGTCATCCGGGTAGTAGTTGATCGGCACATTGATTGGCGTGTCATTGGCCACGTCTCGATCATATTCCTGCTTTAGCGTATCGCTGTCATATTCGAAATGGTTGAAGATATAGAGCGCACGGTGCTTTTGATCTTCAACCAGGCAGGGGCCGACATCATCGCTGCCCAACAGGATGTTCAGACCCGGTGCGGCATTTATCTCAGCCTGCTTCATCTCGGTCCAGCGACTGACGGGGATGACGCAATCGTCTGAAAACCCGCGCAGAAATGGCGAGGCCGGGTTCAAATTCTGGTGCCGAAAGCAGCCAAAGGCCTTTGCATCCAGCATGTGTTTCTTCACGCCGTGGAAATGGTTGATCATCGCCATTCCACCCCAGCAGACGCCGAAGGTGGAATGCACATTGGTTTGCGTCCATTCGAACACTTCGCTGATTTCGTCCCAATAGGTGACATCGTTGAATTCCAGATGCTCAATCGGGGCACCGGTAATGATCAGGCCGTCGAACTTTTGATCCTTCACCTCCTGAAACGGGCGGTAAAACTCCGCCATATGCGCGGCAGCCGTGTTCTTGGTCCGGTGTTCCGTCATGCGGATCAGCGACAGGTCGATCTGCAGCGGTGTCGCCCCGATCAATCGTGCAAATTGGTTTTCAGTCTGAATTTTCTTGGGCATCAAGTTCAACAACCCGATGCGTAAGGGCCGGATGTCCTGCCGCATCGCCTGATCCTCGGCCATGACCATGACGCCTTCCTCAGTCAGGACATCATAGGCGGGCAGGTCAGATGGGATTTTGATCGGCATCGGTTCAGGCTTCAATAAGTGTAACGGAAACTGCTAACTAGGCTTTCCTGGGCTGAGCCTCAAGGGTGCCTTCGATCAACTCATCGAAATCAGATGCGTCACGCACGCCACCGATCTCGGCTGCAGTGAGGGCGATGCCCCAGTTTTTGGCCATCGCGGCATATCTTGGCTGGCGGTGGGCCAGCGCCTGGGCATAGGTCCAGCGGATGAAGGCGTCGGGATCGACCTCAGCCTCGAAACAGCCTTGCTGATCCAGGTATTCAGTCCAACTGCGGGTCAGGAACTCGGACTGATAGGACATCGGCTTGGGGGCTTTGTCGAAGCGGCGTATTAGCTCGGCCGTGTGCTCTTCATCACCTTTGAGCCAAATCATCAACGTGTGCTTTGACAACTCAGTCATCACCTGATCCGAAGGGTCGTCCGGGTCGACCCACTCGCAGATCGAGCCACCGGTGTCGCAGATGAAGTGAGGATAGTTATACAGGCGCTGAGCGCGATCGATAAAATATTCGGTATCCAGCAAGGCGTGAATTTCGGCGAATCTAAACTGTTCCTGGCGGCGCCGGTATTCGGGCATTTCGAGCCCACCCTTGGCCGGATCGCCCGGTTTTCCCAAATAGGCGGCCACGGGGGTTAAATTCTCGAACGAAATATTCGAGCCAATATAAATGGAATCCGACAGAAGCAGGTCCCGCAGAAAGGGCACTTTCATCGCCTCGGCCTTGGCGTTGTCGGTGATGTATTCGCCCATATATCGTGTGCCGATCCGATAATCGATCGAGTAGTGGAACCAATCGCCTGAATCGCGCAGGATGTTGGACACGTAGGTTTTGCCCAAGCCCGACATGCCGAAAAACAGCACTTTCTTGCGCGCAGCTGTGCGCCAGTCTTTTGCCGAGCCGTAGATCATGATCCGCTGTCCCTTTGTTTCGCCTTTGCTAGAACGGGCGAGGGGGCGCGTCAATCATGCTTGCCTTGGCGGTTCAAGATCAGCAGACCCAGTGCAAGGATCGCAAAGCCGATATAGGCGTTTGCGCCAAGCGCTTCGTCCCGCAAAAGCGAGCCAAGAACGATGGCAACCGGAGGGATCACAAGGGTTACCAGCATCAGATTTCCACTGCCTGCCATGGCAAGTACGCGGTAGTAGAGCAGATAGGCCGCCGCCGTTGCGATGATCGCATAGTATCCGATGGCAGCCCATGTCACTGCCGGGAGGGCAAGTGTGGGCAGCCCGTCATGTATTATACTGATTGGCAGGATCAGCAAGGTTGCCCCCGTCAGCATTCCAACAGCCGCGAGGATAGGAGACAGACCTGACAAGTGTTTGCGGCCCCACGCGCTGGCAAATGCGTAAGAGACTGTGCCCGCCAGCACGGCCAGTTGGGCAAGGCTTTGCAGATTGAAACCGGTGAAACTGCTTAATCCGATGGCAATTGAGACGCCGAGAAACCCCAGGACCACGCCGATCAACCGGTTTGGTGTCAGCCGTTCGTCTTTAAAGAACAGCGCGGCGACCAATACGCCGAAGACTGCGGTTGCGGCGTTCAATATCGCAGTCAGGCCGGTGTCTATGTAAAGCTGTCCCCAGGCCATCAGTGAAAACGGGATGGCGTTGTTCAAAAGGCCCATGATCAGGAACGCGAGCCAAACCTTTGGACTTTTGGGGATCTCAATGCCTTTGATCCAGACAATCAACCATAGCGCGGCCATGGCCCAGAAGGTCCGGTGCAGAACCGAAGTCATAACCGGGATAGTGTCCAGAGCGATGCGGATCGCCACAAAGGACGCGCCCCAGATCAAGCCGAGCAACAGCAGTTCGGCCCAAGCTCGGGGTGAGAGATGTTTTTGAGGTTCCATGGCCTTAACTTGTCATTTGATGACAGACGCCGCGACCCGGTTCTTGCGAAAAAGAAAGACCCCGCCGGGTGGGCGGGGTCTAATAAGGTTCGTTTGCGTTGATTAGTCCAGCTGATAGGTGACCTGGAATCCAACACTCCAAGCGCTGTTGCCGGTGAAGTTGGCGTTTTGGCCAAATCCACCATCTGCAACGGCATCACCGATGTCAGTGTAACGAACACCACCTGAGATCTTGGCTTTCTCCAGCGAGTACGTACCGCCAAGTCCGATGCTCCAGAAGCCGTTGGTCGGTCCTAGGTTCGACACAGGTTCGGCGCCTTTGGATTCGTAACCCAAGGTTACTGCCCCCGAAAACTCATCGGTGAACTGATAGCCTAGGCCGAGCGAATATGTAAACGTATCATCCTCGTAGTCTACCAATGGGTTAAAAGGGTAGTTCGGAGGCGAGAAATTGAGTTGCGGCCAATCTACCCATCGAACCGAACCAAAGAGTAGTGTTTTTGGCGCAACGCCAGTTTGAAAGTCTAGATTAATCGATTGAGGCGTTTCGATTTCGGTTTCTGAGTTAAACGTCGCAACTGCCCCGGGTGGAATTGGTGGGATTGGGATCGGGTTTATAGACTCAGTTTGCGAAAGATCATGACTGATCTTAGAGCTGTACGTCAGAGAAACCCGTGCGGCAATTTCAGGCTTTTCCCATGCCACACCAATAACGTAACCGAATGCAGTATCCGCGTCGGTGTTTACTTCATATCCCTGTACGGCAGGAACAGTTACGTTTGCTTTGACACGCTGGGCGCGTATACCACCGATCGCACTGAAGCCACCATCGAACTTGTAGCGCAAAAGAGCAGTAATCGCGTCTGTATCCGCTGTCGCCGTCAACGGGCCTGTTCGACCACCGGGAACAGGATTTATCGACAGCGGGTAAGCTGACGAATAGGCGAGGTCTGCACCGAATGGCTGATCATACATGATTGCAAAATCAAGCTGCTCGGTCAGTGATGTCTTAAAACCCAAATGCGGGGTGAAGAAGCTTTCCGTTACGTTGCCCGAGTCTACGACCTGTCCGTTTGTTGGGCTTGCCGGGTTCGCATCCAAAAGCGTCCCGCTTACCCGAGGATCGGTATATCCAAGTCGAAACTGAACAACTGTCCCTTCTTCAAAGATCAGATTGATGCCTTGACCGCTGCGGTCCAGACCACCTGCATAGCCTGCCGTTGCCCCCACGCACAGCGCGCATGTGGCGAGTAGTGCCTTTTTCATTGCTGTCCTCCCTTGCTTTCGATGCGGGCTTTCGTGATTAAAAACTGAGTGTGTTTGACACTGACCCGCTGATTGGTGCCCGATACTTTCTTTTCGGTTAGTTTAAGGTCAACGGGTGACGGAGCGTTACTTATTGCAACTAGACTTATGGACTGTTGCTAAACTGTTACGATTTTCGGACCAGACATTCAGAAATATACCGGAAAAAATTACTGCGGCGCCCAGCATGGTCCAATGATCAATTGGCTCATGGTACAAAAGCATGCCAACCACCGCAATTGTGGGCAGGCGGGCAAAGTCGAACGGTACGACCACTGTTGCAGGCGCGATGGCTAAGGCATTGGTAATGCAGAAATGTGCCAGCAGCCCGGCCAATCCAACCAGAACTAGAAACGGTGCAGTTTGGGCGTTTGGCAGTGCGATCTGACCATCCAAACCGGCCGCTGCTGCGCCGAGTGCGGCCTGCATGACCGCCAGCCAGAACATGATGCAGCCGATACTAGCAAAGCGCGTCAGCTTTTTCGTGGTAATCGTTGTAAACGCGAAGAAAATTGCAGACGCTGCAGCAGTTATCAGCCCTGGGCTTATTGGTGCGGTGCCGGGGCGCGCGACAATCAAGATACCGGCAAAGCCTATAAGCGCGGCCAGCATCTTAGGCGGCGTCAGACGCTCCTTCAACAGCAGAGGCGACAGAAGGATCACCCAGATCGGTTGCGTGAATTCCAAGGCAAAGACCTGCGCCAGAGGAATCACTCCGACTGCATAAAACCACAGGTTTTGCCCGGTGAAATGCAGCACATTGCGCACCGCATGCAGGCCCAGTCGCTGGGTTGTGACCTGATGCCATTTGCCGGATACGCTCAGCACCAGAGCGACCACCACGATGCCCACAAAGCTGCGATACATCATGATTTCGAACGTGTCGTGATGCAGGCTTAGCTCTCGCCCGGCCACTGCCATTGAGGAAAATGACAGAATGGCCCCTGTCATCCAAAGGGCCGCCTTGCCGATTTGAATTGAGCCCTTATCCACCCGGTGTCCTTCGCAATTTCTTGACGTTGCAACTGGAACTAACCGGATTTTTTCCGCTCTGGCACTCTGAATCTTTCCGTGTTGGAAGAAATGGTTGGATTAGTTGAGGTCCTGCGCAAAACGCCGGGCGATTTCCAGGTTTCCCTGTGCGTTTACGTGGCAACAATGATCGATATAGAAATCCTGCTGCAGAATGCCTGAATAGTCCTGAAAACAGTCGAGTTTTTGCGCCTTTTCACGGATCAGCGGATAGACCTGTTGAACCTGCGCGGCATATGTTTCGTTGTGGCTGAACGGTCGGTCGGGCAGGGTATACGGGTTTGGTTGCAAGACGCAGGAAAAACGCCCCCCCCGTGAATTTACAATGGCTTCGGTTGCAGCCCAACTGCTGATGAGGAAATCGGCGACACGCTCGGCATAGGCCGGATCACCACATTGGTTCAGGTCGTCAAAACGCTGGCCGTTATCGCCCGAGCCCAGCTTTTCGCTGATCCGCCGGGCCAAGCGGTAAGTTGAGGTCGATGATACCAGCCCCCAGATGCCGCTGGATTTCCCATTCAGCTTTTCCTTAATAAACCCTTCGCGCGGATGACCGTCGGGTGAGTTCAGGCTGAGGCAGTTGTGATAGACATCATTTACGCCGTCAAAAAACACCACGTTGTCGCCGGGTTGGATACTGTCCAGTGTGTTGAGAAGCCTATTGAGGCTCTGGCGCGAATTATAGGCTTGTTCCCCGTAGTTGATCGCCGTTTTTCCCGTTAAATTGCTGAAATGGGACGGGATTGTATTCTTGTCGGAAACACTATGCCCCCACATGGTAGAGCCGCCAAAGAAATGCACCTTGTGATCCGTCGGCGGGTTCGAATTGACTGTGATCCGACGCAGATTGTCGTCGATATTCAGCGTCTCGCTTGAGATTTGGGGCGATTGCCACCCCACAAAAGCCTTATAGGGATAGCCTTGAAAGCTCTGCGCGTCGTTTTGGAACTGCCGGGTCTCTTCATCCTGATTGGGATTGTCAGAGGTTTGATTTCCACTGAGCATGTCCCGGATCGAAAACGCGGTAAACAGGATCACTTCAAGCGCGATCAGTGTGAAGATGATCATGAAAAGAATATTAGAAGCGTTTCGGATCAAAGCCATAAGCAAAGCCTTGGGCGGGACCTAGTAGCAAACAATCAATTGGCCGGGTCATACATACCAGATGAGCCGCTCATAAGGTGAGTGATCAGAGATTGGATTGCAAGCCAATCCTGAGCGCAAGAAATCGCGCTCAGGAGGGTAGATTGTTCGTAGGGCGAAAGGGTTTTCAGCGCGATTTCTCGTTCGTTCAATCTGGGACTACTCCCACTCGATCGTTCCGGGCGGCTTAGACGTGATATCGTAGGTGCAGCGATTGATGCCCTTCACCTCGTTGATGATCCGCGTGGCGGTTTCGCCCAGGAACTCATGGCCGAACGGATAATAATCCGCTGTCATGCCATCGACCGAAGTGACCGCGCGCAGCGCGCAGGCGTAGTCATAGGTGCGGCCATCGCCCATTACGCCCACGGTGCGCACGGGCAGAATGGCGACAAAGGCCTGCCAGATATCATCATAGAGCCCGTGTTTGCGGATCTGGTCGATATAGATGGCGTCTGCTTCGCGCAGAATCTCCAGCTTTTCTCGGGTGATCTCGCCGGGGCAACGGATTGCCAGACCGGGGCCGGGGAAGGGGTGTCGGCCAATGAAGCTGGTGGGCAGACCCAGTTCGCGACCCAAGGCGCGGACCTCATCCTTGAATAGCTCCCGCAGGGGTTCAACCAGTTTCAGGCCCATCTTTTCAGGAAGACCGCCCACGTTGTGGTGCGATTTGATCGTCACCGAGGGGCCGCCCGAGAAAGAAACAGACTCGATCACATCTGGATACAGCGTGCCCTGGGCCAGGAATTCGGCCCCTTCGATGGTATCGGCATGCTTCTGGAACACGTCGATGAACAGCTTACCGATGATCTTGCGTTTGGTTTCCGGATCGGACTGACCGTCCAACTCGCCCAGAAACAGTTCGGATTCATCGGCGTGGATCAACTGAATATTGTAATTGTCGCGGAACATGCCGACGACTTCTTCGGCCTCGTTCTTCCGCAGCAACCCGTGGTCGACAAAAACGCAGGTCAGCTGATCGCCGATAGCTTCGTGAATCAGGATCGCCGCGACCGAACTGTCGACGCCGCCGGACAAGCCGCAGATGACCTTTTTGTCGCCAACTTGTTCACGGATTTTGCGGATCATTTCCTCGCGATAGGCACCCATGGTCCAATCGCCTTTGAAGCCCGCAAGCTTTACGAAGTTCTCATACAGCTTGGCGCCCTTTGGGGTGTGGTGCACTTCGGGGTGGAACTGGACCGCATAGAAATGGCGTGTGGTATCGGCCGTGATCGCATAAGGAGCATTGGGTGAAGTGCCGTAAACCTCGAACCCTGGGGCCAACTGGCTGACATGGTCACCGTGGCTCATCCAGACCTGTTCGTCACCCTCGGCAAACCAATCGTCCAGTAGGGACAAGGCACCCTTCGGGCTGACAAAAGCACGGCCGAATTCCGCTGTGCCGCCACCGCCCGAAATTTTACCACCTTCGACCTTCCCACCCAGTTGCTGCATCATCACCTGCTGGCCATAGCAGATGCCCAGAATTGGAACGCCGTAGTCGAAAATCTCTTGCGGGGCGCGGGGTGATCCATCGCGCGTCACACTGTCGGGCCCGCCCGAGAAGATCACGGCGCGCGGGGCCATTTCTCGCACAAGGTTCATCGTGACATTTTGATAAGGGTGAATTTCGCAATAAACATTCAGCTCGCGCAGGCGGCGTGCAATCAGCTGCGTCACCTGGCTGCCGAAGTCGATGATCAGAAGGCGGTCATGGGTGTCTTGGGTCATATCCGCGCCTTAGGCCAAGCGCATCAGTTTCGCAAGAGCAACCTCTGATCCTCGGGTAAGTTCTGCGAACCAAAAAAAGGAATTGTAAAAGTTTTGTAACGAAAATATGACAGCCCGACTGGGTCAAGGAATGCCCCGAAAAGACAAGGGACAGAAATTGCCGATTTCCATCGAGATAGCCGCATTGAACCTTGGATTGGCGCTGTTGTGTGGCGCTTTGATCGGGTCGGAGCGTCAGGTGCGCCAAAGAATGGCCGGGCTGCGCACCAATGCCCTTGTTGCGCTAAGTGCCGCCGCCTTTGTTGTGTTCTCAGCGCTTTTTCCCGATGAGGTCAGCCCGACGCGTGTTGCGGCTCAGGTTGTTTCGGGCATCGGCTTTTTGGGGGCCGGGATAATCTTCCGGCACGGGTTCACGATTCACGGCCTCAATACCGCGGCGACGCTGTGGTGCTCGGCAGCGGTTGGAATGATGGCGGGGGCGGGTGCCTGGGTGTTTGCCGTCATGATGACGGGCTTCGTCATCTTCGTGAACCTTGGCCTTAGGCCCTTGGTGAAATGGCTAAAACGCACGACGCGAGCCGGGGTGCCTTTGACTCAGGAGTTCAAGGTTGTTCTTCAATGCTTGGAAGAGGCGCAGGCAGATGCGCGTGTCGCTGTTCTCAAGGCATTGGCGCAGAACAATGTTCGGATCGTGGGCTTTGAAAAAGGCGAAGCAATCGAAGGCAAGCGAACAATTGCTGTTCTTGTCTCGATGGAGGATCATCCCGAAGAACTGCAGCATAAGGTTGTGGCCCCACTGATGTTAGAGCCAAGTATTGACAGCATCGAGTGGGATACGATCTCGGAAGCGTAACGCTATCGCCGCGACGGATCAGATGATTGCGAACGCTGCGCCCAATGTCGCTTTTCCCCCCAGAGCGCCGTAAACCATATGCCTGCGGGTGTTAAATCCTGTAACTAAGCTGTCAATCTAAACACATCAGACGGGATTTCTCATGGCAGAGGCAAGCACCCGACGCAGGGCGAGAGGTGGCGGTGGCGCCGCCCGCCGTGCCGAGCGCACCGCAGTTCGTATCGAAACGGCGAAGTATATCGAACGCAACATTCCGAATTTCGAGATCCTCAATGAAGAAGCGTTGGAGATCATCGAACACAACGCGGAAACCGTGCTGGAAGAGATCGGCGTCAACTTCGTAGACAATCCGGCCGCGCTGGAACGCTGGCACGATGCCGGCGCGGATATTGATGGCGAACGCGTGCGCATCCCCCGTGGATTAGCACGTGAGCTGATCAAGACCGCCCCCAGCGAGTTCACACAACATGCCCGCAACCCCGAGAAATCGGTGGTGATTGGCGGCCGCAATCTGGTGCTGGCTCCGGTCTATGGCCCGCCGTTTGTGCGGGATGTCCAAGGTGGCCGCCGCTATGCGACCATGGATGACTTCAACAAGTTCGTGAAACTGGCCTATATGTCCAAGTGGCTGCACCATTCGGGCGGTACCGTATGCGAGCCGACTGATATTCCGGTGAACAAGCGGCATTTGGATATGCTCAAGGCGCATATGACCCTGTCTGATAAGCCGTTCATGGGATCAGTCACCGATCCCAGCCGTGCGCAGGATTCGGTTGAGATGTGCGAGATTTTGTTCGGCAAAGAGTTCGTTCAGAACAACACAGTCATGACCTCGCTGACCAACATCAACTCACCCATGACATTCGATGACGTGATGATGGGCGCGCTGGAGGTGTATGCCAAGAACAACCAGGCCTGCATCATTTCGCCCTTTATCGTGGGTGGTGCAATGGCGCCTGTTTCGGTTGCGGGCACGCTGACGCAGGTTCTGGCAGAAGTGCTGGCGGGTATTTCTTACAGCCAGATCATTCGACCCGGCGCACCAGCAATTTTTGGGGCCTTTGTGACCTCGATCGACATGAACTCGGGCGCGCCGACATTCGGCACCCCAGAGGCCGCGCATATCACCTATGGCGCAGGTCAATTAGCCCGTCGCCTGAACCTGCCGTACCGCTCTGCCGGATCTTTCTGCGGCTCTAAACTGCCGGATGCGCAGGCGGCCTATGAAACGGCGAACTCGCTGAACATGGGTCTGATGGCTGGTGTGAACTTCATGCTGCATGCCTGTGGCTGGCTTGAAGGCGGTCTGGTGGCCGACTTTGAGAAGTTTGTCATGGATGCCGACCAGTTGGGCGTTTTGCATGGGCTGGCCAAAGGCGTGGCTTATGATGAAAACGCTCAGGCCATGGATGCGATCCGCGAGGTTGGTCCGGGCGGGCACTATCTGGGTTGCGCGCATACGCAGGCCAACTTCAAGGAAGCCTTCTGGAAAACCGACGTGCTGGATTACAAGCCGTTCGAGACCTGGCAGGACGAAGGGTCGCGCGATACCCGGCAGCTGGCGTCGAGCCGGGTCGAGCATCTGCTGGCCAACTATCAGCAGCCACAGATGGACCCGGACACAGCCGCAGCGCTTGAGGCCTACATCGCTGAGAAGAAAGCCTCGATGCCGGATGCGTTTACCTGATCATTTCAGGGCCGAGGCGCGGTTGGCCTGATACAACTGCGCCTCACCCAACAGCGCGATCAGAAGATCCAGATGCCGCACCAATGAGTAAGCGGCATCTTCTCCTTTTCGTTGCGTGTTTACCTCTCGCTCAAGATCCATCAGCCGCATAAGCGCCGCACCTGTACTGGGTAGCGATCCATAGCCCAGAATGCGCTGCAGATGTCGGTCCCGATTGTAATCCTGCACCCCGAGTTTTGCCGCCCGTGTCAGCAGCCGTGGGCGGCGAAGTGTCGTGATCATGGTCATCAGGTCCTGCATCTTCCGTGTTCCTTTACGCGGTTTTGATTTGGCCTGTTTGTCACACAACCAAAGCGGGTGTTGCCTGGTTTGGGTTCCCTCCGAACGATGGTTTCACGACTGTTTATCTTTTTGAATCAAATCTGGTTAGCAACCGTTGGGGTTAACGAACGAGTAACAAAAGCACCTCTAGTTAGATTTGGTTAACTCAAATTCCGCGGGCGAAAAGTGGCAGTCAATTTTGTCGACGAGGGCAAATGAATATGGAAAACTACATGGCTTTCACCATACCGGCTTGGGTGCCCGAAGGGGCGCAGCGATACCTTGCGCATACCGAGACCGGTCGATCGATACGAGATATCGCACGATCCGAGGGGTGCCATGCATCAACTATTCTGCGACAAATCAGACGTATCGAAATGCGTCGGGATGATCCACTTGTGGATGCCGCGTTGCAATCGCTGGCCGAAACGCATTTCTCGATCTCGGAAGATCACCGGGTTGGGCAAGAGTCAGAAGACGCAGAGAAGTTTGATCAGGAAGCGCTGCGCATCCTGCGTCGTCTGTGCGAAACCGGATCGGTTCTTGCCGTTGCGGAAGATATGGATAAGGCGGTTGTTGTTCGGGATACCGGCGATGCTGCGGCAACCCGAACGGCTGTTGTTGATTGCAAGATTGCGCAGGCGCTTGCGCTGCAGGATTGGATCAGCTGCGACAATCCCGGTCGCATCTCGCGATACCGGATTTCGGCATCGGGGCGCGCGGCGCTGAACCGTCTGGTGGCAGAAGCAGAGAACGAGGCCCGCACCAAGAATGAATTTGGAATGGCGGAGGCTCAGATGCCGTTTCAGGCCAAAGCTTCAACGACACAGACGGATCGGGCGCGCCGGATTCGCTATTGTGCCGCTGAAAGCCCCTTGGTCGCGCTGGCGCGACGCCGGGATCGCGATGGCAAACCCTTTCTGGATGAAACCCTTGTCAGCGCCGGAGAGCGCCTGCGCGAGGACTTCGAATTGGCACAGATCGGGCCGCAGGTCGCGCAAAACTGGGATCGGTTCCTGACGGGGGGTGACCGAGGCAGCTTTGACAGTGAATCGCATGGCGGGCGTGGATCTTCGGACGCGCGAGATCGGGTCGCGCGGGCTCTGTCGGATTTGGGGCCGGGGCTGAGCGACGTGGCCCTGCGCTGTTGCTGTCACCTTGAAGGGCTGGAGGCAGCAGAGAAGCGAATGGGTTGGTCTGCACGGTCCGGCAAGATCGTTCTGCGCATCGCCTTGCAGCGCTTGAAACGCCACTATGAAGATCAGACGGAGCGGGACCAGATGATCGGATAATGGTCATATACAACCCTTGCGGAATTACCCAGTATTGATAAGCAAGTGTTATGAGCTTTACTCTCAGACAATTGCAGTATTTTCAGGCCGTCGCCGAACAGCGTAACTTTGGTCGTGCGGCTCAGGTCTGTAATGTGTCCCAACCCGCGTTATCGGTTCAGATCAAGGCGCTGGAAGAGATTATGGGCGGTGTTCTGTTCGAAAGACAGGCCCGCGATATCCTGCTGACGCCATTGGGACGCGATGTGCTGGAGCGCGCGCGGCTGATCCTTGGCGCCGCTGATCGGTTGGATCAGTTTGCGCGTGATCATTCGGGCGGGCACAGGTCCTTGTCTATTGGCATTATCCCAACGATTGCACCTTATCTTTTACCTGGCGTTCTGGCTGGTCTGCGTTCGGGTGATGTTTCGCTGCGGGTGCAGATACGTGAGGCCAGAACCGAGCGTCTGTTGGCCTTGCTGCGCGCGGGAGAGATTGATGCGGCTGTGCTGGCCTTGCCGGTTGGTGGCACCGAATTCCGGGAAACACCTCTGTTTCAGGATCAGTTCCTTTTGGCAGGCAGTGCGGCGCGTCTTGAAAAGGTATCAGCAAGCCCGGATATGCTGCGCCCGCTTGATCTGCAATCTGCTCAATTGATGCTGCTGGAAGATGGGCATTGCCTGACCGATCAGGCGCTCGAGGTTTGCGGTCAGGACCGGGGCAGCGGGCAGATCAACATGGGGGCCTCATCCCTGGCGACGCTGTCGCGGTTGGTGGCCGAGGGGTTTGGCTTGACCCTGATGCCTGAGCTCGCTGCCCATGCGGAGGCTGAGGCCGTTCCAGGCCTGCGACTATTGCGGTTTGGCAGCCCTCAGCCTGCACGCACTGTCGGGCTGGTTCACCGTGCCTCGAGCGGCAAGGCTGATTGGGCAGAAAGGCTGGAACACGTGATCCGCGATGTGGGTGAACAGATCGTAACGGCAACCCGAACATGAAATGGCCTGCCAAGGGGCAGGCCAGATCTTGGGTGTTGAAGTTGGCTTAGGCCAATTCAGGCTCTGCCGCCTGTTCCAAGTGTCTCATCAGGTTCTCGGGCGAGGAAACCCCATACGGGTCTTCGGGGCAGTTATCCATCAGACCGGGCTCTTCGAACCAAACTTCGACCACACCGTCATTGATGATCGCTGCATAGCGCCAGGACCGCATGCCAAAACCAAGATTGTCTTTGTCGACCAGCATGCCCATCTTGCGGGTGAATTCACCGGACCCGTCCGGGATGACCTTGACGTTTTTCAGCCCCTGATCCTGCGCCCATTTGTTCATCACAAAGCTGTCGTTGACCGACATGCAGTAGATGGCATCAACGCCTTTGGCGATGAAGTCGCCATAGCCCTTCTCGAAACCCGGCAGTTGGTAGGTCGAGCAGGTCGGGGTAAACGCACCGGGCAGCGAGAACAGGATAACCCGCTTGCCAGCGAAGTAATCCGCTGTAGTGACATCCTGCCAGCGGTAGGGGTTGAGGCCTTCGACGGCCTCATCCCGGACGCGGGTGTGAAAGGTGACATCAGGCAGTTTTGCGCCGGATTTCATGCTGGATCTCCTGTGATTCATATTGAATTGGCTTGGGATTAAGACAGTTGATCCGGGCCTTCAATCGTAGAAATGCTGCGTATGCGAGTTGTCTCTAAGCAACAGGAAGTAAATGAAAAAACAAAGCGATATTGCTTTGATTCCCGTCTTATTCTGCGCTTGCGTGATGTGCATGCATAGCGGCTATGCAGCGCTGGCGTAACCGGCTTCAGTGCACTATGCTATAGGTACACAAAGTTGACCCAATGCTAGGAAAGCGGCCCGTGCGAGATCTGAAGATCCCAGAACAACGTCATCCGGAAAAAGCTCACCGTCCGGACAATGCGCAGCCGAAAAAACCCAAATGGATTCGTGTGAAGGCGCCCGGTGGTAAAGGCTATGCCGAAACCCATCGGATCATGCGCGAAAATAATCTGGTCACCGTCTGCGAAGAGGCCGGCTGCCCCAATGTGGGCGAGTGCTGGAGCCAGGGTCACGCCACCATGATGATCATGGGTGAGATTTGTACCCGGGGCTGCACCTTTTGCAACATCGCCACCGGGCGTCCCGATGCGCTGGACGTTTTCGAACCAGGCCGTGTGGCGCATGCAGTTGAAAAATTGGGTCTAAACCACGTGGTGATCACCTCTGTCGATCGGGATGACCTAAAGGATGGTGGTGCAGATCATTTTGCGCAAACTATTCGCGCGGTGCGTCATCGTTCGCCCAAGACAACCATCGAAATTCTGACGCCGGATTTCCTGAAATGTGATCCGGAGGTGTTGGAGACCGTGGTGGAATCGAAACCGGATGTGTTCAACCACAATCTGGAAACCGTTCCGGGCCTTTATCCCGAGGTGCGTCCTGGTGCGCGGTATTTCCATTCTCTGCGTTTGTTGCAGCGGGTAAAAGAACTGGACCCGTCGATTTTTACCAAATCCGGCATCATGGTTGGGTTAGGCGAAGACAAGCAGCAGGTTGCCCAGGTCATGGATGACATGCGCGCAGCCGACATCGATTTCCTGACCATCGGGCAGTATCTGCAGCCGACGCCTAAACATCACGCGGTGGATCGGTTCGTAACGCCCGAAGAGTTCGAATCCTATGAAAAGGCGGCTTATGGGAAGGGATTCCTGATGGTTTCGGCTACACCGCTGACGCGCTCTTCCTACCATGCCGGTGATGATTTCGCCCGCCTGCGCGCCGCCCGGCAAGAAAAGCTGGGGCAGGCGTGACGCCAGACCATCTGGCGCGGCTCACGCAGCTGCGCCACGAACTGCACCAACAACCCGAACTGTCTGGACAGGAACAAGCCACCGCTGCGCGGATGGCGGAGGAGTTGCGGCACGCAGGCGCAGACTTGGTGCTAACGGGGTTCGGAGGGCATGGCGTTGCCGCCATCTTCGACGGCAGACAGAGCGGCCCTTGCGTTGCGATCCGGTGCGAGTTGGATGGGTTGCCGATACAGGAGCTTTCGGGCATGCCATATCGGTCGCAAGTGTCGGGTAAGGGGCATCTCTGCGGTCACGATGGTCATATGGCGATGGTTCTGGGCGTGGCGTTGGCCTTGCAACAGCAACGCCCACTGCGCGGACGTACTGCCCTGATCTTCCAGCCCGCCGAAGAAACCGGGCAGGGGGCCAAAGCGTTTCGCGCTGATCCGCGTTTTGCCGAGGTCGCGCCCGACTATGTGTTTTCGTTGCACAACTTGCCGGGTCTTTCGCTTGGTCGGGTCGAGCTGTGCAAAGGCCCTGCCAATTGCGCCTCGCGCGGGATGCGGATTGAGTTGACGGGCAAAACCTCGCATGCCGCAGCGCCTCAGGATGGGGTATCCCCGGCGGGTGCGGTATCAGCCCTGATCCCCGGGCTCACGGGCCTTGGTACGGGTGGCGACCTAAGCGAGGACTACGCGCTTACGACTATCACTCATGCGCGTTTAGGAGAGCAAACATTTGGCGTTGCCCCAGGGCAGGCCGAATTGTGGGTGACGTTACGCACGGTATCTGATCAACGCATGGACAAGCTGGTATCAGACGCCGAAGCGCTGGTGCAAAAGATCGCGCGATCCGACGGGCTTAGCGCCTCGATCACGTACGAAGATGTCTTTGACGCTTGCACCAATCATGCGGATGCCGTCGATATTTTATCCCATGCATGCGCCGCACAAAACACTACCTGTGACCTGACCGACCAACCGCAGCGGTTTTCTGAGGATTTCGGACAGTTTAGCAAAGGTGCGAAAACGGCGATGTTCTGGCTGGGGGCAGGGCGCGATCACCCGCAACTCCACAATCCGGACTACGATTTCCCGGACGCCTTAATCCCGGTCGGAACGGATATCTTCCTGAACGCGATCCGTCAGATTCTGGGCTGAAACCGCTGCTTACACGTCTTCGGTGAACCTGACCTTGCCGATAAAGGGCAGGTTGCGATTGCGCTGCGCGTAGTCGATGCCATAGCCCACGACAAATTCATCCGGGATTTCAAACCCGATCCAGTCTGAGCGGAAATCGACCTCTCGCCGGCTGGGTTTATCCAGAAGAGCAATGGATTTCAGGCGATTTGGCTCGCGGCTGCGCAGCAGGTTTGTGACGTGGTTCAGCGTATGGCCGGTGTCGACGATATCTTCGACAACCAGCACATCACGCCCTTCAATTGCGCCGCGCAAGTCTTTGAGAATGCGAACTTCCCGACTACTCTCCATCGAATCGCCGTAAGACGAGGCCTCAAGGAAATCCACCTCGATCGGTAGGTCCAGCTCGCGCACCAGATCGGCGATGAACACGAAACTACCGCGCAACAGGCCAACCACAACCAGCTTGTCTGTATTGCCAAACTCTTCGGTGATTTCGCGACATAGCTCCTCGATCCGCGCCGCGATGGCCTTGGCCGAGATCATCTCATCTATCACATATGCGCGGTCGCTCATCGCTGCCCCCTTGATCTTTGGCGCGCAACATACGACATGACGCGCCAATGTCACCTTATAATGCCTGAATGCCATGCCAATTCACTCGGAAACGCGCCACCTGCCATACACCGCCCAACAGATGTATGATCTGGTCGCGGATGTCGCCCAGTATCCGCAGTTTCTGCCCTGGTGCGCGGCTGCCCGTATTCGCAAAACCTATGCGGTGGGCGAGGCTGAAGTGATGGAGGCCGATCTGGTCATCTCGTTCAAGGTGTTCCGTGAACGATTTGGCAGCCGGGTGACCCTCTATCCGGATCAGAAGAAGATCGATACCGAGTATCTGGATGGCCCGTTCAAATACATGAAATCCGATTGGCAGTTTGAGGACGCGCCCGAAGGTGGGTGCAATGTCTCATTCCACGTGGATTTTGAGTTCAAGAACGCTATCTTGCAAGGCATCATCGGTGTTGTTTTTAACGAAGCCATGCTGCGCATCGTGCGTGCGTTCGAGGCCCGCGCCGCCTCGCTTTACAGCTAAGGCTTTACCCGCGCTTGGCGCACGCTAGACTGCGCCTCATGTCAGATTTCACCTCAACACTGGCGGCATTTGCCGCAGGCCCCATCACGACCACCGCGCAGGCGCGCATCGTCACATCGCTTTCTGTTCTAGATTGGGTTGCCGTTGGTCGGGCCGGTATTGATGAGCCCGTTGCGACCATCGTCCGCGACATGGCGATGGACGAGAAAGGCGCAGCGCAGGCGCATCTGTTCGGTGGAGGCGCTGCGCCCTTACGTACTGCGGCTTTGGTTAATGGCACAGTGTCCCATGCGTTGGATTATGACGACACCCATTTTGCCCATATCGGCCATCCTTCGGTCGCTGTCCTACCTGCGGCGTTGGCCGCGTCAGAGTGGGATGATCGTATCCTGGTCGATCTTCTGGAGGCGGCGTTGGTCGGGATGGAGACGTCAATCCGTATCGGGCTGTGGCTGGGCCGTGGTCACTATCAGAACGGGTTTCATCAAACGGCCACAGCAGGGGCCTTTGGGGCAGCGGTTGCGGTCGGGCGCATTCTGGGGTTCAGCGCGGGTCAGATGCGGCAGGTGCTGGGACTGACGGCGACCCGCGCGGCGGGTCTGAAGGCGCAATTCGGGACGATGGGCAAACCCTATAATGCTGGGATGGCCTCTGCTGCGGGTGTCGAGGCTGCGCTTCTGATTCACAAAGGGTTTGAGCCTAACGAGAACGCAATGGAGGGCCCGTTTGGTTTTGGTGCCACCCATCACGGGGCTGCCAATGACGCCGCAGCGCTGGACGGTCTCGGAGATGAATGGCTGTTCGAATCCGTTAGCCACAAGTTCCACGCCTGTTGTCATGGATTGCATGCGGCGCTTGAGGCGGCACGTGATCTGGATATCGCCGAACCCGAAGTCGCTGAGATCAAGGTCAAAACGCATCCGCGCTGGATGAGCGTCTGCAACCAGATGTCACCTACCACAGGGCTGGAAGCCAAGTTCTCCTACCGCGCGGTGATCGCTATGCAGGCCTTTGGCTATGATACCGCCTTGCCCGGAAGCTACTCGCAGAAAGTCTGCGCGGACCCGCGTGTCAAATCGCTGCAGGACCGTATCGTGGTCGAAGCAGACGAGGCTTTGTCCGAGACGCAAGCCCATCTGGCCCTGCTGCGCCGCGATGGGGCCCGGCTTGAGGCAACGCATGACCTGATAACCCCGATATCCCTGCCGGATCGAGAGGATCGTGTGCGCGCCAAAGCGTCCAAGCTGATCGGCGCCGATGAGGCAGACGTGATCTGGTCGATGCTGCGCACCGGAGGTCGCGCCCGCGATCTGGCTGCAAAACTGGCGGGTTAAACCACGCGCCAGTGCAGAGGGAAGCCGGGATCGAACACCGTAACGGGGCCGTCTTCGGTTTCGATCTTGTTGGGATATTCGACCGGGTGGCCTTTGGCCAACGTGATGGTGTCCTCGTTCACCGGCAGGCGATAGAAGGCGGGTCCGTTCAGCGAGACGAACCCTTCCAACTTGTCCATGGCACTTTCACGGTCGAACATTTCTGCCACCAGTGACATCGTGTTGGTCGCGGTAAAACACCCGGCGCAACCACAGGCCATTTCCTTGTTGTCATCCGTATGCGGTGCACTGTCCGTGCCCAGGAAATAACGTGGATCACCCGATGTCGCGGCTTTCAGCAACTCAAGCCGATGTTCTTCGCGCTTGGCAACCGGAAGGCAGTAGTAGTGCGGTTTGATCCCGCCTACCAGAATGTGATTGCGATTGATGATCAGGTGATGCGCCGTAATCGTCGCACCCAGATCCGTGTCGTTGGCGGCAACATACTGAACGCCATCGCGGGTCGTGATGTGCTCCATCACCACACGCAGGCCCGGCGTGGCTTTGCGGATCGGGTCAAGAACGCGGTCGATGAACACGGCCTCACGGTCGAAGATGTCGATCTCGGCGTCTGTGACCTCCCCATGCACACATAGGGGCAGACCAATCTCGGCCATTTTCTCAAGCACCGGGCGAACCTTGTCGAAATCTCGCACGCCCGAGGCTGAATTGGTCGTTGCCCCTGCCGGATAAAGCTTCACAGCCTTGACCAATCCGCTGGCATGGGCCGCAGCCAGATCGCTCGGGTCGGTATCCTCGGTCAGATACAGAGTCATCAGCGGTTCAAAATGCATGCCTTCTGGCAGCACAGCCAGAATGCGATCCCGATACGCGGCAGCCAGCGCACCGGTCACAACCGGGGGTACTAGGTTGGGCATAATGATCGCACGCCCAAAATGACGCGCGGTTTCGGGCAGGACGGCCTTCAGCATCGCGCCATCGCGCAGATGCAGATGCCAATCGTCGGGGCGGCGGATCGTGATGCTTTCGGTCATGACGCCCCGCTAACATAGCGCGAGCCGGTGGAAAAGAGCCCGGATGCGACTAAGGGACCATATCGGGCCGGGTTGACGACCGGCGCCCAGCGTGACCTTTTGGGCGGACGGAGGGATGCCATGTCAAAGATGCAATCGATTGATGCGGTTCAGACCATGTTGGGAGAGCAGGGTTATGTCTGCGGACGTGCTTTGGCGACCGTGGTGTTTTTATCGCTGAAACTGGGTCGACCCCTGTTTCTGGAAGGCGAAGCTGGGGTTGGCAAGACCGAGATTGCCAAGGCGCTGGCCGCCGGATTGAACCGACGGTTAATACGGCTGCAATGCTATGAGGGGCTGGATGCCTCTTCCGCTGTCTATGAATGGAACTTCCCGGCCCAGATGGTGGCGATCCGCACGGCCGAGGCTGCCGGGGGTGCAGATCGAAACGCGCTGCAAACAGAACTTTTCTCAGATGATTTCCTGATCGAGCGCCCGTTGTTGCAAGCGATGAGGCCCGATGAATACGGCGCGCCGGTTTTGCTGATCGACGAGTTGGATCGCACGGATGAACCGTTCGAGGCCTTCCTTCTCGAGGCACTCAGCGATTTTCAGGTCACGATCCCGGAACTCGGCACTGTCAAGTCACCCGAACCGCCCATCGTCATCGTCACCTCGAACCGAACCCGCGAGGTACATGACGCCTTGAAGCGCCGTTGCCTGTATCACTGGGTCGACTACCCTGATTTCGATCGTGAGATTGAAATTTTGCACGCCCGCGCGCCCGAAGCCGCCGCGGCCCTTAGTCGCGAGGTTGTGGCCTTTGTTCAGCGTCTTCGCACCGAAGACCTGTTCAAGAAACCCGGCGTGGCCGAAACGATCGACTGGGCTAAATGCCTGTTGGCTCTGGACGTCATCAACCTCAGCCCCGAGGTGATTGGCGACACGTTGGGCGCGATCCTGAAATACCAGGACGACATCCAGAAGCTGCAGGGCTCGGAAGCGAAACGCATTCTGGACGAGGCCAAAGCCAATCTCGAACCCGCCTGATGCTTCTTCTGTTCAAAAATACCTCGGGGGTTTGGGGGCAGAGCCCCCATGAACGGTAATGGCTGAACAACTCCCGCTTGATATCCCCGACAACCCGAAGCTGGCTCAGAACATCACGCATTTCGCACGGGCCTTGCGCAAAGCGGGGCTGCCGATCGGGACGGGGCGTGTGGTGGATGCGATTCGGGCAGTACAGGCTGCCGGTTTTACCCAAAGGCAGGATTTCTATTGGACCCTGCACGCCTGTTTCGTGAACCGGCCCGAACATCGCACCGTTTTTGCTCAGGTCTTTCGCCTCTACTGGCGCGACCCGCGATATCTGGAACATATGATGTCCATGATGCTGCCCGCCATTCGTGGGGTGCAGGAGGAACGCAAGGCGGACGCGGCCGAAAAACGGGCGGCAGAGGCGTTGCTGGATGGGGTCGAGCGCGACCAGCCCGAGAGCACGAATGATGAGGGCGAGACCGAGCTCGATATCGACGCGTTACAAACTGCATCCTCCGAAGAAAGGCTTCGCAGCCTGGATTTCGAACAGATGAGCACGGCAGAGATTGCCCAGGCCAAACGCCTTTTGGCGCGTCTCAGCCTGCCGGTTAAACCTATTGAAAGCCGCCGTGGACAGCCGAGTCATGTTGGTCATCGGATAGATCGGGCCAGAACCCTGCGTGCCGCAATGCGACAAGGGGGTGAACTCCACGAAATAGCCCGGCAAAAACAGCGGCCGCGTTGGCCCAATCTGGTGGTGCTTTGCGACATCTCTGGGTCGATGAGCCAATACAGCCGGTTGATCCTGCACTTCCTGCACACGGTCTCGAACGCCAAGGGGGCGGGTTGGGCAAAGGTCCATGCCTTTACCTTCGGAACTCGGCTCACCAACATTACTCGTCATCTGCACCAACGTGACGTGGATGCCGCTTTGGCCGCTGCGGGGGCCGAGGCGCAGGATTGGGAAGGGGGCACGCGGATCGGAGAGTGCCTGCACGCGTTCAACCGCGATTGGTCGCGTCGCGTAATGGGGCAGGGTGCAGTCGTCCTGCTGATCTCGGACGGGTTGGATCGGGGTGACGCAGAAGCGTTAGCCAAGGAAACCGAACGGTTGCACCTGTCTGCGCGCCGCCTGATCTGGCTCAATCCGCTGCTGCGCTGGGATGGCTTTGCGCCCAAGGCGCAGGGTGTGGCAGCGATGCTGCCACATGTCGATAGTTTTCGGGCCGGTCACTCCATTGCCTCGCTTGAAGACTTGGCGACCGTCATCTCGGAGCCCGGTGACATGGGTGAGAAAGCGCGGCTTATGTCCGCGCTTTCAGGCTAGGATTTAGCCCAGTTGTTTTGCGTTGCACTCCCGCGCCATTTCCATGGCCTTATAGGTGCCGGTCAGATCGACGGTGAAGGCGAACTCCTTTTCGGGGAAAACGATCATCACCTGCTTCTTCGCGATGTCTTCCGCAAACTGAGGGTCATCAGACAGGACATACCCGCCGGAATAGCCTTTGGTGATGTTGCCCTTCATGCCCGTGGCTTCGCCCAGATAGAGGTTGTCGCCCAGAAGGATTGCCACGGCTTCTTTCTCGCCGCGTTTGATGTTTGTCTTGGCTTTGGTAAACACACCAACATAGCCAACGCCGCGATCTTCGGTCAGTCCCATCTGGACCACATTTTCAGCGTCATCAATGGCTTCGATCAGGCAGGATTTACGCTCATTATCGATGAAGACTTTCCAGCCTTCGACCTCACCGTAGCGTTCATATGTATCCGCAGAGGCTGCGGTTGCAGCCAACATGCCGATTGCGGCGCCGAGTGTAAGAATGCGTTTCAACTCTGTGTCTCCGTTCTGAAATTCTGGGGGTCTGCCGGATTTGATTCCAAGCATGATGACAGATTAGAAGCCGGGCGAGATAGGATCAATCTGATATCACAGCAACACGCCTACGCTTTTCTTTGTATCATGGCTCACTATGTTGAAGCGATACACCGCAGGAGGCTCTGATGCAGAGATTCGACAACAGCCCTGAAACGGCTCTGGACTGGTATCGCAGCGGGTGCGGCGCGGCCCTTGCGACTGTTGTCGAAACCTGGGGCAGTGCGCCGCGGCGCGTCGGTGCGCAGTTGGTCATCGGTGGCGATGGTCGGATCGAAGGCTCTGTCTCGGGTGGCTGCGTCGAAGGCGCTGTGATTGTCGAGGCATTGGAAGCTATCGACGAGGGTGAGGCACGCCTATTGGAATTTGGTGTCAGCGACGAGGACGCCTTTGCCGTCGGTCTCGCTTGCGGCGGCACCATCAGGGTTTTGGTCGAGCCGGTGGGCGAGGTTTTGCCCGAACCCATGCTGGCCGAACTGGTCTCCGCGCGGGCAGCGCGCGAGCCCTTGGCCTATGAGGTCAATATCGACAGCGGCCACCGGTCCCTGCGGCGCAACAAACATCCCGACCGTTTGCGCATGGACCGGTCGGGTTTCGAAGAAGATGGCAAAACCTTTGTTGCCGTCCACAATCCGCCGCTTCGGCTGATCGTCGTCGGCGCGGTTCACATCGCGCAGGCGCTTGTGCCGATGGCTCGGATCGCCGGATATGATCCCGCAATTGTCGACCCGCGTGAGGCTTTCGCATCTGACGCCCGCTTTCCTGGCGAGACTATTCTCACGGATTGGCCGGATGAGGCCGTTGCCAAGCTGGGATTGGATACGCGTACCGCCGTCGTGTTGCTGACCCATGACCCAAAGCTGGATGACCCGGCACTGCAAGCCGCGCTTGAGGCGAATGTGTTCTACATTGGCGCGCTCGGTTCGACCCGAACCCACGCGAAACGGGTCGCGCGGATGCAAGCTGCCGGGTTCACCGACACACAGATCGATCTGATCCATGGACCTATTGGTCTGGACATCGGGGCGTCTGATCCGTCCGAGATTGCAGTGGCCATTCTGGCCCAAATGACGGCTGTTCTGCGGGGCAAGGCATGAAGTTTGGCCCATTGCCCGTTGATCAGGCGAAGGGAACGATCCTTGCGCATTCAGTTTCAGCAAACGGGCGCAAGCTGCGCAAGGGATTGACCCTCTCAGATGATCACATTGCGGGACTGACCCAAGCCGGGCTGACCGAAGTCACCGTCGCGCAACTGGATCCCGGCGATTGCCATGAGGATGAGGCGGCTGGTCTTTTGGCGCGCGCTTTGGTTCCCGATGCAGAGGCTGCCAATCTGCGGATCACCGAAGCGTTTACCGGGCGCGTGAACCTTTTGGCTGATGGTCCGGGCGTCGTAAACCTAGATGTCGACGCGCTGGAACAGTTCAATCGGGTCAACCCGGTGATCACGGTCGCCACCGTGCCTCAGCACCAGCAAATGAGCGATGGGGGTATGGTCGCAACGATCAAGATCATCTCTTATGCGGTTCCCGAGGCTGACGTTCGGCGCGCCGCAAACTTCGCACAAAACGCGGTTCGATTGATTGCACCGGTTCACAGAACCGCTGGGCTCATCGTCACTGATATTCCCGGTGGCCCACGGAATGAAAAAGGCATCGCAGCCATAAAAGGGCGTGTCGAACTGTTGGGGATGGAGCTGAGCGACGTTCAGATCGTGCCTCACGATAGCGGCCAGATCGCTGCGGCAATCGCTCAGACGCCAGGGGACCTGTTGATGATCCTGACCGCCTCGGCAACTTCGGATGTGGATGATGTGGCCCCGTCAGCCATTCGTGAAGCCGGAGGGGTGGTGGATCGGTTTGGCATGCCGGTTGATCCTGGAAATCTGCTGTTTCTGGGGTCGTTGGGTAAGCGTCCTGTGATCGGACTGCCGGGTTGCGCGCGCTCGCCGGCTTTGAACGGGGCGGATTGGGTTTTGTCCCGTGTGGCCTGCGGGGTTGAAACCACCGGCGCCGATATCGCGGCGATGGGAGTGGGTGGATTGCTCAAGGAAATTCCCACGCGGCCCCAGCCTAGGGCGCAACGCAAACCGTGACGCCAGCGTATTTTGACCTGCTTTGCCAATGCACGAAATCATGAGCGTTACACGACGCTTGACGCATTGAATACGACAAGATTTGTGTTCTCAAACAATGGCTCCCGTGCTTAACTCGGCCACAGGGAGAAACATTTGACCGGGAGGAATTCATGACACAGGTCTCCATGACTGTGAACGGTAAGGCCGTGAGCGGCGATGTAGAGGGTCGGACGTTATTGTCTGGTTTTTTGCGGGATCATTTGAGTTTGACTGGGACGCATGTTGGGTGTGACACGGCGCAGT